>DASZVN010000095.1:0-3549 GCA_035547055.1 Hyphomicrobiales bacterium
CGACCTCGTTGTGGTCGACGGCCGGGCTCGGATGGGCTGCCTCGCGGCCGGTGCCGCCAAGGTGGCGCCGGGCGGCTGGCTCGTGCTCGACAACGCCAACTACCCGCGCTACCGCGAGCGCCTGGCGGAGCTCAGGGCAACTGTGCTTCGGGGCTGGCGCGAGGTCGATCTTTCCGGCCCGGGGCCGTATTCGCGCACGCCGGCCTGGCAGACCCTGGCCTGGCAATGTCCTGCGGCACCGGCCGCGCCGAAGCCGGCGGGCGTCTCGGCACTGCGACAGGCGCTAGCGCGTCTGCCGGTCCGGCCGTACGACCGCATTAGCTACAGGCTGGCGCGAATGGGTGCCGCGGAGGTAGCCCGTGCCATTGCAGGGGAGCCTTTTGAAATTCTTGGACTGCAATTCGACTGCGCGCCGAAGACGATGTGGAAGTCGAAGGACGGCGATCCAAGGAGCCGGTCTTTATCCGTGAATTCATGGCTCCCATTGGAGCCTCTACTGGATCACGCTTCTGAATTCAACGTGCCTGCTCTTACGGCATTTCTTTGCGAGCGGGTCGGGGAGTGGATAGACCAATTTGGCAGCACGCCCCTGAGAGGGGCAGGCACGAACGAGCCGGAAACCGAGGAATCTTTCATCGGATACGATACCTCGATCGGCAATCGTTTCTTCCGCCTGGCTTGGCTCGTCGCCGCCGCTGCGAGCGGCCCTGCGATCGGTGATGCGCTCTTCGCCAAGCTGGTCGACGCCCTGGTCGCCCATCGCAAGGCGCTGATGCGGGACGAGAACTTCTCGGCGCACACCAATCACGGCCTGTTCCAGGCCATGGCGCAGGTGTGCGGCGCATCCCGCTTTTTGTCGCGCAGCGGACGGTCGGGCGTGGCGATGCTCGGCATGAGGGCGGCCTACGAGCAGGGCAAGGCTCGGCTGCTGGCGACGCTCGCGGCCCAGCTTGCCGCCGACGGCGTCCATCGCGAGCATTCGCCGATGTACCACGTCATCCTGGCGAACAGCCTCGACTGGGTGGCGGATCAGGGCATCGTCACCGAGAAGGCGTTCGGCGAGGCCGTCGGGCGGATGCGCGCCGCGGCGGCGTGGATGTTCGATACACAGGGCCGCATCGCCAATCTCGGCGATTCCGACCTCGAAGCCGATCCGCCGTATCCGGTGGCAGACGCTGCTGCGCCGGCTGCGCCCGAACAGGCGACGTTCGCCGCGGGCGGCTACTGGTTCGTGAAGGGGCCCGAGGTCTATCTGGCGCAGGCGGCGGCGTTCCACTCGCGGGTCCACAAGCAGGCCGACACCGGGGCTTTCCTCTGGCGCGACCGTGGGGTCGACATTCTCGTCGAGCCCGGCCGCTTCGGCTATGTCGGCCGCACGGCCCCCGGCGAGCCGGCGTTCCGCGACGGCTTCTGGTATGGCGATGCCAGGCGCCGCTACGTCGAATCGACCAGGGCCCACAACACGCTGTCGGTCGACGGCCGCAACCATCCGCGCTTTCGCAGTCCGCCCTTCGGGTCGAGCATCGAGGCGGTCGCCGACGCAAACGGCGTCTTCGCCTGCGAGTCGAGCGTCCGCAACCTGCCGCGGCTGACCCATTCGCGGCTCGTGCTGCTCAAGCCGTCGGAGTGGCTGCTCTGCGTCGACTTGCTGAGGGCGCGCGACGCGGCGGCGCACCTTGCCACTCAGCATTTCCATTTCCATCCCGACTGGCACTTGAAGCGCCGCCGCCGCGATGGTGCGCTTCTCCGTCATCCGGGCGGGCTGGACCTCCATCTGAACTGCGTGTTCGAGGATGCGAGCATCAGCGAGACCGCGCGGGGCCGCGGCGCTTCCCGCGGCAGCGACCCGGACGTGCTCGGGGGCTGGTGGTCGCCGCGCCACATGGCGTTCGAGCCGTGCCAGGCGATCAGCGTGACCGCAGAGGGCGAGCATCTCGCGCTCGCGACGCTGTTCACGTTCGCTGACGTCGAGATCGACCGCACCTTCACCGGCTTCAACGCCACCCGGCGGCGCCTGCGCTTCCGCTGGACCGGCGCCGGCGGAGCAGAGAGCATCACCGTCGATCGCGACACGGATAAGGACGGTCAGCGGCGGCTCCGCCTGAGCTAGCCGTCGCTCTCCAACGATCTCGTGCGTCGGGTCGCTTGGGCACCCCGGGGTGCGCGGCGTGATGGACAGCGGCTACGGCTGCGCCGTACGGTCTGGGCGACGTGGCGGCGCTCCTACCGCCTCGAAATTGCCGGCGCAGGCGCACCTTTTGAGAGGAGCTGGCCGATGAAGCCGCAGGTTGCCATCAGCCTCGGCGATCCTGCCGGGATCGGTCCCGAGATCGCCCTCAAGGCCGCGCTCGATCGGCGCGTCGCCGCCATCTGCCGGCCGCTTCTGGTCGGCGACCCGCGGGTGCTGCACCGCCATGCCGAGGCGTGCGGCCTTCGTCCTGCGTTGCGCGTGGTCGCGAATGCGGCGGACGGACCGGCGGCTGCCCCGGGCGAAATCGCGGTGCTCGCGCTCGACCAGTTCTCGGACCAGCCGCTCCGCCTCGGCGAGATCGACGCAGCGAACGGGCAGGCGGCGGTGGATGCCGCCCGGGTCGCGATCGAGGCGGCGCTGGCGGGCGCGGTCGAGGCCGTCATCGCCTGCCCCCAGACCGAGAGCGCCATCCACGCCGCCGGCATCCCGTTCGACGGCTATCCGTCCTTCGTCGCGCGCTGCACCGGCACGCCGGCCGAGGACGCGCATCTGATGCTGTGCTTCGACGAGATGCGCATCGTTCACACCACGCTGCACGTCAGCCTGCGCCGGGCCCTCGATCTGATCACCGAGGAGCGCGTCCGGCGAGTCATCGAGATCACTCACGAGACCCTGCAGCAGCTCGACGGCGCGCCGTCGCGCATTGCGGTGTCGGGGCTGAACCCCCATGCCGGTGAGGGCGGGCTGTTCGGCGAGGAGGACGGCGCGATCATCGCACCCGCGATCGCCGCGGCGCGCGCCGCGGGGATCGACGTGGAGGGGCCGTTCGGCGCCGATACGATGTTCAAGCGGCCGGGCTACGGCGCCTTCATCGTGATGTTCCACGACCAGGGCCATATCGCAGCCAAGCTGCTCGCGACCAACCGCACCGCGGGCCTCACGATCGGGACGCCGATCCTGTTCTCGTCGGTCGCCCATGGCAGCGCGCTCGATATCGCCGGCCAGAACAAGGCCAGCCCCGAGGCGGTGGTCGCAGCGGTGCAGCGCCTGATCGGCGCCCGCCACGAGGCCGTCCGCGCCGCCGAGTGAGGCGTGAACAGGGGGTGTGGTCGTGCACGCTTCTGAGGGACCGCCATGTTGACTGAGGATCAGAACGAATTCGTCACGCGGACCGGCCCCGGCACCCCGATGGGCGAGCTGTTTCGCCGCTACTGGCTACCGGCTCTCCTCGCCGAGGAGCTCCGCGAACCGGACGGCGATCCGGTGCGCGTCGAGCTCCTCTCCGAGCGGCTGATCGCGTTCCGCGACAGCGAGGGGCGGCTCGGGCTGATCGACGAATTCTGCGCCCATCGCGGCGT
>DASZVN010000096.1:0-15463 GCA_035547055.1 Hyphomicrobiales bacterium
ACCAGGCGGTCGAACTCCTCGGCGGTGACGAAGCCGAGCTTCACCGCCTCCTCCTTCAGCGTCGTGCCGTTGTGGTGGGCGGTCTTGGCGACCTTGGTCGCGTTGTCGTAGCCGATCTTCGGCGCCAGCGCCGTCACCAGCATCAGCGAGCGCTCCATCAGCTCGTGGATGCGCGCCTCGTTGGCCTCGATGCCGACGACGCAGTTGTCGGTGAAGCTCCGCGCGGCGTCGGCGACGAGGCGGATCGACTGCAGCATGTCGTAGGCGATCACCGGCTTGAACACGTTGAGCTCGAAATGGCCCTGGCTGCCGGCGAAGGTGATGGTGGCGTGGTTGCCGAACACCTGGGCGCAGACCATCGTCATCGCCTCGCACTGAGTCGGGTTGACCTTGCCGGGCATGATCGAGGAGCCGGGCTCGTTCTCCGGCAGGATCAGCTCGCCGAGGCCGGAGCGCGGCCCGGAGCCGAGGAAGCGGATGTCGTTGGCGATCTTGAACAGCGAGGTCGCCACCGTATTCAGCGCACCGTGGGCGAAGACGATGGCGTCGTGGCTCGCCAGCGCCTCGAACTTGTTCGGCGCGGTGACGAACGGCAGGCCGGTGATCTCCGCCACCTTCGCGGCGAACGCCTCGGCGAAGCCGATGCGGGTGTTGAGCCCGGTGCCGACCGCGGTGCCGCCCTGGGCGAGCTGGTAGAGCCCCTTGAGCGAGTCCCGCATGCGCTGGATGCCGTGGTCGAGCTGCGCGGCATAGCCGGAGAACTCCTGCCCGAGGGTCAGCGGCGTCGCATCCTGGGTGTGGGTGCGGCCGATCTTGATGATGTCCTTGAATTCCTCGGCCTTGGCCTTCAGTGCCCCGGCGAGGTGGGCGAGCGCCGGATCGAGCGTCCGGGCGATCTCGTTTGCGGCGGCGATGTGCATCGCCGTCGGGAAGCTGTCGTTCGACGACTGCGCCATGTTGACGTGATCGTTCGGGTGGATCGGCTTCTTCGAGCCTTTCTCGCCGCCCAGCATCTCGATCGCGCGGTTCGAGATCACCTCGTTGGCGTTCATGTTGGACTGGGTGCCGGAGCCGGTCTGCCACACCACCAGTGGGAAATGGTCGTCGAAGCGGCCCTGGATCACCTCGTCGGCGGCTGCGACGATGGCGTCGGCGAGGCGGGCGTCGAGGGCGCCCTGCTCCTTGTTCACCAGCGCCGCCGCCTTCTTGACGATGCCGAGCGCATGGACGAGCGGCTTCGGCATGGTCTCGCCGCCGATCCTGAAATTCTGCAGCGAGCGCTGGGTCTGCGCGCCCCAATAGCGGTCGGCCGGAACCTCCAGCGGGCCGAAGCTGTCGGTCTCGGTGCGCGTCGTCGTCATGCGTCAGGTCCCGTGGGCTGGAGTGGCGCGGCGCTTCTAGCACGCACGCCCGGGCGGCAAAATGCGACCGGGAAGGCCCGCCGGTCGTTGATCGGCGGGCTGAAGCCGTGGAGGTATCCGTGGATCTCGCGAAGCTAAGCCCAGGGCCGAACCCCCCGACCGACATCCACGCCCTGATCGAGATTCCGGTCGGCGGCCCGCCGGTGAAATACGAGCTGGACAAGGCGACCGGCGCGCTGTTCGTCGACCGCTTCCTCCATACCGCGATGTTCTATCCCGGCAACTACGGCTTCATCCCGCACACGCTCTCCGAGGATGGCGATCCGTGCGACGTCATGGTGGTGACGGCGATCCCGCTGATCGCAGGCGCGGTGATCCGCTGCCGGCCGGTCGGCGCGCTCGTGATGCAGGACCAGGCCGGGCCGGACGAGAAGATCCTCGCGGTGCCGGTCGACGCGCTCCATCCCGACCATGCGGGCGTCCGCAGCCTCGACGACCTGCCCGCCCTGCTGCGCCAGCAGATCGCCCATTTCTTCCAGCACTACAAAGACTTGGAGGAAGGGAAATGGACCCGGATCGAACGCTGGGCCGACGCTTCCGAGGCGGAGCGGCTGGTGATGGCCGGGATCGAGCGGGCGCAGCGGCGAGGCGGATAGCCGCCCGCTATTTCTTGCGGAACTTGTCGAGGCTGACGATCTCGGCGCCCTTCTCCTCGGCATCCGCGGGGATGGCGGTCTGCGGCGTGGGGGCGTCGGGCGGCCGCGATTCGGCCGGCGGCGTCGGCACCAGCGTCAACGCGGGGGCGGCGGTCGGCGGCGGGCGCACGCTTTCGGGCTCCGGCGCGGGCGTCTCGGCCGGTTCGGGCTTCGGTTCGAACTTCAGGCCGAACTGCACCGACGGGTCGTAGAAGCCGGTGATCGCCTCGAACGGCACCGTCAGCTTCTCCCCGACGCCGCCGAAGGAGAGCCCGACCTCGAAGGCCTGCTCGGTCGCGACCAGATCCCAGAACTGGTGCTGCAGGACGATCGTCATCTCCTGCGGATATTGCTGGCGGAGCCGCGGCGACAGCCTGACGCCCGGGAAGTTGGGGTTGAACGAGATGAAGAAATGATGCTCGCCCGGCAGGCCGCCCTTGGCGACCTCCTCGAGCACGTGGCGGATGACGCCGCGCAAGGCATCCTGGGTCAGGAGATCGTAGCGGAAGAAGTCGCTGGCCATGAGGCGGTCGCCGACACAGTGTTTTCGCCAGGAGGGCCGACGGGCCCGGAGAACGGAAGTGGGGGCTTCTGTTGCCAGGTGCCCCCGAACCCCGCCTGACGGAGCTTATCCCGCCAGGGCTTGTACCAGTGTCTCAGACCGCGTTACGCGGCCAGAGCAACCGGAGCATAGTTGTCATTCGCAACTATGAGACGGCCCGATAACGGCGGTACCATGCCGAGCAAAAGAACGCCCTTTACGCCCTCGTCGATCCTGTTTCGCCCCCGCCGCGACCCACCGCTCGGATGGGTCCTGGTGGAGGCGCCGGGTACTGCCCCCGGGTCCGATGGGTTTATTCCGACGCCAGTTTATCGCCATAGCCGGCTTGCGCCGGCCTGAAGAATATAAGGCGATGCCCCGCCCAGGCCAAGGCCGCCGGCGATTTTTCCCAAGAATTCGGCCGGGTTTCGCGCGTGATCGGCGTCGGGCGAAAACCCGTGGATGCCGGGCCGGCGGCCCGGCACGGCGGCCCGGCTCGGTATAGACTCCGGCCATGCAGAGCTATCTCGACCTCCTCCGCCGGGTCCTCGACGACGGCGTCCGCAAGGGCGACCGCACCGGCACGGGCACGCTGTCGGTGTTCGGCCACCAGATGCGCTTCCGCCTGGCCGACGGCTTCCCGATGGTCACGACCAAGCGGCTGCACTGGAAGTCGATCGTCCACGAGCTGCTGTGGTTCCTGAGCGGCGACACCAACGTCGCCTATCTCCGCGACAACGGCGTCACGATCTGGGACGAGTGGGCCGACGAAGCGGGCGAGCTCGGCCCGGTCTACGGCAAGCAATGGCGGCGCTGGCAGGCCGCCGACGGCCGCGTCATCGACCAGATGGCCTGGGTGGTGGAGGAGATCCGGCGGAACCCGGATTCGCGCCGCCTCGTCGTCTCGGCCTGGAACCCCGGCGAGATCGACAAGATGGCGCTTGCGCCGTGCCATTGCCTGTTCCAGTTCAACGTCGCCGGCGGCCGCCTGTCGTGCCAGCTCTACCAGCGCTCGGCCGACGTCTTCCTCGGCCTGCCGTTCAACATCGCGAGCTATGCCCTCCTGGTCCATCTGGTGGCGCAGGTGACGGACCTCGCGCCCGGCGATTTCGTGGTGACGCTCGGCGACGCCCACCTCTATCTCAACCACCTCGACCAGGCGCGCGAGCAGCTCGGCCGCACGCCGCGCGCCCTGCCCCGCGTCAGGCTGAACCCGGCGGTGCGCTCGCTGTTCGACTTCCGCTACGAGGACATCGCGCTGGAGGCCTACGACCCCTATCCCGCCATCAAGGCGCCCGTCGCGGTGTGAACTGCTCCCTGGTCGAACAGGGCAATCGAAGGAGCACTCAGGTCAGAAGCCATGCCTTGACGACCAGCGAGACAACCCCCGCGAAAGTCGCGCCGGTGATCCAGGTGAGCACGCGAACGTCGGAGGAGAGGCCGTTCAGCCGCGCCTCATAGCTCGCGACCTCTTCGGCCGCAGCTTTTGCCTTTTGATCCGGTACCCTGGCCTCACGCAGCGCCTCGTAGAGAGCGCCCATCATCAAGGCCATCGGTCAACTTCCCACGCGCTGTTAATGTGGAACGCAGCAGCAGATAACTCAAGACAATCCCTATCCATTGGTTGTGGAGACGGTTTCAATTCAATCCCGTGTCGATCTATCCCCCAAGGGCGTGCCCCCGCCCGTCGCCCTCGTCGTCGCCGTCGCCCGGAACGGCATCATCGGCCGTGGCGGCGCCCTGCCCTGGCGCCTGCGCAGCGACCTCAAGCGCTTCAAGGCGCTCACCATAGGCAAGCCGATGGTGATGGGCCGCAAGACCTTCGCGGCGATCGGCAAGGCGTTGCCCGGCCGCACCACCGTCGTCGTGACCCGGCAACCGGACTTCCGCCCGGCGGATGTCGAGGTGGCGCATTCCTGGCCGGAGGCCTTGCGGCGGGCGCAGGCGGTCGCGGCCTCCAGCGGCGCCGACGAGATCGCCGTCATCGGCGGCGGCGAGCTTTTCACCGAGGCCCTGCCCGATGCCGATCGCGTCTACCTGACGGAGGTGGACGCGACGCCCGAGGGCGACGCCTTCTTCCCGCCGCTCGACCCGGCCGAATGGCGCGAGGTCCGGCGCGAGGCCCATCCTGCCGGCCCCGCCGACGAGCACGCCTTCGCTTTCGTCGACTACGCGCGTCGCCGGCGGGTGCGGGTTGCTGCGCCGCACGGCGTCGCCTAAAACCACGGGCTCGCAGAAGGCCACGCGGCCCCGTCCGCGCGAGCGAAGGATCCCGATGCCCTGGAACAATCAAGGCGGTGGCCCCCGGCGGCCGATCCAGGGCCCCTGGGGCGGCGGACCGCCCTCGCCCGGCGGCCGGCGCCCGCCCAATTTCGAGGACCTGCTGCGCGGCGGCCAGGACCGCGTCCGCCGCCTGCTGCCCGGCGGCGGCGCCGGCGGCATGGGCATCGTCATCGTCTTCGTCGTCGCGGTGCTGATCTGGGCGGCGACCGGCATCTATACGGTGCAGCCCGGCGAGGTCGGCGTCGTGCAGCGCTTCGGCGCCTTCGTCCGCCAGGAGGGCAACGGCCTCCACTACCACTGGCCCTATCCGATCGAGACCGTGGACACGGTCGATGTCGCCCACAACAGGCGGACCGACATCGGGCTCCGCTTCGACCGCGCCGGCGGCACCCGCGAGGTGCCCGAGGAAAGCCTGATGCTGACCGGCGACGGCAACATCGTCGACATCACCTTTTCGGTGCTATGGACCGTGAGCGACGCGCCGAAATACCTGTTCGACCTCCAGGACCCGCCGGCCACCGTCAAGGCGATCGCCGAGAGCGCGATGCGCGAGGTGGTGGGCCGCTCCGACCTTCAGTCGCTCCTGACCCAGGGCCGTGCCGCGACCGAGACCGCCGTGCAGAAGCTGATGCAGGGCGCGCTCGACAGCTACGGCGCCGGCGTCCTGATCAGCCAGGTGCCGCTGCAGAAGGTCGACCCGCCGGAAGAGGTCATCGCCGCCTTCCGCGACGTCCAGGCCGCCCGCGCCGACCAGGAGCGCATGCAGAACGAGGCCGAGACCTACGCCAACCGGGTCGTCCCCAACGCCCGCGGCAAGGCGGCCGCCATCGTCCAGGCCGCCGAGGCGTACAAGTCGCAGTCGGTCGCCGAAGCCCAGGGGCAGGCCGCCCGGTTCGACGAAGTCTACGCCTCCTACAAGGCGGCGCCCGCGGTGACGCGCGAGCGCATGTTCCTGGAGACGATGGAGAAGCTGTTCGGCCCGGCCGACAAGATCGTGCTCGACACCCCGGGCAGCACGGCACCCTTGACCTATCTGCCGCTCGACCGGCTGCTGCCGCGCCCGCCGGCGCCGAGCCGGCCGGCCGCGCCGCCCGCCTCGCCCGCCTCCCAGGGCTCGCCCGACCAGGGCCCGGGCCAGTCGGCCACAGGGGATGGAGGCGGCCAATGAGGAACGCCGTCGCCGCGCTGGTCGTCGCGATCGTGGTGATCGTGGTCGCGATCAACGCAACCTACGTCGTCGGGCAGGCGCAGCAGGCGCTGGTGCTGCGCTTCGGCAACCCGATCCGCATCGTCCACACCCCGGGCCTCCGCCTCAAGGCGCCGTTCATCGACACCGTCATCGTGCTCGACAAGCGCATCCTGCCGCTCGACCTGCCCGAGCAGGAGGTCATCGCCTCCGACCAGAAGCGTCTCGTGGTCGACGCCTTCGCCCGCTACCGCATCGCCGATCCGCTGCGCTTCTACCAGGCGGTGGGCACGGTGGACGCCGCCAACAACCGGCTCATCACCTTTCTCAACTCGTCGCTGCGCCAGGTGCTCGGCAACGCCAGCTTCCTCGACGTGGTGCGCGACAAGCGCCAGCCGCTGATGGAGAGCATCCGCGACCTCGTCAACGGGCAGGCCCGCAGCCTCGGTCTCGACGTGGTCGATGTCCGCATCCGCCGCGCCGATCTGCCCGAGGCCAACAGCCAGGCGATCTACCGCCGCATGCAGACCGAGCGGCAGCGCCAGGCGGCGGAGCTCCGCGCCGAAGGCGGCGAGGCCGCCCAGCGCATCCGTGCCCAGGCCGACCGCCAGGCCACGGTGATTGTCGCCGATGCCACCCGGGACGCCGATCGCCTGCGCGGCGAGGGCGACGCGACCCGCAACGGCATCTATGCCGCGGCCTACGGCAAGGACCCCGATTTCTTTGCCTTCTACCGCTCGATGCAGGCCTACGAGGCGGCGCTGAAGCCGGGCAACACCCGCTTCGTGCTGGCGCCGAATTCGCCCTTCTTCCGCTATCTCAACGGCGCGCCGCCGGCCCAGGCTCCGGCATCCGGAGACCGCGGCCGGTGAGCGACTTCCTGGCCGCGGTCGGCCTCGTCTTCGTCTTCGAGGGAATCCTGTTCGCGGCCTTCCCCGGCGCGACCCGTACCGCCATGGCCGCCGCGGCCGAGACCGCGGAGCCGCGCCTCCGCCTGATCGGCCTCGTCTCCGCGGTGGCCGGCATCGTGATCGTGTGGGTCGTCCGCAGCTTCGTCTGACCCGCGCCGCCCATTCATTGACCGCTCATCACTGCGGCCGTAAAGGAGCCCCTCCGGGGCAAGGCTGCATGTCCTACAACACGTTCGGCCATGTTTTTCGCGTGACGACCTTCGGCGAGAGCCACGGCCCGGCGATGGGCTGCGTCGTCGACGGCATGCCGCCCCGCATCCGTTTCCGCCTGGCCGACGTGCAGGCGGCGCTCGACCGCCGCCGCCCCGGCCAGTCGCGCTTCACCACCCAGCGCCAGGAGCCCGACCAGGTCCGCGTGCTGTCGGGCGTCATGGCCGAGGCCGACGACGCCCTCCTCACCACCGGGACGCCGATCGCCCTCGTCGTCGACAATGTCGACCAGCGCTCGCGCGACTATTCGGAGATCGCGGAGAAATACCGGCCCGGTCACGCCGACTACGCCTATGACGCCAAGTACGGCATCCGCGACTATCGCGGCGGCGGCCGCGCCTCGGCCCGCGAGACGCTGGCGCGGGTTGCCGCCGGCGCATTGGCGGGCCTCGTGGTGCCGGGCATGATCGTGCGCGGTGCCCTGGTGCGGATGGGCGAGATCGAGATCGACCGCAGCCGCTGGGACTGGGACGAAATCGGCCGCAATCCCTTCAACTGCCCCGACGCCCAAGCCGCGGCGGCGATGGAGCCGTATCTCGACGGCATCCGCAAGGCGGGCTCGTCGGTCGGCGCCGTGATCGAGGTGATCGCCGAGGGCGTGCCCGCGGGCCTCGGCGCCCCGGTCTACGGCAAGCTCGATGCCGACCTCGCCGGCGCGCTGATGAGCATCAACGCCGTCAAGGGCGTCGAGATCGGTGACGGCATGGCGGCGGCGCAGCTCCGCGGCGAGGACAACGCCGACGAGATGCGCGCGGGCAACGCGGGCCCGGTGTTCCTGTCGAACCACGCCGGCGGCATCCTCGGCGGCATCTCGACCGGGCAGCCGGTCGTCGCCCGCTTCGCCGTCAAGCCAACCTCCTCGATCCTCCTGCCGCGCCGGACCGTCGACCGCGCCGGCCGCGACACCGAGATCGTCACCAAGGGCCGCCACGACCCCTGCGTCGGCATCCGTGCGGTGCCGATCGGGGAAGCCATGGTCGCCTGCGTCCTCGCCGACCACTATCTTCGCCACCGCGCCCAGACCGGGGCCGGCGGCAGCCCGCCTCCGCTTTGACGGCGGCCGCGATCGGAGTGCATCTTCCCCATGGATTTCAGCTTTTCCGGAGCGGCGCTGCGCGCCTGGCAGTGGAACGTGGATGCGGTGCCGGCCGACCCGAAGGACCTCGCGATGAACGAATCCCTGGGGCGGGTGCGCCGCGCGATCGAGGCCTTCGCCCAGGGTGAGATCGTGGTCGTCACCGACGACGACGACCGCGAGAACGAGGGCGACCTCATCGTCGCCGCCTCGCTCTGCACCCCGGAGAAGATGGCCTTCATCGTCCGCCATACCTCCGGCATCGTCTGCGCGCCGCTCACCGGCGGCGAGGCCCACCGCCTCCACCTCGACCCGATGGTCGCGCACAACAACGCCCCGCTCGGCACCGCCTTCACGGTGTCGATCGACGTCGCCCATGGCACCACCACCGGCATCTCGGCCGAGGAGCGCACCAACACGGTGCGGGCGCTGGCCAATTCCAATGTCGGCGCCGGCGATTTCGTCCGCCCCGGCCACGTCTTTCCGCTGATCGCGCGGGAGGGCGGCGTCCTGATGCGCTCGGGCCATACCGAGGCAGCGGTCGATCTCTGCCGCCTCGCGGCGCTGCCCAATGTCGGCGTCCTGGCCGAGCTCGTGAACGACGACGGCACCGTGATGCGCGGTGCGCAGGTCGCAGCCTTCGCCGCCGAGCACAAGCTCCGCCAGATCGCGGTCGCCGACCTCATCGCCTATCGCCAGGCGCGCGAGAAGCTGGTCGAGCGGGTGATGGAGTTCCCGGTGCCGACCATGATCGGCCCGCTGAGCGGCTATTCCTACGTCACCCCGTTCGACGTGGTGAACCACCTCGCCCTGGTCCACGGCTCGCTCGGCGACGGCAAGAACGTCCTCGTCCGCCTCCATCGCGCCGACCCGGTCGCCGACGCCTTCACCGGCGGCAAGGTGCTGCGCCAGGTGCTGGAGCGCATCAAGGCCGAAGGCAGCGGCGTCCTGGTCTATCTCCGCGAAGGCACCACCGGCGTGCCCTCGACCGCGCTCGGCGCCAAGCGCACCGCGAGCGAGGCGCGCGAGCACCAATGGCGCGAGATCGGCCTCGGGGCGCAGATCCTGAAGGACCTCGGCGTCAGCTCGATCCGCCTGCTCGCCGCCAGCGAGTGGCATTATGTCGGGCTGCGCGGCTTCGGCATCGAGATCGAGGCGACGGAGCGGCTGGAGCCGTAGCCTCCTCGTCGTTGCGAGGGGGAGCAGCCGACGAAACGATCAAGGGGGTCCCAGCGCGGCCCCCCTGGATTGCGTCGCTTCGCCCGCAATGACGACTGAATGCCTCACCGTGCTGGCCGCGCCATGGGCGCAGGTACCGGCGCCGGCGCGGTCGGGTCGGGCGGCGCCGGCGGATAGACATGCCCGTCCGGGCTCGGGCCCGAGGCCGTGGCGCCGAGATCGGTCTCGCGGAAGCTGAACAGCTTGCGCAGGAAGCCCGGCGCCACCATCGAGATCGGGTTGACGCTGAGGGTCGGCGCCTCGAGCGGGCCCGCCACCTTGAACGTGACGCCGACCAGGCCCTCGTTGGCGCCGCCGCCGAGGATCATGCCGATGATCGGGAGCCGGCTGAACAGGTTGTTGACGAGATAGGCCGGGACGAAGGTTCCGCGTACGTCGAGCCGGTCGTGGCGGTAGTCGATGTTGCCGTCGAGCGTCGCGCCGATGTCCGGGCCCCAGATCGCCGCGTCGTCGACCAGGAGGCGGCCGCTGGCGAGGCGGAAGCGGGCCCGCATGCGCGAGAACCGAGTGACGCGCTGGGCGGCGGCACCGGTATCGCCGCCGGCGATCAGCGGGCCGAACGCGGCCTCGCCGACGATGCCGAAATCCTGCAGCGTCAGCGTGCCCCGGGTGGCGTCGCGTCCCGGCACGAGGTCGAGCGTCAGTGCGCCGCCGCGCACCCGCCGGTAGATGCCGAAGAACGCCAGCGCCGCGCCGGCATCGCCGCTCGTCAGCGTGAGGCGGGACCGCGCCGGCGCCAGCGCGCCGGTGATCTCGTGCTCGCCGAGCCGGCCGGACAGCGCGAAGGCGGTGAGGCGCCCTCCTTTGCGCGCCAGCGCCAGGTCGAGCCCGGCGATCGCCTCGCCGTCGTAGCCGACCCCGGTGCCGAGCTTGGCCGAGATCGTCACGTCGGGCCCGCCGGGGGTGCCGGCATCGGCCAGGAGCTCGTGCAGCAGCGGCCGCACGTCGAGCGCCCCGCCGCGGAGCTGCAGGCGGTAGCCGGCGGCGGCCTTGGTCGCGTCGAGCCGCACGTCGTCGCCGGGCGACAGGCGGAAGGTCGACAGCTTGGCCTCGACGAAGCCGCCGTCGCCGTCGAGCTCGACCGTGCCGCGGAACGCCGCAGGCGCCGCCTCGAAAGCGAAATTGTCGAGCTGCCAATGGCCGCCCGCACCGGCATCGAGAGTGAAGGCGAGATGGCCGGGCCGTCCCGCCGGCTTGTCGAGAACGCCGGGCAGGGACGCGGCCGCACCGCTGAGATCGGCCTCGACCGTCGCGCCGTCGAGGCTCGCGAGGCTCGGCAGGCCGAGCCGGACCGCGACCGGCCCCTTCACGCCGACCCCGCCGAGGGCGCGCAGCTTCGACGGATCGAAGCTCGCCGTGACGGTGGCCTTGCCCAAGCCGCCGCCGGGCTGCCGCGCGGCCTCCGCGGCCACGCTCACCAGCGCGCCGTCGACGGTGCCGCGGCCCCTGAGCCGGCCCTGGCCGGAATCGACCGCGAGGTGGAGGTCGGCGTTGCTCAGGCGATGGCCTCCGGGCAGGCGGTCGAGCGCCCCATCGGTCACCGTCGCGTCGAGCTGCAGCGCCAGGCTGGCCAGCTTCACGTCGTGGCGCATCGGCCCGCTGAGCGTGACGGTGGCGTCGATCGTCCCGCTGCCGCGCCGAAGGTCGATTCCCGTCGGCACGACGCCGCTGAGCGGCCGTGCCGCGAGCAGCGCCCCGAAGGCGGCGACCGGGCCGGTGCCGTGGAGGGTCAGCGTGCCGGGCGGCGGCTTGAGGAAGACGTCGGCGAAGCCGAGCCGCGCGTCTTTCAGCGCAATCGCCTGGTCGCCGAGCCGGATCGTGCCGCCGCTGGCACGGCCGTCGAAGCGATGACCGCGCACGGTGAGCTTGCCCGCGGTCCCGGTGACGGGCGGCAGGCCGGGGACGAGGGTGACGGCGGCGTCGCTGAAGGCGGCGTCGAGCGTCACGACCGGCTCGTTCGGCGCCGGCTCGGCCTTGAGCGGCCCCTTGGCGTGCAGCGACAGCTTCTCCATGGTCGCGTGGCCGACATGCCCGACCAGCCATTGCCGCGCGCCGTCGGCGACCGGCTTCGGCCACACCGCCAGCAGCGCCGCGAGCGGCGAACGCCCGACGGCGAGCGTGACCTCGCCCTCGGCGCCGTCGGCGCCGACGGTCACGACGCCCTGCCCCGAGGCGCTGATCGCCGGCCCCTTCAGGACGGCGCGATCGACCGCGATGCGCGGCTCCTCGCGATCGAGCCGGCCGTCGAGCTCGATCGCGTCGAGCGGCAGCGCGGCATCGCCCGGCCGCGCCGGCGGCAGCACGATGCGGCTGCCGGCGAGATGGTAGTCCCAGCTCTGCTTGCGGTCCGGCACCGGCGTCGCCTGCCCGGTGAAATGGGCGTGGCCGCCCGGGCTCGCGAGGTCGACCGCGGCGATGGTGAGGCGCTTGGCGGCGCCGTCCCAGGTGGCATCGAGGCTCGCGCTCGCGAGCGCCACCGCCGCGTCGGGATCGGCCGGCACGACCTCGAGGCCCTCGACCGCGACCTTGGCGGCGCCGGCCGGCACGCTGCCGTCCGGCGCGATCGTCAGCGACAGGCGCCCGGACAGCGTGCCCGCGACCGCCACCGGGCTCTTGCCGCGCATCGCCTCGTAGACCATGCGCGACAGCGACAGGCTGCGGAAGCCGAGGTCGAGGTCGCGCGGGCCGCCGGGGTGGCCGGTCAGCGTGGCGCTGATCGCCCAGTGGTCGCCTGGGTCGGAGGACACCGCGCTCATCACGAGGCCGCCGTCGCCGCGGCGGCGCATCATGCGGATGTCGACGTCGTTCAGGCGGTCGACGGTGTCGCGGCGCTGGTCGTCGACGACGAGGTCGGCGCGGTCGATCTGGATGCTCTGGAGATCGGCCAGCGGCCCGCCGGGATCCGTCGTCACGTCGGCGGCGGCGAGAAGGCCGAAGAGCTGCGCCGGCGCGCCCTCGGGCAGCTCGCCGGCCGGGAGGTGGAAGAGCGGCGGCGCCCCCTCGGCCGCGGCGAGCGAGACCTCGCCGTTCTTCTCGATGCGGACGGTCAGGTGCGGCTGGACCAGCCGGATCGAGGTGGCGCCGACACGGCTGCCGATGAGGAAATCGCCGTTCAGCCCGACCACCGCCTCCGGCACGCGCAGCACGGCGTTGCCCGCCGGGTCGCGGATCTCGAACTGCGCCAGCCGGAAGCCGAGGCTGCCGCCGCGATGGTCGATCCAGGCATGGCCGATGCTGACATTGTAGCCGCGCCCCAGCCGCGCCTCGACCGCGGCGACGATGCGGGGCGCGATCATCGACACCGGCAGCGGCACCGTCAGCACCGCCGCGATGCCCGCCGCGAGGACGACCAGGAACACGAACAGCGTGGTCAACTGGCGCCGGGTGCGCCGCTCGAGCTCGCGCCAGCGCCGGCGCGACGGCAGGACGATGTCGCCGAGGTGATGGTCCGGCTGGTGTCTGTCCTGCACCGGGTGCCCCCAAGCCGCCATCGGGCTGCACATATACTGCGCACCGACGCTGCGCCAAGCCGCCATCGGCGCCGTGCCGATGGGGGCGCCTTGCCGGTTGCGCGGACGCTCAGGTTCGGCTCACCATAAGCCGCTCCGAATGCGACGAAAGGACGGCATATGGCGAAACTCGAGGCAGGCGCCAAGGCGCCCGAATTCCGGCTGCCGACGGACGACGGCGGCGAGATCCGCCTGGCCGACCTGCGCGGCAAGAAGGTGGTGCTCTACTTCTACCCGAAGGACGACACCTCGGGCTGCACCATGGAGGCGAAGGACTTCACCCGCCTCGCCCCCGATTTCCGCTCCCGCGGCATCGCGGTCATCGGGGTCTCGCCCGATTCGGCCCAGAGCCACCGCAAGTTCAAGGACAAATACGCGCTCGACCTGGTGCTCGCGGCCGACGACGCCAAGAAGGTCGTGCAGGACTACGGCGTGTGGGCCGAAAAGAGCATGTACGGCCGCAACTACATGGGCGTCGAGCGCACCACCTTCCTGATCGACGCCGACGGCCGGATCGAGCGGGTGTGGCCCAAGGTCAAGGTCGCGGGCCACGCCGAAGAGGTGCTGGCGGCCGCCTCGGCGGCGTGAGCGCAACCACTCGTTAACCCTAACCGCGCCACTCTGCGGGGGTTCGCTGGCCGCCCTGGCCGGCTTCCCCGCCGATTGGTGCCGATGCCGACCCACGCCACGCTCGCCCACGCGGCTCACGCGGAGCATGATCGCCTGCCGCCGGGCGCGCCCCACCCGGCGGCGCGCCATGTTCCCCTGCATTCGCGGAGCGAGCCGGTCGCGGCGCCGCTCCGTCGTCCGGCCCGTGCCGCGCTGGTGCTCGGCCGCCGCGCCGCCGCGGCGTGGACGGTCGTCGTGCTGGCCCTGCTGGGCTGGTCGGCCGCGAGCACGAGCTACATCGTCTTCCGCGACCAGATCCTCCAGGACATCCGCCTCCATCACGCTGCCGCCGAGCGCGCCGCGGCGACCCAGATGGCGGCGCTGAACCAGGAGATCGACCGGCTCAAGAGCGCGCGCATGGCCGAGCAGGCCGCGCTCGGCGAGGAAATCGAGAGCCTGATGAAGCGCGAGGCGCTGCTGGCCCACCGCCAGGCCGCGCTCGGAGAGTTCGGCCTCGCCGCACCCGAGTCCGGCACGATCGCGACCCTGCCGAAGAAGCCGCGGCCGGTCGACGACAGCGCAGAGCCGCGATCCCCGCCGAAGCGGGCCCGGGAATCGCGCGCCGCCCCGATCCGCGCGTCCGGCCGAGCCCGGCTCGCGGCCCTTTCCGACGCCTATGACGCGATCGAGGCCCGCCAGGCGGCGGCGGTGGTCCACTTTCAGAGCCGGCTCGACCGCGAGCGCGGCGAGCTCAGCGAGCTCTACCGCCGGCTCGGCGTCGGCGAACCGACCCAGAAGGATGTCGGGGGTCCCTACATCCCGCTGTCGCAGGGCCCGCTCCGCGGCGACCCCGCCTTCAACCACGCGCTCGGCCGCGTCGCCGCGATGCAGGCCGATATCCGGCGCCTGAAGCAGGGCCTGATCCATCTGCCGGTGCGCTCGCCGCTCGACACCAACGAGCTCGAGGAGACCTCGGGCTTCGGCTCACGGCCGGACCCGTTCTACCACAGCCTTGCGTTCCATCCCGGCCTCGACCTCCGCGCCGCCTATGGCGCGCCGGTCGAGGCGACCGCCGCCGGCAAGGTAGTCACCGCGGGCTGGAACGGCGGCTACGGCAACATGGTCGAGATCGACCACGGCAACGGCGTCGCCACCCGCTACGGGCACCTGTCGCAGATCGAGGTCAAGGTCGGCGCCCATGTCGAGGCCGGCGAGGAGATCGGCCGGGTCGGCTCGACCGGCCGCTCGACCGGGCCGCACCTCCACTACGAGGTCCGCCTCGACAACGAGCCGGTCGATCCGACCCGCTTCCTGACCGCGACCAACCACCTCGCCGCCGCGACCGACGACGCCGGCTCGGCGGACTGACGTCGTCGGGCGGGCATCTCGCCTGCCCACGTGCATCGGAAGACGTCGGCCGCTGCCCACCCGACAAGCCAAGTCGCTGGGGCGCCCGATCCTCCCCCGTCGCAGACGGTGAGAGGAACCATGCGAAGCATGGTGGAGGAGGCGTGCGGCGCCGGCGGGTTGTCAGGCCCCTCCGCCTCGCTGCGCTCGGCACCTCCCCCACTCCGCAGGGGAGGATCGGCGCGCGCTTGACGGTTCGATGCCATAGGAATATATACACGACGTCCTCTCCCTTTGAGGGGCGCTTCGCGAGGCGTCGTCAGGCGGGGGGAGGATCGGCGTCCGGCCGGGGCGGTTCGCAGCCGCCCTTTCCGGACGGCCCCGGGGCACCGCCCGGCCGCGAGGAGCGGCCCGCGAGGAGCTCGCTGACGGTCCCG
>DASZVN010000097.1:0-6032 GCA_035547055.1 Hyphomicrobiales bacterium
GGGCGGCGCGGCGGCGACACCGGGCGCTCGACGATCGGCGCGGCGAAATCGGCCGCGGCGGCGGCCTTGAGCGCCGGGCCGAGCGCGGCGTCGAGCTCGGCCGTCGGCACCTCCGCGGCAACGCCCGGCAGGATCTCGCCGAGCTCGAACGGTCCGAACGCCACCCGGATCAGCCGGTTCACGGCGAGGCCGAGCGCCTCCAGCACGCGCTTGACCTCGCGGTTCTTGCCCTCGGCGAGGCCGAGCGTCAGCCAGACATTGTCGCCCTGGGTGCGGTCGATCTCGGCCGCGATCGGGGCGTAGCGGAAGCCGTCGACGACGATGCCGGCGGCGAGCCGCTCGGGGGCATCGGCGGGCACGTGGCCGAAGGCGCGCACCCGGTAGCGCCGGACCCAGGCGGTGTCGGGATGGGCCAAGACGCGGGCGAGGCCGCCGTCGTTGGTCAGGAGCAGCAGCCCCTCGGTCTGGATGTCGAGCCGCCCGACCGTGACCACCCGCGGCAGCCCCTCCGGCAGCACGTCGAACACGGTGGTGCGGCCCTCGGGATCCTTCTCCGTCGTCACCACGCCCCGGGGCTTGTGATAGAGCCAGAGCCGCGTGCGCTCGCGGGCCGGAAGCGGCTTGCCGTCGACGGCGACGGCGTCCTGCGGCCCGACCACGGTCGCCGGGGTCGTCACCACGCTGCCGTTGACGCTGACCCGGCCCTCTGCGATCCACGCCTCGGCGTCGCGCCGCGAGGCGAGGCCGGCGCGGGCGATGACCTTGGCGAGGCGGGCGCGTTCCGGCGGTGTGTCGTGATCGTCGCTCATGCGGGCGGAGGGATTAGCACCTTGGCCGGGGACGACAAAGCCGCACGCGCCGGCTTCATGAACCGGGCGCTCGCCGCCGCGGCTGAGGCGGGGCGCCAGGGCGAGGTGCCGGTCGGCGCCGTCCTGGTGCGCGGCGACGCGGTGATCGCCGTGGCGGGCAACCGCACCCGCGCCGACGCCGACCCCACCGCCCATGCCGAGATGCTCGCGATCCGCGCGGGCGCCCGCCTCGTCGGCAGCGAGCGGCTCGGCGACTGCGACCTCTACGTCACGCTGGAACCTTGCGCGATGTGCGCGGCGGCGGTCTCGTTCGCGCGGCTGCGGCGGCTCTATTTCGGCGCCGAGGATCCCAAGGGCGGCGCGGTGGTCTCGGGCCCGCGGCTGTTCGCCCAGCCGACCTGCCACCACGCGCCGGACGTCTACGGCGGCATCGGCGAGCGCGAGGCCGCGGCGCTGCTGCGCGCGTTCTTCCGCGAGCGGCGCTGACGCCGCCTTCGCCTTGCCTCGACGCGCGCCAGGCGTTAAGGCGTTGCCCGCTCTGCCGTCGGGTGGAGAGGATCCCCTCCCGCGGAGCGGAGGAGGGTGGCGAGCCGGGGGGCCTCGCCGAGGACCGCGGGGGCGCCAGCGCCTTCGACCGTACCGCGTAAGGGCCGCCTGATGATGCACGGTAGCGTGACGCGCACCCTGTCACCCCATCTGCGCCGGCTGGAGGCGGAGTCGATCGGCATCATCCGCGAGGTCGCGGCCGAGTTCCGCCGCCCGGTGATGCTCTATTCGATCGGCAAGGATTCCAGCGTCATGCTGCGCCTTGCCATCAAGGCGTTCTATCCGTCGAAGCTGCCGTTCCCGCTGCTCCACGTCGACACGACCTGGAAGTTCCGCGAGATGATCGCGTTCCGCAACGCGACGGCGAAGGAGCTCGGGCTCGACCTCATCGTCCATACCAACCAGGAAGGCATCGAGCGCGGCATCAACCCGTTCGCCTCGGGCTCGGCGCTCCACACCCAGATCATGAAGACCGAGGCGCTGCGCCAGGCGCTCGACAAGGGGCGCTTCGATGCCGCCTTCGGCGGCGCGCGGCGCGACGAGGAGAAGAGCCGCGCCAAGGAGCGCATCTTCTCGTTCCGCACCGCAACCCACGCCTGGGACCCGCGCAACCAGCGGCCCGAGCTCTGGAACCTCTTCAACACCCGCATCCGCGACGGCGAATCGATCCGCGTCTTTCCGCTGTCGAACTGGACCGAGACCGACATCTGGCAATACATCCTCGAGGACCAGATCCCGGTCGTGCCGCTCTATTTCGCCAAGGAGCGCCCGGTGGTGCGCCGCGACGGCACCTGGATCATGGTCGACGACGAGCGCATGCCGCTCGATCCCGGCGAGACGCCCGAGATGCGCCTCGTGCGCTTCCGTACCCTCGGCTGCTATCCGCTCACCGGGGCGATCGAGTCGCCGGCGACGACCGTCGAGGAGATCATCGCCGAGATGCAGACCACCCGCGTCTCCGAGCGCCAGGGCCGGCTGATCGACGGCGACGCCGCCGCCTCGATGGAGAAGAAGAAGCGCGAGGGCTATTTCTGATGCACGCCGCCGGCGACCCCATCCGCCAGCGCGCCGAGGGCGAGCGCGGCCTGCTGCACTTCCTCACCTGCGGCTCGGTCGACGACGGCAAGTCCACCCTGATCGGGCGGCTGCTCTACGATTCGAAGCTGATCTACGAGGACCAGCTCGCCAGCCTGGAGAAGGAATCGCGGAGCTTCGGCACCACCGGCGGCGACATCGACTTCGCGCTCCTGGTCGACGGCCTCGAGGCCGAGCGCGAGCAGGGCATCACCATCGACGTCGCCTACCGCTTCTTCGGCACGCCGAAGCGGAGCTTCATCGTCGCCGACACCCCCGGCCACGAGCAGTACACCCGCAACATGGCGACCGGCGCCTCCAACGCCGAGCTCGCCGTCATCCTGATCGATGCCCGCAAGGGCGTCCTGACCCAGACCCGGCGCCACAGCTACATCTGCTCGCTGCTCGGCATCCGTCACGTGCTCGTCGCGGTCAACAAGATGGACCTCGTCGGCTTCTCCGAGGAGGTGTTCGACCGCATCGTCGGCGACTACGCCAGCTTCGCCGCCGGCCTCGGCTTCACCACCATGGTGCCGGTGCCGATCTCGGCCCGCTTCGGCGACAACGTCACCGAGCGCTCGGGCAACATGCCCTGGTATGGCGGGCCGACGCTGCTCGGCCATCTGGAGGAGGTGGACGCGGCGACCGACCGCGCCGCGGCGCCGTTCCGCTTCCCGGTGCAATGGGTCAACCGGCCCAATCTCGATTTTCGCGGCTTCTCCGGCACCGTCGCGAGCGGCCGCGTCGTCCGCGGCGACGCGGTGGCGGTGGCGCCGAGCGGGCGGCTCAGCCGGATCGCCGCGATCGTCACCGCCGGCGGCGAGATCGAGGCGGCGGAGGCGGGCGATGCGGTGACGCTGACGCTCGCCGACGAGATCGACGTGGCGCGGGGCGACGTCCTCAGCCATGCCGACGCCCGGCCGACCGTCGCCGACCAGCTCGCGGCCCACGTGCTCTGGATGGACGACGACGCCCTCCTGCCGGGGCGGCCGTATCTCCTGCGCGCCGGCACCCAGTGGACCACGGCGACGGTGACCTCGCTCCGCCACAAGGTCGACGTGAACACGCTGGAATCGACCGCCGGCCGCCAGCTCGAATTGAACGAGATCGCGCTCTGCAACCTGTCGCTGGCGCGGCCGCTGAGCTTCGATCCCTATCGCGAGAACCGGGCGACGGGCGCCTTCATCCTGGTCGACCGCTTCACCAACCGCACCGTCGGCGCCGGGATGATCGAGTTCGCGCTGCGCCGCGCGACCAACATCCACCACGAGGAGCTCGGCGTCGACAAGGCGGCCCGCGCCGCGATCAAGCACCAGAAGCCGACCGTGCTGTGGTTCACCGGGCTGTCGGGCTCCGGCAAGTCGACCATCGCCCGCAAGGTCGAGGCGATGCTCCACCAGGCCGGCCACCATGCCTACATGCTCGACGGCGACAATCTCCGCCACGGCCTCAACCGCGACCTCGGCTTCACCGCCGCCGACCGGGTCGAGAACGTACGCCGGGTCGGCGAGGTGGCGAAGCTCCTCGCCGACGCCGGGCTGATCGTGCTGTGCTCGTTCATCTCGCCGTTCCGCGCCGAGCGGCAACTGGTGCGCGGCCTCCTGGACGACGGCGAGTTCGTGGAGATCTTCGTCGACACCCCGATCGAGGAGTGCATGCGGCGCGACCCCAAGGGCCTCTATGCCAAGGCGCTGGCCGGCGAGATCAAGAACTTCACCGGCTTCGACAGCCCCTACGAGCCGCCCGAGGTGGCCGAGCTGCACTTCGACACCACCGGCCGCGCGCCCGAGCCGCTGGCGCGCGAAATCCTCGACTATTTGCGGATCCATGGCCGGATCTGACATGATGGCCGGCCGGGCCGCTGCGCTGCACCGGCGGCCCGTTCCGCCGGCGGCGGGTCCGGGCGCGAAAGGCCTCGCACACGCCACAATGCGCCGCTAGGCAGCAGGCTCGGCGGCACCGCTTGGGAATCGGACGGGTCGATCATGTTCTGGCGTCACCTGAAGGCCCATTTCAACGTGGTCTTCGCGATGATGACCCGTGCGATGCTGACCCAGCACAACCACGCGCTGGGTGGCTATATCTGGACGGTGCTCGAGCCCGCCGGAATGGTTGTCCTGATCGTTATGGCCTACTCGTTCTTCTCACGTACGCCCCTCTTGGGTGACAGTATATCACTCTTCTATTGCGTGTCGTATCTTCCATTTATACTTTGCTTCCGCTATATGTCAAATAGTGTGTCTAATGCGATACGTTCAAATCTTAATCTTCTGAATTTTCCGAGAGTTAATGCTTATGATGCAATAATCGGTGAGTTTTTAGTTCAATATGTTACAAATTGGGTGGCCTTCATTCTTCTTCTCACGGGAGATTATATAATTATTAAAGAAAGACCTAATCTGGATATTCCAAATATCTTCATACCAATGACTCTTTTAATGCTTATGTCGTTGGGAATTGGGATGATCAATGCCGTCCTATATGTGTTGGTGCCAACTTGGCAGTCACTCTGGCGTATTATCAACCGCCCACTCCTCATTCTGTCGGGCATATTTCATCTCCCTTCTGCGCTGCCTCCGTCGATACGCCATGGTTTCATGCTTAACCCCCTCGCCAATGTCCTCGACTGGATTCGGGTGGGCTTCTATCCCGGCTATACTGCGCCCTACGCCAATCGCTTTTACGTCGTTGAGTGGGCGGCGGTGTCGGTCTTCATCGGGCTGCTCATGCTGCGGGTGTTCCGCCGGAAGGTGGTAGACCCATGATCCGATTCGAAAAGGTCACCAAGCGGTATGTCTCGCGTGAGGCGCGGAAGACCATCGTGCAGGACCTGTCGATGGTTCTGCCGACCGATCGCAACCTCGCGATCATCGGGCGCAACGGTGCGGGCAAGTCGACATTGCTCAGGATGATTTCCGGCGCCATTCTTCCCGACAGTGGACGCATCGTGCGAACGAACCGAGTTTCGTGGCAGCTCGGTTTGAGTGCTGGCGTCAACGGGAGCATGACGGGTGAGCAGAACTGTCGCTTCCTCGCCCGCCTCTACGGCGAGGACAGCGACCGCTTGATTGACTTCGTTAAGGACTTCGCCGAGCTCGGCCCAAGTATCCGGTTGCCCGTCTCGACGTACTCTTCGGGAATGCGGGCTCGCCTCACCTTCGCCTTGAGCATGGGTATCGATTTCGATGTATATCTCATTGACGAGTTGACTGCGGTCGGAGATGCTGCGTTCCGCAAGAAATGTACTGCGGTATTCGCTGAGAAAATTGGCCGCGCTCATGTTATTATGGTGTCTCACAGCATGGGTTCGCTTAGAAATTTATGCCAATCCGGAATTGTTTTGGAGAATGGCAAATTACATTATCATGAAGATGTAAAAGATGCCATTTCATATTATGAAAATCTAATTGGTATTGATAGCACCGAAGGTTGAGAGCCTGGAATCGTGGCTAGAGGTCTGTGAGCGATGACATCATCAGAACGCCAGAATGCCGACGTAGAGCGGCGGGCGCTCACCGGCGATGGCGCGGTGCCTGCGAGCGAGCGAGGATCACAAGCCCGCGTATCCACGCATCCGGATCCGGAAAAGGACCAGGAGGTGGT
>DASZVN010000098.1:0-15289 GCA_035547055.1 Hyphomicrobiales bacterium
GGCCATGGCTTCGGGAATGCCGTAGACCTTCAGGGTGATCTCGGTGATCACGCCCAACGTGCCTTCGGAGCCGACGAACAGCCGCGTCAGGTCGTAGCCGGCGGACGACTTGCGCGCGCGCCGCGCCGTCGTCACCAATTCGCCGTTCGGCAGCACGACCGTCAGCGACAGCACGTTGTCCTTCATCGTGCCGTAGCGGACGGCGTTGGTGCCCGACGCGCGGGTCGAGGCCATCCCGCCGAGCGAGGCATCGGCGCCGGGGTCGATCGGAAAGAACAGGCCCTGGTCGCGGATATAGTCGTTGAGCTGGTTACGGGTGACGCCGGCCTCGATGACGACGTCGAGGTCCTCGGCATGGACGGCGAGCACCTTGTTCATGTCGCGGAAGGCAACGGCGACGCCGCCGAACGGCGCGTTGACGTGGCCTTCGAGCGACGTGCCGGTGCCGAACGGGATCACCGGCACGCCGAATTCCGCACAGATCCTGACGAGATCGGCAACGTCTTCCGTGCTTTGCGCGAACAGCACCGCGTCCGGCGGCTGGGTCTCGAGCCAAGTCGTGGTGTGGGCATGCTGGCGCCGGACCGCGTCGGCGACCGAGACCTGGTTGCCGAAGCGCGCGAACAGCCGCTCCCGGAGCCCGGCGAGCGCCGCCTCGTCCGGCCGCGCCGTCAGCCGACCCACATGTTCCATGCCCATTCCCTTACCTGCACGAAATTCCGCAGGCACCATAGCAGATCGACACGCTTCGTCTCGACCGGCCTCGACGTCATGCCGGGCCTTGGGGCGGGATCCACGGGTTTTGCAACACCGCCGCCGAAGAAGTCGTAGATGGCCAGGACAAGCCCGGCCATGACGAAGGTAGCAGCCCGCGGGGTGGGCGTCGGCCCGCCGATGTCCACCCTGTGGGCACGCAAGCGTGCCCACCCTACGAAGAAAGGCCGGCCCCGGAATGGTTGGCGTAGGTCGGCCAGTTCGGCCGATAACCTTCGGCCGCCTCGTTGCCCCACACCGCCCAGCCGGCGCGGACGCCGCGGCCGAACAGCTCGAGATAAGGCCCCGGCGAGCAGGCCTCGATGATCGGATATTGCTCGTCGGGCTTCCTGCTGTGCTCGCGCTTGCGGCTGGCGAACAAATTGACCTGCCGCCGCCCCGCATCGCGGGTGCGGGCGTTGCTGCCGCGCACGCCGAACAGCAGGAGCTCCGTGACGTTGCGGAAATAGAAGCCGACGCCGCGCCCGTCCGATCCGCCGTCGCGCCGCACCTTGTGCCAGACGAGGTTGGCCTTATAGCGGAAGCCCCAGGCCGCCATCACCGCGAGGCCCTCGGGGAGCAGCGCGTTCGGCACCCAGAGATAGAGATGGGCGGGCTCGGCCGCGACCGCCGCCACCGGCAGCGCGGCGATGGCGTCCAGCGTCAGCGTGCCGTAGCGGCTGAGGCGGCGATGCTCGGGCGCGACCTTGCCGGTGCGGTTCTGGAACTGCCAGGGCGGGTCGGCGAGGACCGTCGCGAAGCGCCGTCCCGCGGCGAAGGCGACGAGCGATGCGGCGGGGTCGTCAGGCGCAGCCATGGCCGGAGCATAGCCGAGTCGATCATCCGTAGGGTGGGCACGCGCGACGTGCCTGCAAGACGTGGGCATCGGCGCTGCCGATGCCCATCCTGCAAACTAGGAGTTCGCCCGCCGTGCGATCTCCGCGTCGATCATCGCGGTGAAGCGGCGGAAGAGGTAGTGGCTGTCCTGCGGGCCGGGGCTGGCTTCGGGATGGTACTGCACCGAGAAAGCGGGCCGGTCGGTGAGGCGGAGGCCGCAGTTCGAGCCGTCGAAGAGCGAGACGTGGGTCTCCTCGGCGGTCGGCGGCAGGCTGGCGTGATCGACCGCGAAGCCGTGGTTCATCGCGGTGATCTCGACCTTCCCGGTGGTGTTGTCCCTCACCGGGTGGTTCGCGCCGTGGTGGCCTTGGTGCATCTTCACGGTCCGGCCGCCGAGGGCGAGGCCCATGAGCTGGTGGCCGAAGCAGATGCCGAAGGTTGGCACCTTCTCGTCCAGGATCGCCCGCACCACCGGCACCGCATATTCCGCTGTCGCCGCCGGGTCGCCCGGCCCATTGGAGAGGAAGACGCCGTCCGGCTTCAGCGCCAGGATGTCCTCGGCGGTCGCGGTGGCCGGCACCACGGTCACGGCGCAGCCCTCGTCGACCAGCAGGCGCAGGATGTTGCGCTTGAGGCCGTAGTCGACCGCCACCACGCTGCGCTTTGCCGGCCCCTCGGCCGCGTAGCCGCCCTCCGGCCAGTGCCAGCGGCCCTCGTGCCAGCCATAGCGCTGTGCCGTCGTCACCTCGGGCACGAGATCGCTGCCGTCGATGCCGGCGAAGCCTGCGAGCGCAGCCTCGAGCGCAGCACGGTCGAACGCCCCCGACGGCTCGTGCGCGATCACGGCGTCGGGCATGCCCTTCTCGCGGATCAGGGTCGTCAGTGCCCTGGTGTCGATGCCGGCGAGGCCGACGATGCCGCGCGCCTTCAGCCAGGCGTCGAGATGCCGCGTCGCCCGCCAGTTCGAGGGCTCGGTCACCGCGGCGGCGAGGATCACGCCGCGCACCCCCGAGGCCGCCGCCATGTTGACGGTCTCGATGTCGTCCTCGTTGGTGCCGACATTGCCGATGTGCGGAAAGGTGAAGGTGACGATCTGGCCGGCATAGGACGGGTCGGTCAGGATCTCCTCGTAGCCGGTCATCGCGGTGTTGAAGCAGACCTCGCCGCAGGCATGGCCGACCGCGCCGAGCCCCTGCCCTTCCAGCACGGTGCCGTCGCGCAGGATCAGGAGCGCGGTCGCGCGCGGCTCTTCCCAGCCCATCCGGGCGGGGGCTTGTTCGCTTGCCATGGCTGTCCTAACTCTCGTCCGCCGGCCGGCGCGATGGCGGCCGTCACCTGATATCGGCTGCGGGCTTCCGCCCGTCCAGACCGGGCGGTTGCTAGACCGTCGCCGCCCCGGGGTCAACGCCCGCGGCCGAGCCGGAGATCCGACATGCGCGAGGCGATCAACGCCGCCCTCAAGAACGCGATGAAGACCGGCGACAAGCGTCGCGTCAGCACGCTGCGCATGATGAACGCTGCGATCAAGGACCGCGACATCGAGGCGCGTGGCCAGGGCAAGGGCCCGCTCGGCGACGACGAGCTGATGGCGCTGTTCCAGAAGATGATCAAGCAGCGCCAGGAATCGGCCGAGATCTACGCCAAGGCCGGCCGCGGCGAGCTGGAGGCGCAGGAGCGCGAGGAGATCGCGATCATCGCCGCCTACCTGCCCCAGCAGATGGACGATGCCGCGATCGCCGAGGCCGTCCGCGCCGTCGCCGGCGAGATCGGCGCTGCCGGGATGCGCGACATGGGCAAGGTGATGGCGGCGCTGCGCGAGCGCTATGCCGGCCGCATGGACTTCGCCAAGGCCAGCGCCGCCGCCAAAGGTGTGCTCGGCTGACGAGCACCGCGAATTTGCAGGGTGGGCAACGCAACGCGTTGCCCACGGCGCGGGCATCCGCGTCGCCGAGTCCACCTGCAGATGATCGCGAAGCAGGCATCGGTGCGCGTTAGCCGAGACACTGTGAGCCGCCCCAGTCCCGATCAAGTCCAAGAATATCAGCGATTACTTTCGACTGCTGATATAAGCTGAATCTGCCTATCGCTTAATCTTCTCCTGCCTATTCTTTGGACTTGCGTGCGGTGCAGCATCGTTGTCCCCTTGAGCCGTCGAACGATTCCGCGGCTGGAGGGTGGAATGAAGAGACTGGCATGGATCCTGGCGCTTGCGGTGGCCGCGCCACCGGCGGCTTTCGCAGCCGATCTCGGAGAGAGCGCCCCGTCCCCGGTCGTCGCGCCCGCTCCTGCTTCGTCGCCGTTCGACATCGGCTTCGGCGCCAAGCTGATGAGCGACTACAATTTCCGCGGCATCACCCAGTCCGACCACGGCCCCTCCGGCGGCGCCTATGTCGAGCCGCGCTACGGCTGGTTCTATGCCGGCGTCGCAGCCTGGGCGGTGAAGCTGCCGACCCAGCCGACCGCCGAGGTCGACCTCTATGGCGGCATCCGCCCGACCTGGGGCCAGTTCTCGGCCGACATCGGCGCAATCTACTATTGGTATCCGCGCGAGCTTCCCGGCACCAACACCGATTTCTGGGAGGTCTATGCCAAGCCGAGCTGGTCGGTCACCGACTGGGCGACTATCGGCGCCAACGTCTACTATACGCCGAGCTTCGCCCAGTCCGGGGCGAACGGCACCTACGTTTCGGGCACGCTGAAGTTCAACCTGCCGAGCGTGCTGCCGAGCAAGGACATCGGGTGGTACACCTCCGGCGAGTTCGGCCACTATTTCCTCGGCCGCACCAAGGCCGCGCTCGGCGCCACCAACCTGCCCGACTATGATTTCTGGAACGTCGGCCTCGCCTTCACCTACAAGGCCTTCACGCTCGACTTCCGCTACTACGACACCGACCTGTCGAAGCGGCAGTGCTTCATGATCGCCGGCAACGGCGCCGGTCCGCGCTCGAGCTGGTGCGGCGCCGCCTTCATCGCCTCGCTCTCGATCGATACTTCGCTCTCGGCGCTGAAATAGCGCCGCCGCCCGCCAACGCTCGCGGCCTCTACCCTCCCGCGATAGGCCGCCAGCGGGACGGCCGACGATCCGGCGCCCCCACCCTCGGGCGTCCGGATCGTTGCCGGCTAGAGCGTGATGGCTTCTCTTTGAATCGCCATCACACTCTAGATCTTTGTTTGAGCATGATCTTTTCCGAAAACCGCTGGACACTTTTCGGGATCACGCTCCAGGCGCCGTCACGCAGCGCCACGGGCCGCGGCGAAGCCGTTCGCGATCGTCTGCATGGTGCGGCCCCAGGCGATCCTGGCGCTCTCCGGCTCGTAGCTCGCACGGGCGTCGCAGTTGAAGCCGTGGCCGGCGTGGTAGACGTGAATCTCCACGTCCGGCCGCTTGGCGCGGACGGTCTCGACGTCGGCGAGCGGGATCGACTGGTCCTGGTCGCCGAAATGGAGCAGCGTCGGCACCTTCGGCGTCTCGTCGGCGATGGCCGCGATGCGACCGCCGTAGTAGCCGACCGCGGCGGCGATGCCGTCGAGCCGGGTCGCGGCGGCGAACGCGACCGAGCCGCCGAGGCAGAAGCCCACCACTGCGACCGGCCCCGCGGCCTTCACCGCGTCGCGGGCCGCCGCGACGTCGCGCAGATAAGCGTCCATGTCGATCTTGGCGGTGAAGCGGCGCGCCTTCTGCACGTCTTCGGGCGTGTAGCCCGACTCGAAGCCGCGCTCCTGGCGGTCGAACAGCGCCGGGGCGATCGCGACATAGCCGTCGGCGGCGAAGCGGTCGCAAACCGAGCGGATGTGGCTGTTCACGCCGAAGATTTCCTGCACCACGACCACGGCGCCCTTGGGCGGCCCGGCGGGGTCGGCCCGGTAGGCGCCGAGAGTGTGGCCGTCGGCGGCGGTGAGCGTGACGTTCTGACCCATGGCTGCCCTTTCCTGTCGCTGCGCAACTTCCGGCGAGGCCGAAGGTTTAGGTCCTCAAGCCACCGCGCGCCACCCCGCGGCCCGGCCGCCTGCACGTTGCGGCGGCGCGCGAAGCTGTGCAAAGGTGGCGAAAAAGGGGCGACGATCCCGCGCCGCCGGCAAACGAAGGGAAGACAGGGATGAAACCAGCGATCACGACATTTGCCGCGCTCTCTCTCCTCGCCGCCTCGACCTCGTTCGCGGCCGCGCAGAGCGATACGGTTACCCTCGGCGCCTCCGTGCAGCTCACCGGCAGCGACGCCAATATCGGCCGCTACTATCGCGACGCCTACCAGCTCACGGTCGACAAGATCAATGCCGCCGGCGGGGTCAAGATCGGGGGCAAGACCTACAAGCTGGCGCTGAAGCTGCTCGACAACCAGTCGGACATCAACCTCAGCGTCCGCCAATACGTGCAGCTCATCACCAGCGACAAGGTCAACTTCCTGCTCGGCCCCTACACCAGCGACTATGCGCTGAACGACAGCTCGGTCGCCGAGAAATACAGCATCCCGATGGTGCAAGGCGGCGGTGCCTCCGGACAGATCTATAGCCGCGGCTACAAATACGTGTTCGGCACGCTTCCCGCCGCCGGCGACTATTTCGCCAGCACGATCGACATGCTGGGCAAGCTCGATCCCAAACCCGCGACAGTCGCCCTGGTCGCCGCCGACGACAGCTTCGACGTGGCGGTCGCCAAGGGCACCCGCGAGCTTCTCCAGAAGGCCGGCATGAAGCTGACCCTCGACCAGAAGTTCCGCGACGCGGACAACGAGTTCTCGTCCATCCTGGCCCAGATCAAGGCCAACGTCCCGGACGTGATCCTGTGGACCGGGCACGAGACCGGCGCGCTCAACTTCATCCGCCAGATGAAGAGCCTGAACGTCAGCCCGAAGGACATGTACTCGATGACGGTCGGCGTGCCGGCGGCCGATTTCCGCAAGGCGCTCGGCAAGGATGCCGACTATGCCTTCGGCATGACCTCGTGGGTGCCGACCAAGGGCTTGACCGACCGGTGGTTCGGCGACGCCGCCCAGTTCGCGGCGGCCTACAAGGCGAAGTTCGGCTACGACCCCGACTATCATGCCGGCTCGGCTGCCGCCGACGTCGAAACCTACGCCTACGCGCTCGAGAAGGCCGGCTCGCTCGACCCGAAGAAGCTGCGCGACACCATCGCCGGCGTCGAGTTCGACAGCCTCTACGCCCACGTGAAATACGGGGCGAAGGGCCAGATTGTGCTGCCGCAGATCGTCATCCAGGTGCAGAACGGCGACGTGGTGCCGGTCTACACGACCAAGTTCCTGGCCAAGCCGAACTATCCCATCCCGGCCTGGAACCAGCGGAAATAGCGACGCAGGAGCACGACCGGATCTCAGGTTCGGGCCGCGTTCGCCCGGCCCGAACCTGAACGACAGGGAAGCCCGGCCGGCCCGGGCTCATATTGTCCTCGCAACGACGGTGTCGCCCGAGCCCGCCGCATGCTGCTCGCCCAGATCCTCGTCAACGGCATCCTGCTCGGCGGCCTCTACGGGCTGATGGGCCTCGGCATGGCCCTGGTGTGGGGCGTGCTGAACATCGTCAACCTCGCGCACGGCTCCTTCATCATGCTGGGGGGCTATGCCGTCTTCTACCTATTCACCCTGGCGGGGATCGATCCGCTCGCCGCGCTGCCGATCGCGATGGCGATGCTGTTCGTGTTCGGCTGGCTGCTGCAGCGCTTCGTGCTGAACCTGATCGTCCGCTCGGAACTGCTGAACACGCTGCTCATCACCTTCGGCCTCGACGTGGTGATCACGTACCTCGCGCAATATCTGTTCACCGCCGATTTCCGCACCATCAACCCGAGCTATGCCGGCGCCAACATCACCGCGGCGGGCGTCACCGTTCCCCTGCTGCTGCTCGCGGCCTTCCTGATCGCGCTGCTGCTCGCCGGGGCGCTCTGGCTCCTGCTGAACCGGCTGCCGCTCGGCCGCGCCATCCGCGCCACCGCCCAGAACCTCGTTGCCGCCCGCCTCTACGGCGTCGACCCGCGCAGCGTCTACGCCCTGACCTTCGGCCTCGGCGCGGCGCTCGCCGCCGCTGCCGGCGGGCTCTACGGCATCACCGCCCACCTCACCCCCTATATCGGGGTGACGCTGACGGCGAAGTCCTTCGTCATCGCCATCATCGGCGGGCTGGACAACCCGTTCCACATCGTCCTCGGCGGCATCGTGCTCGGCGTCGCCGAGTCGCTGACCGCGCTCTATCTCGGACCGACCTACACCGACGTGATCAGCTTCGGCCTGCTGGTCGTCGTCCTGGTGGTCAGGCCGCGCCGCGCGCTCCGGGCCGCCTGATGCGTCCCTGGCTCACGCTCGCGATCATCGCCGTGGCGGCGGTGCTGCTCGCCTTGCTGCCGCTGACGGGTGATGCGGTCTGGATCCAGTTCGGCATCAACGCCCTTCTCCTCGCCACCTGCGCCCAGGCCTGGAACATCCTCGGCGGCTTCACCGGCTACGTCTCGTTCGGCAATTCGGTGTTCTACGGGCTCGGCACCTACGGCACCGCCGCGGCGATGACCCAGCTCGGCTGGCTGTTCCCGGTCGGCCTTGCGCTCGGCGCCGGCGCCGCGATGGTGCTGGCCCTCCTGCTCGGCATCCCGATCCTGCGCCTGCGCGGGCCCTATTTCGCCATCGCGACGCTCGGCCTCTCGGCGGCGATGGCTGCCGTGGTCTCCAACATCGACGCCGTCGGCGCCAATATCGGGCTGATCCTGCCGCTGACCCGGGCCGACGGCATGTTCTACGAGCTCGCCCTGGCGCTGCTGCTGGCCTGCACGCTGACCGTCGCCTGGCTGGCGCGGAGCCGCTTCGGCAGCGGGCTCGTCGCGATCCGCGAGGACGAGGACGCCGCCGCCTCGATGGGCGTCGACACCACCCGCTACAAGGTCATCGCGCTGGTGCTGTCGGCGCTGTTCACGGCGATTGCCGGCGGCATCCATGCCTATTGGATCACCTTCATCAATCCGGCCAGCGCGTTCGACCCGACGCTGAACGTGCAGATGGTGATCTTCGCGGTGTTCGGCGGCCCGGGCACGGTGCTCGGGCCGGTGGTCGGCGCCTTCATCCTGTCGGCGATCTACGAGGTGCTGGCGAGCTGGATCTCGACCGCAGCCGCCTTCCTGTTCGGCCTCGTCATCGTGCTCGCCGTCATCTTCACGCCCCGCGGCCTCGCCGACATCTTCGGCGGCGTCCGGCGGCACGGCGCCGCCTATCTCCTCCAGAACATCCGCGAGAACCGGCTGTGAGCGCCGCGGCCGATGCCATCGCTCCGGCCACGGCGCCGGTGCTCGACGCCCGCGACCTGACCAAGCGCTTCCAGGGCCTGGTGTCGGTGAACGCGGTCAGCTTCACCCTGGCGAAGAGCGAGATCCTCGGCCTGATCGGGCCGAACGGCGCCGGCAAGACCACGCTCATCAACATGATCTCGGGCGCGCTTGCCCCAAGCGCCGGGGAACTCTGGTTCGAGGGCCGGCGGATCGACGGCGTGCCGGCCTACCAGCGCGCCCATCTCGGCATCGGCCGCACCTTCCAGGTGATGAAGCCGTTCCCCCGCCTCACCGTGCTGGAGAACGTCGCTGTCGGCGCCCTGTTCGGCTTCCATGGCGGCATCCGCAGCATGAAGGAGGCGCGCGAGGCGGCGCGCCAGTGCGTCGAGTTCACCGGCCTCGCCCGCCGCATCGACCAGAGCGCCGACGCCCTCGGCGGGCCCGACCGCAAGCGCCTGGAGCTCGCCAAGGCGCTGGCGATGCGGCCGCGCCTGCTGCTGCTCGACGAGGTCATGGCCGGCCTCACCCCGGTCGAGGTCGACGAGGTGGTGGACGTGATCGCGAAGATCCGCGACAGCGGCGTCACCATCATCGTGATCGAGCACGTCATCAAGGCGATCCGCCGCCTGTCGGACCGCATCCTGGTGCTGCACCACGGCGAGAAGATCGCCGAGGGCGACCCGGCGACGGTGCTCGGCGACCAGCGGGTGATCGAGGCCTATCTCGGGACGCGCCGGCAATGAGCGACGCGGCGCTGCTCGAGATCAGAGGGCTCGGCGCCGGCTACGGCGCGGTGCCGGTGCTGTTCGGCATCGACCTCGTGGTGAACGCCGGCGAGATCGTCACGCTGGTCGGCAGCAACGGCGCCGGCAAGACGACGACGCTCCGCGCCATCTCGCGCCTGATCGACGCCACCGGCACGCTCAACTTCGCCGGCGAGGACATCCTGTCCCATACGCCGGAGCAGGTCTTCGCCGCCGGCCTCGTCCAGGTGCCGGAGGGCCGCCAGCTCTTCCCGGCGATGAGCGTGGAAGACAATCTCAGGATGGGGACCTACCGGCGCCGCGACCGCGCCGCCATCCCGGCCAGCTTCGAGCAGGTCTACGGCCTGTTCCCGATCCTCGCCGAGCGGCGCCGCCAGCTCGCGGGCAACCTCTCGGGCGGCGAGCAGCAGATGTGCGCGTTGGCCCGGGCGCTGATGGCCGCGCCGAAGCTTCTCGTGGTCGACGAGATGAGCCTCGGCCTCGCCCCGGTAATCGTCGACCAGCTCCTGGAAGTGCTCGCCACCATCCGCAAGCAGGGCGTGACGGTGCTCCTGGTCGAGCAGGACGTCTTCGCCGCCTTCAGCGTCGCCGACCGCGGCTACGTGATGGAGACCGGCCGCATTGTGCACGCCGGCCCGACGGCCGAACTCCGCGAGGACCCCGCCGTCCGCGGCGCCTATCTGGGAATGGAAGCGGCGACGTAGGGCGGGCTTTCCCCGTCATGCCCGGGCTTGGCCCGGGCATCCACGAGTTTTGCGGCGCCCTTGGAGAAGGAAGTCGTGGATGGCCGGGACAAGCCCGGCCATGACGGGTCGAGATGCCCTGCCTGCCTTGCTCCGCCGTTGCCCCGCCGCTAGAACCCGCCGCAATCCCGCAACAGACATGCAGAACCAGCCGCGATGGCGACGAACCAGTTCATCTATTTCATGCGTGGCCTGTCCAAGGCCTATGCCGGCGGCCGCAAGGTGCTGGACGACGTCCACCTCTCCTTCTACCCGGACGCCAAGATCGGCGTGCTCGGCCCGAACGGCGCCGGCAAGTCGACCCTGCTCCGCATCATGGCCGGGCTCGACAAGGAATTCGGCGGCGAGGCCTGGGCAGCAGAGGGTGCGCGCGTCGGCTACCTGCCGCAGGAGCCCGAGCTCGACCCGATGAAGTCGGTCCGCGAGAACGTCGAGGAGGGCGTCGCCGCCAAGCGCGCCGTGCTCGACCGCTACAACATGCTGATGGCCGACTATTCGGAGGAGAACGCCGAGGAGGCGGCCAAGCTGCAGGACGTGATCGACAGCCAGGGCCTGTGGGACCTCGACAGCAAGGTCGACCAGGCGATGGAGGCGTTGCGCTGCCCGCCGGACGACGCCGACGTCGCGACGCTCTCGGGCGGCGAGAAGCGCCGCGTCGCCCTCTGCCGCCTGCTCTTGGAGCAGCCCGACCTGCTCCTGCTCGACGAGCCGACCAACCATCTCGATGCCGAGACCGTCCAGTGGCTCGAGACCCATCTCGAGAACTATCCCGGCGCAATCCTCATCGTCACCCACGACCGCTACTTCCTCGACCACGTCACCGGCTGGATCCTCGAGCTCGACCGCGGCCGCGGCATCCCCTACCAGGGCAACTACTCGTCCTGGCTGGAGCAGAAGAAGAAGCGCCTCGAGCAGGAGGGCCGCGAGGAGGAGGCGCGCCAGCGCACGCTCGCCCGCGAGCAGGAATGGATCGCCGCCTCGCCGCGCGCGCGCCAGGCCAAGTCCAAGGCGCGCATCACCGCCTACGAGGCGCTGGTGGCGAAATCGCAGGACAAGGGGCCGACCACGGCGCAGATCGTGATCCCGGTGGCGGAGCGGCTCGGCGGCGTCGTGATCGAGGCCGACGACCTCTCCAAGGCCTATGGCGACCACCTCCTGATCGACGACCTCTCATTCAAGCTGCCGCCCGGCGGCATCGTCGGCGTGATCGGACCGAACGGCGCCGGCAAGACCACGCTGTTCCGCATGCTGGTCGGCCAGGAGAAGCCCGACGCCGGCGCGATCCGCCTCGGCGACACGGTGCAGCTCGGCTATGTCGACCAGTCGCGCGACACCCTCGACGGCAACAAGACGGTCTGGGAGGAAATCTCCGGCGGCAACGACGTGCTCCAGCTCGGCAAGCGCGAGGTCAACAGCCGGGCCTACACCTCGGCCTTCAACTTCAAGGGCTCGGACCAGCAGAAGAAGGTCGCGAACCTCTCCGGCGGCGAAAGGAACCGCGTGCACCTCGCCAAGATGCTGAAGTCCGGCGCGAACGTGCTCCTCCTCGACGAGCCGACCAACGATCTCGACGTCGACACCCTGCGGGCGTTGGAGGAGGCGCTGGAGGACTTTGCCGGCTGCGCCGTCATCATCAGCCACGACCGCTGGTTCCTCGACCGCATCGCGACCCACATCCTCGCCTTCGAGGGCGACAGCCATGTCGAGTGGTTCGAGGGCAATTTCCAGGACTACGAGGACGACAAGAAGCGCCGCCTCGGCCCCGCCGCGGTCGAGCCCACCCGGCTGAAGTACAAGAAGTTCGCGCGGTAACTTGCAGAGTGGGCATCCGCAACGCGGATGCCCACCTCAACACGGGCTTGCCCGTGTTGATCATGCTTGGATGCGAAAGTCGGGCAGGCCCGACTTTCGTCCCGAGTCCCTCGTGGGCATGCTGCGCATGCCCTACGGAGCCTGCCGCGCGCCCTACCGCCACATGGCGCGCATCTCGGCGGCGAGGTCGACGCGGGCGCGCGGAGCGGGCTTCGGCGCCGGCGTTGCGGCGACCGCGGGCCAGGCCTCGCTCTGGAACAGGCCGAGCAGCATCGCGGGGATGAAGCGGGTGCGGCCGGCATAGACGTGGCGGTCGCCCCGCGCGGCCTGGCCGTGAACGTAGAAGCGCTGCGGCACGATCAGGCGGAGGTCGTCCTTCGCGCGCGTCATCGCGACGTAGAGCAGCCGCCGCTCCTCCTCGAGATCGTCCTTGGTGCCGGCGCCGAGGTCGGCGGGGATGCAGCCGTCCACCGTGTTCAGCACGAAGACCGAGCGCCATTCCTGGCCCTTGGCCGAGTGGATGGTGGAGAGGGTCAGGTAGTCCTCGTCGCGATGGGGCCTGCCGGACTCCGCGCTGGTCGCGTCCGGCGGGTCGAGCGTCAGCTCGGTCAGAAAGCGCTCCCGCGAGGGGAAGCCGGATGCGATCTGTTCCAACTGCTGGAGGTCGAGCGCGCGGACCATCGCATCCTCGTGGATGCGTTCGAGGTGTGGTTCGTACCACCGACGCGCGGCGTCGAGCGCCGCGGGCCATGCCGCATCGGCGCGGAGGGCGGCGACCAGGTCGACGAAGGCGGGCCAGTCCGCTGCGGCACGTGGCGGCGGCGCCAGGCCCGCGAGCGCCGCGCCGGCATCGCCCTTGCCCCCGATGGCGTCGAGGATCTGGCCGGCGATGGTCGGCCCGATGCCGGGCAGGAGCTGCAGTACGCGGAAGCCCGAGACCCGGTCGCGCGGGTTGTCGGCCCAACGCAGCAGGGCCAGCACGTCCTTGACGTGGGCGGCGTCGAGGAAGCGCAGCCCGCCGAACTTGACGAACGGGATGTTGCGGCGCGTGAGCTCGATCTCGAGCGCACCGGAATGATGGGAGGCGCGAAACAGCACTGCCTGCGCCTTCAGCGCGGTGCCGGCCTCGCGGTTCTCCAGCACGCGCTCGGCGACGTAGCGGGCCTGGTCGGCATCGTCGCGCACCGTGACGAGGCGCGGCCGCTCGGCCGAAGCGCGCTCCGACCACAGCTCCTTGGCATAGCGCTCGGACGCGAGCGCGATCACCGCATTGGCGGCGGCGAGGATCGGCTGGGTGGAGCGGTAGTTCCGCGCCAGCGTCACCACCCGCGCCGGCGGATCGAAGGCGCGCGGAAAATCGAGGATGTTCCTGACGGTGGCGGCGCGGAACGAATAGATCGCCTGGGCATCGTCGCCGACCACCGCGAGCCCCTGCCCGTCCGGCTTCAGCGCCAGGAGCACGCGGGCCTGGAGGCGGTTGGTGTCCTGGTACTCGTCGACCAGGACATGGAGGAAGCGCTCCGCCAGCGAGGCCGCGATGCCCGGCACCGCCATCATCCGCGCCCAGTAGAGCAGGAGGTCGTCGTAATCCAGCACGGCCTCGCGCTGCTTGGCCTCGACATAGGCGGCGAACAGCTTCCGCAGTTTGCCCACCCAGCCGGCGCACCAGGGGAAAGCGTCTGCGAGCACGGCGTCGAGCGCCGTCTCGGCATTGACCGCGCGCGAATAGATGGCGAGGCAGGTGTTCTTGGTCGGAAACCGCTTCTCGGTGTGCGACAGGCCGAGCTCGTGGCGCACCAGGTTCATCAGGTCGGCCGAGTCCGCGCGATCGTGTATGGTGAAGCCGGCGTCGAGGCCGATCTCCTCGGCATGCTCGCGCAGGAGCCGCGCGCCGACGGCATGAAAGGTACCGGCCCATGACAGGGCGCCGGTGCCGGCCGCGCCGCCCCCGGCCATGCCCGCCAGGATCCGCTCGACCCGGCGGCTCATCTCGGCCGCGGCACGACGGGAGAAGGTCAGCAGCAGGATGCGGTGCGGATCGACCCCGCTCGCGACGAGATGGGCGACGCGGTGCGCCAGCGTGTTGGTCTTTCCCGAGCCGGCGCCGGCGATGACGAGGAGGGGCCCCGCGCCATGCTCGACGGCACGGCGCTGGTCAGAATTGAGCGCGTCGAGAGAGGCGGCGCGGGCGGACATCGGGAGCGTCGAATCACTGGCCATGGCACGAGCGTGCCAGAGAACAGTTTCCCGATTTGTTCGCAATGGTGCGGCGGCGGACTTCGCCCACTACCCGTCATCCCGGAAGCCGCTATCCGGGATCCGGTCGCAGGCGTCATGCCACCCCCCGGATCCCGGCTCTCCGCTTCGCTACGGCCGGGATGGCAGAGACGTCAGTTCAGCGAGGCGCAGAAGCGCTGAATGCGGCGGCAGGCCTCTTCGCACATCGCGTCGGAGATCGCGTAGGACACCCGGAAATTCGGGCCGAGGCCGAACGCCGTGCCCTGCACCGCCGCGACGCCCTCCGCCTCCAGCAGCTCGGAGACGAAGTCGAGGTCGTTCTCGATCACCTTGCCGGCCGGCGTCTTCTTGCCGATCGTCCCGGCGCAGCTCGGATAGACGTAGAACGCACCCTCCGGCTCCGGGCATTCGAGGCCGCTCGCCTGGTTCAGCATCGCGACCACGAGGTCGCGCCGCTTGGCGAAGGCCGCCTTGGCCATCGGGATGTAGTCCTGCGGGCCGCGCAGCGCTTCGACTGAGGCCCATTGCGCGATGGTGCAGGCGCCCGAGGTTTGCTGGCCCTGGATCATGTCCATGGCGCGGATGAGCGGCTGCGGCCCGGCGGCGTAGCCGATGCGCCAGCCGGTCATGGCGTAGGCCTTCGAGACGCCGTTCATCGTCAGCGTGCGCTCGTAGAGCGCAGGCTCGACCTCGGCCGGCGTCGTGAACTGGAAATCGTCGAAGACGATCTTCTCGTACATGTCGTCGGTCAGGATCCAGACGTGGGGATGGCGCATCAGCACCTCCGTCAGCGCCTTGATCTCGTCGCGCGAATAGGCGGCGCCAGTCGGGTTCGACGGCGAGTTGAACAGGAACCACTTGGTCTTCGGCGTGATCGC
>DASZVN010000099.1:0-5068 GCA_035547055.1 Hyphomicrobiales bacterium
TCTCCCCCTGGACCCGGCCGTCCTGGCCACGGCCACAGCCTGCCAGGGCCGTGGCCGGGACGGCCGCGTCCCTTGCTCCTTCGGGCGACAGCTTCGGGCGGCTCGTAAATCAACCCCCGACGCGGGACCAACGCCCGCTTCAGGCAGAGCCGAGGCTGACGAGGAAGGTCGCGACGAGGGCGGTCGCCAGGCCGAGCTTCTGGGTCGGGGACCAACGCTCGCCGAGGACGAGGCGGGCGAGGATCACGGTGAAGCCGGGATAGAGCGCGGTGAGCACGGCGATGATCGCCAGCTCGCCATGGTGGGTGGCGATGACGAAGGAGAGGTTGGCGATGCCGGCGAGAAGCCCGGCCGCCGCGACCAGGCCGAGACCGCCGCGGCCTCCCGCGCGCCGGTTTCCCGCTCGGCGCCGCAGGGCGAACAGGGTCGGCCCGACCGTGAGGAGGACCGCGGTGCCCGCGGTGACGACCAGCGGCCAGCCGCCGGCGTCCGACCCGGCGCGGTCGTAGCCGACGTAGACGAGGCCGAAGCCGAGACCGGCGAGGATTCCCCACACGGCTCCCGAGCCGCCGTCCGCCGCGTGATGGTCGGACTGCCAGGAGACGAGGCCGATCGCCGGGATCGCGGCGACGATGCCGATCGCCGAGATCGTGGTCAGGGAGTCGCCGGTCGCCAGACCGACGATCACCGGGATCACCGCGGTGAGCAGGCCGGAAAGGGTGGCGACGACGCTCATCTCACCGTCGCCGAGGCCGCGATAGAGCGCGAAACCGCCACCGGCGGAGCCGATGCCGCCTGCCAGCCCCCAGAGGATGATCCGACCGCTCGTCCCGTCGCCGGGATAGAAGACGATCGCGATGACGCCGACAAGGAGGCAGACCACCTGCGCCCCGGCCGTGACGACGATCGGCGGCAGTCGCCGACTGGCCAGCCCGGCGAGGAAATCGGAGCTGCCGAAGGTGGCGGCGGCGAGCAGGCCGAGGAGGACGGACATCGCCGCAAGTTAGCCTTCCGCGCGCCCCGGGAGGGGCTAGGCGTCGAGGCCGACGCCGCGGAGCCGGCCGAGGAGCGAGCGCAGCTCGGCGCGCTCGGACTCGTCCAGGTCGGCGAGGATCTCGCCGTCGACCTCGACCAGCGCCGCGTCGATCTCGGCGAGCGCCTCGCGGCCGCGGTCGGTCAACTCGAGGATGCCGCGGCGCCGGTCCTCGCGGTCGCGCCGGCGGGCGACGAGGTCGCGGTCCTCGAGGTCGTTGAGCAGGCAGACGAGGCTGCTGGCGTCCATGCAGAGGCTCTGCGCCAGCGCCTGCTGGCGGGCCGGACCATGGTCGCGCAGGTAGCTGAGGGCGACGAGCTGGCGCTGGCGCAGCTCGCGCGGCCCGAGCGCCGCCTCGAGGCGCGAGCGTACGAGCCGCGCGACGCGGGCGATCAGAACCGAGGCGGGCAGGTCGGCGGGGGCCCGGCCGGCGGCCTCGCCACGCACCACTCCGGCGGCGGCCCGGCCGGCGGGAGCGGCCGCGTCGCCACGCGCGAGAGCGGCCGTGTCGCCACGCGCGCTCTTGGTCAACCCCTTGCCGGCCATTCGCGACATACCAGCACGATAAAGTTGGGAATTCATAAATGATTGGGGACGAAAGGATCTACGCATGCTGCAGTTCGTAGAGCCCTCCCCTGAGCTGAAGGACGATCCCTGCGCCGAGCTGCGACGCCGCGGCCTCGACTGCACCGAGGAGGTCGAAGCGGCGCGCCGGACGGCGCCCGAAGGTCGCACGATCCTGGTCAACGGGCTGCTCGCCGCCGGGCTTGCCGTCCTCGCCGCCGCGGCGGTCGTCTGGGTGCCCTTCCTGGAGCCGATCCGCGATCGCTTCGCCGACACCGAGCCCGGCTGGGTGGTCGTCGCCTTCGTCCTACAACTGCTCTCGGTACTGAGCTTCGTCGTCGCCCTGCGCGGCGCCTTCGAGCGGCGGCTCGGCTGGCGCGAGGCCTTCGACGTCGGCGTGGTCGAGGAGAGCGCCAACGTCTTCCTCCCCAGCGGCGGCAGCGGCGGCCTCGCGCTCGGCGCCGTGATCCTGATCCGCTCCGGCATCCCGACCGCCTTCGCCGCCAGCCGCTCGGCCGTCCTCTTCCTCGTCACCAGCGGCGTCAGCCTCGGCGCCCTCCTCGTCTTCGGCCTGCTCGAGGCGGTGAACGTCCTCCCCGGCGACGCCTCGCTCGCCGCGACGCTGCTGCCGGCGGCTGGCGCCGCCCTGGTGATCGCCGCGGTGATCTTCCTGCCGCGGACGATCCCCCAGCTCGACGCCGAGAAGGGCGGCCGCATCCATCGCGCCGTCGCCCTGGCCCAGGCCTGGCTGGTCGGTGCCGTCGACACCAGCATCGAGATGCTCGGCTCGCGCGAAGCCCTCCTGATCGCCGGCTCGATCGGCTATTACGCCTTCGACGTCGCCTCGATGGGCGCCGCCTTCGAGGCGCTCGGCGGCGGCGGGCCGGCGCTCGGCCTCTTCGTCCTCGCCTACACGATCGGCCATGGCGGCGCGATCGTCCCCCTCCCGGGCAGCGCCGAGGGGGGCCTGGTCGGCGGCTTCACCCTCTACGGCGCGCCGCTCAGCCTCGCCGTCGGCGGCATCCTCCTCTACCGCGTCTTCCACGCCGGCGTGCCGTTCCTGCTCGGCGCGCTCGGCCTCGCCGACATGAGTCGACGCGGCCCGTCGGAGCCCGAGGCTCCCTCGTACGCCGACGGCAAGCTCTCGTCGTTCCCGTCCGACAACTGACGACGGGGACGAGGAGACGGTGATCGAGGAAACGGGCTGCCGTTATCTCCCCGAGGCCGATGATGTGCCGTCGCTTGCCGTGCCGCCGAATCGCGGCGCGGCGCGGCTCGGGCTGGCGGCGATCTGCTGCGGCTTCCTGATCATCACGGTCGACGCGACGATCGTGAACGTCGCGCTGGGACCGATAGTCGAGGACCTCGGTGGCTCGCTGTCGGGGGCGCAGTGGATCGTCAGCGCCTATATGCTCGCCTTCGCCACCTTCCTGCTGAGCGCCGGCGCCTGGTCGGACCGGATCGGCTCGAAGCGGGCGTTCCTGATCGGCCTCGCTCTGTTCGGCGTGGCGAGCGCCGGCTGCGCGGCGGCGCCGACGATGGCGGCGCTGATCGTGGCGCGGGCCGTGCAGGGGCTGGGCGCGGCGCTGCTGATGCCCTGCTCGCTCGCCCTGATCACCCACATGTTCCCGGCGGGAGCGCCGCGGCGTGGGGCGCTCGCCGCCTGGGGCGGCATCTCCGCCGTCGGCATGGTGGCCGGACCGGTGCTCGGCGGGGCGCTCGTCGACGGCATCGGCTGGCGGACCATCTTCGTCGTCAACCTGCCGATCGCCGTGGTAGCGGCGTTGGGGATCGGCGCCTACGTCGCCGAGACGCCGCGGCACCGCCACCCCTTCGACCTGTCCGGGCAGGTCCTCGTCGTGACCGCGCTCGGCGGCCTCAGCGGCGGCTTCATCGCGGCGGGCTCGGCGGGCTGGGGCGCGCCGGAGACGATCGGCCTGCTGGCGCTCGGCGCTCTCGCGGTGCTCGCCTTCTGGCGCGTCGAGCGCACCGTGCCACAGCCGATGATCCCGCCCGAGCTCTTCCGCAACCGCCGGTTCTCGGTGGTCGTCGGCATCGCCGGGATCTTCAACTTCAGCATGTACGGGACCCTCTTCTGCCTCTCGTTGCTCTACCACGAAAAGCTCGGCCTGAGCCCGTTCGCGACCGGCCTGGCGCTGTTGCCGCTGCTCGGCGTGATCGTGGTGATCGCCTTCGCCTCGGCGCGGCTGATCGGCCGGCTCGGCGAGTGGCGGTCGATGGTCGTCGGCTTCTCCGGCGGCGCCGCCGGAGCGGTGCTCCTGGCCGTCTTCGGCGGCAACTCGACCGTGGCGACGATGATCTGCACGGTGCCCTTCGGCACGGTCGCGCTCGCCATGCAGGCGATGACCGCGCTGGCGATGGAGGGCGCGCCGGTCGAGCGCATCGGCCTCGCCTCGGGCATCCAGAACGCGGCGCGCCAGGCGGGCGGCGCGCTCGGGGTCGCCCTGCTCGGCACCCTTCTTTCGGCGACCGGCACCCTGGCGCTTCACCTCCCACTGAGCGTGGTCGCGGCGTTCTACCTGGTGGCGCTCGCCCTGGCCGTGCGTGGATGGTCGGCGGCGCGCGCCGTGAGGGCGGCACCGGACGCCGAGCTCCTGTAAGCAAAGACTGAACAGTCGTTCAGGTATCGTCGGGGCATGAGCCATGGCGCGATCCCCGATCCGACCGAGCTCCTCGACCCCCGGGTCGCCGGGCAGGTCGCCGAGACGATGCAGGCGCTGGCGACGCCGAGCCGGCTGCGGATCCTCGCCTGCCTGCACGCCGGGCCGGCGTCGGTGGGCGAGATCGCCACGGCCGTCGGGATGGACGGCTCGGCGGTGTCGCACCAGCTGAGGATCCTCCGCCATCTCGGGTTGGTGGCCGGTGAGCGGGACGGCCGCCGGGTCGTCTACTCGTTGTACGACGACCACGTGGGCAGCCTGCTCGAGCAGGCGATGTCGCACGTCGAGCACGTGCGGCTCGGACTCGCGGAGCCGGCGCGGCGCGGGGCCACCGCGGTGGCGTGATGTCGGCGCAACGCCACTCCCACGGTCACTCACACCCCCACGCGCACGGCGGCGATCACGGCCACAGCCACGGGCTGGTCGCGCCGTCGATCAAACGGTCGCGGGCCGGGCTGCGAGCGGTGCTGTGGAGCCTGGCGATCCTCGGGGCCACCGCGGCGCTGCAGCTCGCGGTGTTCGTCCTCTCCGACTCGATCGCGCTGCTCGCCGACCTGATCCACAACTTCGGCGACGCGCTGACCGCGGTGCCGCTCGGCGCCGCCTTCCTGATGCGCTCGTCCAAGGCCGAGCGGTACGCGGGCTACTTCGTCGTCGCGACGATCTTCGCCAGCGCCTGCGTCGCCTTCGTCGAGTCCGTCGACCGCCTCGTCCACCCTCAGCACCTCACCCATCTCTGGGCATTGGCCGGCGCCGGTGCCATCGGCTTCCTCGGCAACGAGGCCGCCGC
>DASZVN010000100.1:0-6874 GCA_035547055.1 Hyphomicrobiales bacterium
CACTGGCGTCTCGTGCTCGGCGATTGTCCGGCGGGCGGTTTCTGCGAGCGCAGTAGCGCAGAAGTCGCTGACCTTACGGCGGGTCAAATGGGCCGCCCGCTCGATCAGGTCCTTGGTCTCCTCGTTCAGTCGGAAACCCAGGCGCTCCACGCGGCCAGGCGCCGCGCCCGCGGCTGACGTCTGCTTGCGCGGCATCGGAAGCACTCCCGTTTGGGAACGTACGTCAGATGACGAACATCGCAAGCGATGGCTCGGTCCCCCGTCGGGGGCAGCGGCATGACTGGCGCCGACCGCGCGTGACCCGCGGCTCTTAGACCGCTTCCGCCTCTTCCATGGCGCGGACGTCCTCGACCTCGGGGACGAAGTGCTTCAGCAGGTTCTCGATGCCGCGCTTGAGAGTGGCGATCGAGCTCGGGCAGCCGGCGCAGGAGCCCTTCATGTCGAGGAACACCACGCCGTCGCGGAAGCCGCGGAAGGTAATGTCACCGCCGTCGTTCGCGACCGCGGGGCGCACGCGGGTCTCGATCAGCTCCTTGATGGTGGCGACCACCGGCTCGTCGGCGGCGTCGTAGAACTCCGCGCCTCCCGCGGCCGCGGCGTCCGCGCCGGCGTCGCCGAGGAGGATCGGTTCGTCGCGGAGGAAATGCTCCATCAGCGCGCCGAGGATGGCGGGCTTGAGGTGCTGCCACTCGCCGGAATTCTTGGTGACGGTGACGAAGTCGCGCCCGAAGAAGACGCCGCTGACGCCCTCGATCGCGAACAGCCGGCCGGCGAGCGGCGAGCGCTCCGCCTCGTCGGGGCTGCGGAGATCGAGCGTGCCGTCGGCCAGCACGGTGCGGCCGGGCAGGAACTTCAGCGTCGCGGGGTTCGGCGTGGCTTCGGTCTGGATGAACATGGCGGCTCGCCTCCGGGTTCAAGGCACGGGGCTATGAGACATGAGGAGATGTGGCACCGCGGCGGCGGCAAATCAATCCGGCGGCGTTCAGCCCCCTCGCTGCGCTCGGCACCTCTCCCGCACAGAAGTCGGGCTTGCCCGACTTCTGCACTCAAGAACTGACATCGGGTAAACCTGGTGTCAGGCAGGGGAGGATCAATGCTGGCTGCCAGATCCTCCCTCGTCGCAGACGGGGGAGGGGACCATGCGAAGCGTGGTGGAGGGGGCGCGGCCGCCTTGGCGTCACGCCCTTCCGACGTTCCAGAGCTGGAACATCGGGACGCCCTTCTTGGTCGCCTGGAACGTCAAGGCCTTCTTCATCGAGTAGACCTCGACCTGGTTCCAGATCGTGAAGGAGGGAATGTCGGCGTGGATGATCTTGAAGGCGGCGCGGATATAGGTCGCCCGCTCCTCGTCGTTCACCGTGGCGCCGGCCTTCTCGATCAGCTTGTCGGCCTCGGGGTTGCCGTAGACCGAGAACGGCGACTTGCCGAAGAGCGCGAACGCCAGCGTGTCGGCCGGGTCGGCGAAATGCGCCATCGGCATCGGCGACACCGCGACGAAGGGGAAGCTCGCGTCCTTCTTCGCCCGCCTGACCGTCTGCACGAAGGTCGGCGCGTCGACCGGCTTCACCTCGGCCTTCACCCCCACCGCGCGGAAGAACAGCACCACCGCCTCGGCGGTCTCCTTCAGTCCGGCATAGGAGCCGGTGAGATAGTAGAGCGGCATCGTGAAGCCGTTCGCGTAGCCGGCTTCCTTCAGGAGCTTGCGGGCGTCGGCCGGATCGTAGGGATAGTTCTTCAGCGACGGGTCGTAGCCGAGCTCGTCCGGCGCGAGGCGGGGCCAGCGCTGCGGCACGCCGTTGAAGAGCTGCTTGACGATGCCCTCGCAATCGACCGCCTCGGCGAGCGCGCGGCGCACGCGCACGTCGGCCCAGGGCGCCTTCGGGTCGGTGAAGGAGAACTGGATCGACACGCTCGGATGCACCAGCGTCTCGACGTTGCGGAAGCCGGCCTTCGCCAGCGCCGCGACCTCGGTGGTCGGCGTGTCCATCACGACGTCGGCCTCGCCGGCCTTCAGCATGGCGACGCGCGTGGTCGCCTCGCCGACGAAGCGGAACCGTGCGGCAGGAATGACCGGCTTCGCGCCGTAGTAGTCGGGAAACGCCTCGACATCGAGCGAGACGCCGGTGACGTAGCCCTTGAAGCGGTAGGGCCCGATGCCGTTCGGCTGCTTGACGAATGTCTCCTCGCCGACGCGGTCGTAATAGGCCTTCGACACCAGCGCCGGGCCGAGCGACTTCAGGAACGAGATCGACGGCTGCTTGAAGTGGTAGCGCACCGTCATGCCGTCGACCTTCTCGATATGGTCGAAGGTGCGCAGATACCGCTTGTAGCTCGGGTTCTTCGCCGCCGAGCGGGTGTGGGCGAAGACGACGTCGTCGGCGGTCAGCGCGTCGCCGGAGTGGAACTTGACGCCCGGCTTGATGCGGTAGGTGACGGCGAGGCCGTCGGGCGAAATCTCCCACTTGGCCGCGCCTTCGGTCGGGTTGCCGGCGACGTCCTGCGGCATCAGCGATTCGAAGATGTTGACGAGCGAGGCCATCACGATCGGCGGATTGATCGCCTGGGTCGGATCGAGCGTGTCCGGCTCCTTGCCGATGGCGACGGTGATGCCGCCCGTCGCCTCCGCCGCCCGCGCCAGGCGGGGCCGGGCGCCGAGCGCGACGAGCGAGGCCGCGGCCCCCGTGCCGCCCAGGAATGTGCGCCGGTCGATCATGGTTCTTTCCTCCCTTTGAGCCGTCAATGAACGCTAGCCCATCCGGAGGCGGGGAGTAAGGGGCGGGGCATGGCGCCGCCCCTTACCTCGCCCGCGCAGCGGGAGAGGTCGAGTCGGCCTGCAGGCCGACCGGGTGAGGGCGACGGCCCATCCGCAAGCGCCGAGGTCGCGGATGGCTTGACCCTCACCCGGCTCATCGCGACGCGATGAGCCACCCTCTCCCGCACGCGGGCGAGGGTTGATCACCCTCGCTGGACGAAACCCATGATCTCCTTCACCGCGCGGTAGTTCGGCTCGGCGATCGCCCGCGCGCGGTCGGCGCCGTCGGCGAGCACGGCGTCGATCGCGCCGGGGTCCGCCACCAGCCGCTTCATCTCGGCGCCGATCGGGCCGAGCTTCGCCACCGCGAGGTCGACCAGCGCCGCCTTGAACGCCGAGAACTGCGCCCCGCCGTGCTCGCGGAGCACCGCGGCGGCGTCGCTGTCGGCCAGCGCGGCATAGATGCCGACGAGGTTCTCCGCCTCGGGCCGCGCGGCGAGCCCGGCCGGCTCGCCCGGCAGCGGCTCGGGGTCGGTCTTGGCCTTGCGGATCTTCTGGGCGATCGTGTCGGCATCGTCGGTGAGGTTGATGCGCGCGGCGTCCGAGGCGTCGGATTTCGACATCTTCTTCCTGCCGTCGCGGAGCGACATCACCCGCGTCGCCGGCCCGGTGATCAAGGGCTCCGGCAGCGGGAAGAAGCCCTCGGGATAGCCCGCCGCGGCCGCGCTCTCGGCGAAGTCGTGGTTGAACTTCTGCGCGATGTCCCGCGTCAGCTCGAGATGCTGCTTCTGGTCCTCGCCGACCGGCACGTGGGTCGCGCGGTAGACCAGGATGTCGGCCGCCATGAGATCCGGATAGGCGTAGAGGCCGACCGAGGCGTTCTCGCGGTTCTTGCCGGCCTTCTCCTTGAACTGGGTCATGCGGTCGAGCCAGCCGATGCGGGCGATGCAGTTGAACACCCACGCAAGCTCGGCATGGCCCGAGACGGCGCTCTGGTTGAAGACGATGTGGCGCTTCGGGTCGATGCCCGAGGCGAGATAGGCCGCCGTCACCTCCCGCGTGTTCTTCGCGAGCTCCGCCGGCCCGCCCCACACCGCGACCGGCTGGGTGATGGCGTGCAGGTCCACCACGCAATAGATGCATTCGTGGCTCGCCTGCAGCGCGGCGAACCGCTTGATCGCGCCGAGATAATTGCCGAGATGCAAATTCCCGGTCGGCTGCACGCCGGAGAACACGCGCGGGGTGATGGAGGCCATGGGACGAGACGCCTGACGGAAGGATGGGAGCTTATGGCAACGCGGGGGAGGGGATGCAAGGCGGGGAAGCGTGCAGGCGCCGTCCCTTCTTCTCGCGTCGAGGAATAATTTGCCAAACTGCGGATCTAGGTTAGCCGCAGGATCACGTTTGCAACTAAATCAGCAATCATGTCATCAGCTGATGTTGAATAATCGAAATCTGTGAAGGGTGGGCCGCCATATTCCGGCGAGCAGGTTTCTCTTTAATTATCTGAGGGGTGTTTTTATCAATTAACTTGGATATTCGTGCGGCTTCAATGAATTCTGATTCTTTAAGTTCGTCCGTTTCTTCACGTTTTGTAATGACAAGGTTTTTCTTAGGGAATTTTGAACGAATCGCGACATTTAACGCGTCAACACGATTAGGCTCGTTAATTGCCCAGCGAAGGAGATGGTCGTAACAAAGATTCCAGGCCATCACGATCGCGGCGCGGAATGCGCAAACGCGGTAGCAATTTAGCGCCTCCGCTAGAAATTCGCCTCTCGGCGAGATCTGGCACTAGCGCGGGCAGATCCGTGAGCGCCTTGGCTACGGCGGACATGGTTGGGTCGCCGCCTAGGATGGGCATCGAGCCGTCGCCGAGCTGCACCTGCGAGGTGATAGCCCCCTTTTTCTCTAATTAGTTGAGGAGGCAACGAGGCGCGGCAGTAAACGCGAGGTTCCGCTCTTTGAAACTGGCTGTTTCGCCACGACGGACGGCGACGCTAAGTCGTGGATGCCCGAGACAAGCGGGCATGACGGAGGAGAGGCAGGTGTGTGTTGACAACATTCATAGATAGGAATATATAGCTGAAATCCTTCTCCGACGAGGGGCGCTGTCGCGAGGCGTCGTGCGGTGGGGGGAGGATCGGCGCCTCGCGAGATCCGGGTTCGCAGCCCGGCCGCCAGGCGGCCTCGGGCGCCCGGCTGTGCGAGCAGCCCGCGGGATGAACCCGCTGACGGAGCCCGGCGGTAGCACCGTCTCCGGCCTCCCGCGAGGGTGCCCGGAGCCGGCGAGCCCCAGTCCGGACACGAAAAGCGCGGCCCGATCAGCCGAACAGAACGCCGAACATGGAGCGCCGCAAGGCGAGCGCCCGTCGCAAACGGGCGCACCACATACGGACACGGATCGCGCCCGGCGGCGCTCCATGCCCCTCCATCCTCCACCCCGGCCACCACGGCGGCCAAGGAACGCGGAGGTGCGCCTGCAGCCGACGGCGCCCGCTAGAGATCGTCGTCGACCGAGGCGGCGGCCGCCGTCAGCGTAGCGATGGCAGCCGCCGTTTCGGCGTCGGCCTCGAAGGCCGCAGCATGGAGCGCGAGGGTGCGGACGATGGCCTCGCGGACGCTGGCCTCGCCCGCGGCAGGCGCCATTGCCGCGAGGCGGCGCGCCAGGGTCGCGAGCGTCAGGCGCTCGGCTTCGAGCTCGGCCGCCTTGACGGCCTCCCTGAGCGCCTTGGCGCCGGGCCAGCCGGCAAGCGCCTGCTCCGCCTTCATCGCCCGGCGCACCGCGCGCAGCGGCTCGACCACCTGGCGCTGCCAGCCCGCGACGGCAGCATCGAGCGCGGCGAGGTCCTCCGCCGTGAGCGGCGTCCCGTGCCGCACCGCATAGAGCGCCGCCAGCAGCACGTTGACGTTGACGCCATGGCGGTCCTGAAGCAGCAGGCAGGCGTTCGCCGCGCCCGGCGCCTCGTAGACCGCGACGGCGAAGCGCCACAGCGCCTCGCCCGGCCCGCTCATCGGGGTCTCGCCCAAGCGCCGAGGCGTTCGAGCTCGAAGCGGAGCAGTTCCTCGGTCCGCTCCTGGCCGGCGGGACCGTGGACGTTGAGCTCGTTCAGCCCGACGACGAAGTCCCCGAGGTCCTCGCAGCCCTTGCCGGGCAACTGCTCCAGCATCTCGCCGAGCAGATCCTCATGGGTGCGGGTCGTGTCCAACGCCATCGGCAACGCCTTCGTGCAAAGGGGGGAGAGGACGCAAGAGGGTCTGAAAATCCTGACTGCCCAAACGGAGCCAAGCCGCGGCGCCGCCTTGACCGTGGCACCGTCGGCGGCCGATGTCATGGCGCGTTGCGCCGTCCAGCCGGGGGCGGGCTCCGATCGGGGGATTGTTCATGCCGACTGACATCGGAGAAGACTACCGCCGCCAGCAGGCTGCGCTCGAAACCATCGGTGCGGCCTATCGCGCCGCTTATGCCGCGCGCGATGCCGCGCGCCTCAAGCTGGCGCCCGGCCTTCGCTTCACCGAGAACAATGTCGAACTCGACTTTCCTGACGGGAGCTGGGACGCGATCACCGAGGAGGTCGGTCCGTCCCTCACCTTTTCCGACCCGGCGACGGGCGGGGTCGGCATCTACACCGCGATCCGCATGGGCGAGACGCCCGGCTTTCTCGCGATCCGCCTGAAGGTCGTTCAAGGCGCCATCGCCGAGATCGAGCACAGCCTCTCGACCAGGCGCCTCGTCAGCGGGCCGCCGACGCCGTTCGGCGACATCGCCGAATTCCGACACGACCCCGACCTCGAACGCGAGGTCGCGCCCGCCGAGCGCGTATCGCGCGACGCGGCGATCGCGCTCGCCAACGGCTATTGGGAGACGCTGGAGAACAACACTGGCGAAATCCGCGGCACCCGCTTCTCGCCCGACGCCACGCGCTTCGAGAACGGCGCGCGCTACGACGACATCGAGGCCGGCTTCAGGCTCGGCCGCTACCGCTTCAACGCCCGCGTCCGCGATCGCGACTTTCCGGTGGTCGACGAGGCCCGCGGCCTCGTGATGAGCCGCGCCTTCATCGACCACAAGGGCGTGCTCGACCACTACACCCTGACCGACGGCACCGAGCGGCGCTCGCC
>DASZVN010000101.1:0-21964 GCA_035547055.1 Hyphomicrobiales bacterium
GCCGGCTCTATATCCTCCGCAAGGTCGTCTCGGGCGCGGTGCACGACGCTGCCGACCCGTGCACGGCCGGCTTCTACCCGGTCTCGCTGTCGTGCCGGACGGTCGTCTACAAGGGCATGTTCCTGGCCGACCAGCTCTCGACCTACTACCCCGACCTCCACCGGCCGGAGTTCGAGAGCGCGCTGGCGCTGATCCACCAGCGCTTTTCGACCAACACGTTCCCGGCCTGGTCGCTCGCCCATCCGTACCGGATGATCGCCCACAACGGCGAGATCAACACGCTCCGCGGCAACGTCAACTGGATGGCGGCGCGACAGGCCAGCGTCTCGTCGGAGCGGTTCGGCAACGACATCGGCAAGCTCTGGCCGATCTCCTACGAGGGCCAGTCCGACACCGCCTGCTTCGACAACGCGCTCGAGTTCCTGGTGCAGGGCGGCTACCCGCTCGCCCACGCCATGATGATGCTGATCCCCGAGGCCTGGGCCGGCAACCCGCTGATGGGTCCCGAGCGGCGGGCGTTCTACGAATACCACGCGGCGCTGATGGAGCCGTGGGACGGGCCGGCCGCGATCGCCTTCACCGACGGGCGCTGCATCGGCGCGACGCTCGACCGCAACGGACTCCGCCCCGCGCGCTATTTCGCGACCAGCGACGGCCTCGTCGTGATGGCCTCGGAAATGGGCGTCCTGCCCGGCATTCCGGAGGAGAAGATCGTCACCAAGTGGCGGCTCCAGCCCGGCAAGATGCTCCTGATCGACCTGGAGCAGGGCCGCATCGTCTCCGACGAGGAGATCAAGCAGCGCCTCGCCACGGCGAACCCCTACCAGAAATGGCTCGACCGCACCCAGATCGTGCTGGAGGACCTGCCGAAGGTGAAGGCGCAGGCGCCCAAGGCCTCGGCGTCGCTGCTCGATCGCCAGCAGGCCTTCGGCTACACCCAGGAGGACTTGAAGCTCCTGATGTCGCCGATGGCGACCACGGGCCAGGAGGCGGTCGGCTCGATGGGCAACGACGCGCCGATCTCGGCGCTGTCGTGGAAGCCGAAGCTGCTCTACACCTATTTCAAGCAGAACTTCGCCCAGGTCACCAACCCGCCGATCGACCCGATCCGCGAGGAGCTGGTGATGAGCCTGGTCTCCTTCATCGGGCCGCGGCCGAACCTGTTCGACCTCAAGGGCCTGTCGAAGGTGAAGCGGCTAGAAGTGCGCCAGCCGGTGCTGACCAACGCGGATCTGGAGAAGATCCGCGCCATCGGCGACGTGCCCGACAATCAGTTCCGCACCAAGACGCTCGACACGACCTATCCGGCCGCCGACGGCGCGGAGGGCATGCGCCCGGCGCTGACCCGGCTCTGCCTCGGCGCCGAGGAGGCGGTGAAGGGCGGCGACAACATCATCATCCTGTCCGACCGGCTGGTCGGGCCGGACCGCCTCGCCGTGCCGGCGCTGCTCGCGACCGCGGCCGTGCACCACCACCTGATCCGCGCCGGGCTCCGCACCTCGGTCGGACTCGTGGTCGAGACCGGGGAGGCCCGCGAGGTTCATCATTTCTGCTGCCTCGCCGGCTACGGCGCCGAGGCGATCAACCCCTATCTCGCCTTCGAGACGCTGGTCGCCATGCGCGGCGACCTGCCGGAGGAGGTGTCGGCCGAGGAGGTCGTCAAGCGCTACATCAAGTCGATCGGCAAGGGCATCCTCAAGGTGATGTCCAAGATGGGCATCTCGACCTATCAGTCCTATTGCGGCGCCCAGATCTTCGACGCCGTCGGCCTGTCGTCGCAGCTCGTCGCCGAGTTCTTCACCGGCACCCACACCCGGATCGAGGGCGTCGGCCTCGACGAGATCGCCGAGGAGACGCTGCGCCGCCACCGCGCCGCCTTCGGCAACGTGCCGATCCTCGACGGCGTGCTCGACGTCGGGGGCGACTATGCCTTCCGCTTCCGCGGCGAGAGCCATGTCTGGCGGCCCGACACGGTCGCGGCGCTCCAGCACGCCGCGCGCGGCAACTCGCAGGAGCGCTATCGCGAGTTCTCCCGCCTCGTGAACGAGAGCGAGGACCGCTGGCTCACCATCCGCTCGCTGTTCCGCATCCGCACGGCGGAGGAGGACGGGCGCGCGCCGGTGCCGCTCGAGGAGGTCGAGCCGGCCAAGGACATCGTGAAGCGGTTCTCGACCGGCGCGATGTCGTTCGGCTCGATCAGCCGCGAGGCGCACACCACGCTCGCCATCGCGATGAACCGCATCGGCGGCAAGTCCAACACCGGCGAGGGCGGCGAGGAGCCCGAGCGCTTCCGCCCGCTGCCGAACGGCGATTCGATGCGCTCGGCGATCAAGCAGGTCGCCTCGGGCCGCTTCGGCGTGACCGCGGAATACCTGGTCAACGCCGACCAGCTTCAGATCAAGATGGCGCAGGGCGCCAAGCCCGGCGAGGGCGGCCAGCTTCCCGGCCACAAGGTCGACGCCGCCATCGCCAAGGTGCGTCACTCGATCCCGGGCGTCGGGCTGATCTCGCCGGCGCCGCACCACGACATCTATTCGATCGAGGACCTGGCCCAGCTCATCTTCGATCTGAAGAACGTGAATCCGGCCGCCGACATCTCGGTGAAGCTGGTCTCCGAGGTCGGCGTCGGCACGGTCGCGGCCGGCGTCGCCAAGGCGCGCGCCGACTACATCACCATCGCCGGCTACGAGGGCGGCACCGGCGCGAGCCCGCTGACCTCGATCAAGCACGCCGGCTCGCCGTGGGAGATCGGCCTCTCGGAGACCCAGCAGACGCTGGTGCTGAACGGGCTCCGCGGCCGCGTCGTCGTCCAGGTCGACGGCGGGGTGCGCACCGGGCGCGACGTGATCGTCGGGGCGCTGCTCGGCGCCGACGAGTTCGGCCTCGCGACCGCGCCGCTGATCGCGGCCGGCTGCATCATGATGCGGAAGTGCCACCTCAACACCTGCCCGGTCGGCGTCGCGACCCAGGACCCGGTGCTGCGGAAGCGCTTCACCGGCCAGCCCGAGCACGTCATCAACTACCTCTTCTTCGTCGCCGAAGAGGTGCGCGAGATGATGGCCGAGCTCGGCTATCGCCGCTTCGACGAGATGGTCGGGCAGATGCAGATGCTCGACCGCTCGGCGGTCGCCGACCACTGGAAGGCGCACGGGCTCGACCTCGGCCGCCTGTTCCACAAGCCGGCGGATCGGCCGGGCGTCGCGATCCGTCACGCCGAGAGCCAGGACCATCACCTTGCGAAGGTGCTCGACCGCGAGCTGATCGCGGCGGCGATGCCGGCGATCGAGGGCGGCACGCCGGTGACGCTGGAGCGGCCGATCCGCAATGTCGACCGCACGGCGGGCGCGATGCTGTCGGGCGAGATCGCCAAGCGCCACGGCCATGTCGGCCTGCCCGACGGGACGATCGCCGTGCATTTCACCGGCACCGCCGGGCAGAGCTTCGGGGCATGGCTCGCCGCGGGCGTGACCTTCACGCTGGAAGGCGAGGCCAACGACTATGTCGGCAAGGGCCTCTCCGGCGGCCGCATCGTCATCCGCCCGCCGGAGAACGCCGCGATCGTGCCGGAGGAGTCGATCGTCGTCGGCAACACCGTGCTCTACGGCGCGATCTCGGGCGAATGCTATTTCCGCGGCGTCGCCGGCGAGCGCTTCGCCGTCAGGAATTCGGGCGCCATCGCCGTGGTCGAGGGCGCGGGCGACCATTGCTGCGAGTACATGACCGGCGGCGTGACGGTCGTGCTCGGCCGCACCGGGCGCAACTTCGCGGCCGGCATGTCGGGCGGCGTCGCCTACGTGCTCGACGAGGCCGGCGATTTCGCCGAGCGCTGCAACATGTCGATGGTCGAGTTCGAGCCAGTTGTCGAGGAGGAGGAGATGCTGGAGCGCCTCCATCACCACGGCGGCGATCTCGAGTTCATGGGCCGCATCGACCTCTTCGACGACCTCACCCGCCACGACGAGGAGCGGCTGCGCCAGCTCATCGAGAACCACCTGCGCTACACCGGCTCGACCCGGGCGAAGGCCATCCTCGACGATTGGGCCGCCTACCGGCCGAAATTCGTCAAGGTGATGCCGGTGGAGTACCGCCGGGCCCTGCGCGAGCTGGAGGAATCGAGGCGCCTCCAGGCCGCGGAGTGAGACTGGACATTCTGAAACAGCGGCCTGTCATCCCGGAAGCGGCAAGGCCGCTATCCGGGATCCGGTCCGAAGCGCGGCGCCTGGCCTCGGATCCCGGCTCTCCGCTTTTGCTCCGGCCGGGATGACAGAGAGGGATATGCAGCATGAAAGTCGAGGGGCAGTGCCACTGCGGCGCCATCGCCTACGAGGCCGAAGTCGATCCCGCGACGGCGTCGATCTGCAACTGCACGGATTGCCAGGTGCTGACCGGATCGCCGTTCCGCGCCAGCATCCCCGCCACGGCTGAGGATTTCCGCCTCGTCCGCGGCACGCCGACGATCTACGTGAAAACCGCGGAGAGCGGTAACAAGCGCGCGCAAGGCTTTTGCGGCAATTGCGGCGCGCCGCTGTTCTCGACGTCGGTCGACAACCGGACGCGCTACATGCTGCGCCTCGGCAGCATCCGCGAGCGCGCGCAGCTTCCGCCGAGGCGCCAGATCTGGTGCCGGTCGGCGCTGCCGTGGGGTCAGGACATCAGCGGCGTGCCGGGCATTCCGCGCGAGTAGAACGGGACGGGCATGGGCAAGGTTACGGGCTTCCTGGAGATCGATCGCAGCGACCGGGGCTACGCGCCGGCCGGCGACCGTGTGCGCCACTATCGCGAGTTCGTCATCCCCCTCTCCGAGGAGGCGAACCGCGACCAGGCCGCGCGCTGCATGGACTGCGGCATCCCCTACTGCCATTCCGGCTGCCCGGTGAACAACCAGATCCCGGACTGGAACGACCTCGTCTATCGCGGCGAGTGGCAGCGCGCGCTGCGAAACCTGCTGTCGACCAACAATTTCCCCGAGTTCACCGGCCGCATCTGCCCGGCGCCGTGCGAGGCGTCGTGCACGCTGAACCTCATCGACCAGCCGGTGACCATCAAGACGATCGAATGCGCCATCGTCGACCGCGGGTGGGAGCAGGGCTGGATCCAGCCGCAGCCGCCGGAGACCAGGACCGGGCGCAAGGTCGCCATCGTCGGCTCGGGCCCGGCCGGCCTCGCCTGCGCCCAGCAGCTCGCCCGCGCCGGCCACGACGTCCATGTCTACGAGAAGAACGCGGTGCCCGGCGGGCTGCTCCGCTACGGCATCCCCGACTTCAAGATGGAGAAGCACCACATCGGCCGCCGCGTGCGGCAGATGGAGGCCGAGGGCGTCACCTTCCACTGCAACGTCCATGTCGGGCCGGAGCTGCCGATCGACGAGCTGGTCGCGGGCTACGACGCGGTCGTCATGGCGGGGGGCGCCGAGCTGCCGCGCGACCTCCCGATCCCGGGCCGCGACCTCGACGGCATCCATTTCGCCATGGAGTTCCTGCCGCAGCAGAACCGCCGCGTCAGCGACGAGCCGCTCGGCAACGTCCGCCCGCTCCTCGCCGGCGGCAAGCACGTCGTCGTCATCGGCGGCGGCGACACCGGCTCGGACTGCATCGGCACCTCCAACCGCCAGGGCGCGGTGTCGGTGACCCAGCTCGAGATCATGCCGCGCCCGCCCGAGAAGGAGAACAAGCTCCTGACCTGGCCGAACTGGCCGCTGAAGCTCCGCACCTCCTCGAGCCACGAGGAGGGGGTCGAGCGCGACTTCGCCGTCTCGACCGTCGCCTTCGAGGGCGAGGCCGGCCGCGTCCGCACCCTGAAATGCATCCGCCTCGACGAAAAGCTCCGGCCGATCGCCGGCACCGAGTTCGCGCTGAAGGCCGACCTCGTGCTGCTGGCGATGGGCTTCCTCGGTCCGGTGCGGGACGGGATGGTGAAGGATCTCGGCGTCAAGCTCGACCGGCGCGGCAATGTCGAGGCCGACACGCTGCGCTACGCCACCAGCCGCGAGAAGGTGTTCGCCTGCGGCGACATGCGCCGCGGCCAGTCGCTCGTGGTCTGGGCGATCCGCGAGGGCCGCCAGGCCGCCCACGCGGTCGACCGCGCCCTGATGGGCGAGACCACGCTGCCGCGGTAGAGGCTTCGTAGGGTGGGTAACGCCTGGCGTTGCCCACGTGTCGCGCCGGACGTGGGCATGCTGCGAATGCCCACCTACGAGGCCCGCCGCGCTTGCGTTCGCCCGCCTGACCCGCCAATGTCCGCGTCCCGGCGGCAGAACGAGAGGGCGCCGGAGGGACAGAAGGGGGAGCCGCCATCATGAGAGTGACGCTGGAGCGGTCGGCGCTGCTCAAGTCGCTCGGCCATGTGCATCGCGTCGTCGAGCGGCGGACGACGATCCCGATCCTGTCCAACATCCTCCTGCGCGCGACCGAGACCGGGCTGCGCCTGCAGGCGACCGACCTCGACCTGGAAGTGGTCGAGCAGGCGCCCGCGACCGTCGCCGAGCCGGGCGCGACCACCGTCCCCGCCCACACCCTCTACGACATCGTGCGCAAGCTGCCCGACGGCAGCGAGGTCGCGCTGGAGGAGGCGGCCGACCGCTCGACCCTGGTCATCCGCTCCGGCCGCTCGCGCTTCTCGCTCCAGACGCTGCCGGAGTCCGATTTCCCCGACCTCGCCGCGGGCGAGCTCCCGATCCGCTTCACGCTGCCGGCCGCCGAGCTCAAGCGGCTGATCGACAAGGCCCAGTTCGCGATCTCGACCGAGGAGACCCGCTACTATCTCAACGGCATCTACCTCCACACCCTCGACGTCGACGGCAGCCCGCGGCTCCGCGCGGTCGCGACCGACGGCCATCGCCTCGCCCGCATCGAGCTGCCGGCGCCGGCCGGCGCCGAGCAGATGCCCGGCGTCATCGTGCCGAGGAAGACCGTCGCCGAGGTGCAGCGCCTGATCGAGGACCCCGAGGGCGAGGTGTCGATCGAGCTGTCGTCCGCGAAGATCCGCTTCGCCATCGGCGGCGTGACCCTGACCTCGAAGCTGATCGACGGCACCTTCCCCGACTACGCGCGGGTCATCCCGCTCGGCAACGACAAGCGGCTCACCCTCGACAAGGGCGAGTTCCTGAACGCGGTCGACCGCGTCTCGACGATCTCGTCCGAGCGCGGCCGCGCAGTGAAGCTGTCCTTGCAGCAGGGCCGCCTCGTGCTGTCGGTGACCAACCCCGACGCCGGCAGCGCCACCGAGGAGATGGAGGTCGAGTACGCCGCCGACCCGCTCGATATCGGCTTCAACTCGCGCTACCTCCTCGACATCGCCCAGCAGATCGAGAGCCCGTCCGCGGTGATGAAGCTCGCCGACCCGGGCTCGCCCACGGTGATCCAGGACGACGACGGCTCGTCCGCGCTCTACGTCCTGATGCCGATGCGGGTGTGACGCTTCGATTTCGACGGGGTATCTCTACCGTCGTGGCCGGGCATGTCCCGGCCATCCACGACTTTCTTCAGCCGCAGCGCTCGCGAACTCGTGGATGCCCGGGTCAGGTCCGGGCATGACGGGTGCGCGATGACCATTTCTGCCCCCCAGCGGACGGCGATCCTCAGGCTCCGCCTGACCGATTTCCGCAACCACGCGACGCTCGACCTCGCGACCGGCGGCCGGAGCGTCGCCCTGGTCGGGCCGAACGGCGCCGGCAAGACCAACGTGCTCGAGGCGATCTCGCTGCTGGCACCGGGACGGGGGCTCCGTCGCGCCGCGGCGGGGGACCTCGCCCGCATCGGCGGGGAGGGGATGTGGGCGGTCGCGGCCGAGGTCGAGGGCGTCGTCGGCCCGATCGCGCTCGGCACCGGGACCGAGCCGGGCGGCGCGCGGCGCTGGCGCATCGCCGGGGCGCCCGCACCCGGCAGCGCCGCCTTCGCCGAGCACCTTCGCATCGTCTGGCTGACGCCGGCGATGGATGGCCTCTTTACCGGCCCGCCGTCCGACCGGCGCCGCTTTCTCGACCGGCTGGTGCTGGCGCTCGATCCGGCCCACGGCGCCCGCGTCGCCGCCTATGAGCGGGTGCTGCGCGACCGCAACCGTCTCCTGGAAGAGCGCGGCGGCGAGGAGCGCTGGCTGGCGGCGCTGGAGCGCGAAGCGGCCGAGCTCGCGGTCGCGATCGCCGCCGCGCGGGCGGACGCCGTCGCCCGCCTCGTCGCGCTGATCGCGGAGACGCGGGGCGACGATGCTTTCCCCTGGGCCGGCCTCGCCCTCGACGGCGCGCTGGAGGCGGCGGTGGCGGCCGAGCCGGCCGCCGCGGTCGAGGACGCTTTCCGCGACCGCCTTGGCGCGCTCCGACCGCGCGATCGCGCGGCCGGCCGCGCCACCGAGGGCCCGCAGACCGCCGACCTCGTGGTCCGCCACGGACCGAAGGACATGCCCGCGGCCCTGTCCTCGACCGGCGAGCAGAAGGCGCTTCTCGTCGGCCTCGTCCTCGCCCACGCCCGCCTCGTCGCCCGCGCCGAGGGCGCGACGCCGATCCTCCTTCTTGACGAGGTCGCGGCCCATCTCGATCCGGTGCGCCGCGCCGCGCTCTACGAGGCGCTGGAGCGGCAGGGCGCGCAGGCCTGGCTCAGCGGCGCCGACCCCGCCGCCTTCGCCCCGCTCGAAGGGCGCGCCACGATCTTTCCGCTTGCCGGGGAGCCCGGCTCGGCGGAAAACCGGTCGCGTTCGGCCGGGGATCCGCCGTGAGTCCATCGACGCTCTTGCTGTTCGCCGGGCTTCTGCTGCTCGGCTCGGCCTCGCCCGGCCCGGCCGTGGTCGCGCTGGTCGCGCGCACGCTCGGCCACGGCCGCCGCGGCCTGCCGGGCTTCATCGCCGGGCTGATCGTGGGCGATGTGTTCTGGCTGACGGTTGCGGTGCTCGGCCTCGCGGTGGTGGCGAAGCTGTTCGCGCCGCTGTTCCTCGCCGTCCGCATCCTCGGCGCCCTTTACCTCGCCTGGCTCGGCATCAGGCTGTGGCGCGCCCGCGGCGACCATCTGCCGGTGCCGCCGCGCGAGGCGAAGACCGGCGGCAGCTTCCTCGCCGCGCTGTTTCTCACCTTCGGCAATCCCAAGGTGATGGCGTTCTATCTCGCGCTGCTGCCGAGCCTGATCGACCTCCGCGCGCTCGACCTCGCGGGCTACGTCGCGCTGGTCGCGGTGATGGTGCCGATCCTCGTCGTCGTGCTCGGCGGCTACGTCGTGCTCGCGCTGCGCGCCCGCCGCTACGTCACGAGCCCCCGCGCCGTCCGCCTCGTCAACCGCGCCGCCGGCACCGCGATGCTCGGCGCCGCGCTCGCCGTCGCCGCCCGTTGAAGATCCTCGAGGAGGAAATCCGATGTCGCTGACCCTCGCCGCTGCCCAGACCATCGTCTCGGCCGCCCTCGCCCATGGCCGCGAGAAGGGCATGAAGCCGCTCGCCGTCCTGGTGTTCGACGCGCGCGGCGCGCTCAAGGCCGCCGCCGTCGAGGACAACAACGCCTGGAAGCGGGCCGAGATCGCGACCGGCAAGGCGCTCGGCGCCCTCGGCATGGGGGTGAACTCGCGCGCGCTCGGCAAGATCGCCGAGGACCGGCCCCATTTCACCGCCGCGCTGGCCCACGTGTTCGACGGCCGGCTGGTGCCGGTCGCGGGCGGCGTCATCGTCAAGGAAGGCGCGGAGATCGTCGGGGCCGTCGGCGTCTCCGGGGACACCTCCGACAACGACGAGGCCGCGGCCATGGCCGGCATCGCCGCCGCCGGCCTCGCCGGGGGCTGATCAGAGGGTGACTGGTTTCCGGGCCCCCTCCGTCTCGCTGCGCTCGCCACCTCCCCCGCTTCGCAGGGGAGGATCAGGGCTTCGCCGCGGGCGGATCCTCCCCCATCGCAGATGGGGGAGGGGGACCATGCGAAGCATGGTGGAGGGGGCACGGCGCCGATGAGCGAGGCTCGCACCGGCGCGGCCGCCGCCGACGGGGCGGGGCTATCCCGCCTCGCCCGCTTCCGTGCCGCGCTCGCGGTCTATACCGAGCGGCGGCTCCTCCTGATCATGCTGCTGGGCTTCTCGTCGGGCTTGCCGCTGGCGCTGTCGGGCTCGACCCTGATGCTGCGCCTCGCCGACCGCGGCATCGCGCTCGGCACCATCGGCCTGTTCGCCCTGGTCGGCCTGCCCTACACGCTGAAGTTCCTGTGGGCGCCGCTGGTCGACGCGTGGCGCGTGCCGGGGCTGACGCGGCTGCTCGGACGCCGCCGCGGCTGGCTGGTCCTGAGCCAGCTCGTTCTCGTCGTGGCGATCCTGTTTCTCGGCTCGCTCGATCCAAGGGCGACGCCGTGGCTGGTCGCGCTCGGCGCGCTCTTCGTCGCCGCGGCCTCGGCGACCCAGGACATCGTGATCGACGCCTTCCGGGTCGAGACGCTGCGGACCGACGAGCAGGCCGCCGGCATGGCGCTGTTCGTCGCCGCCTACCGGGTGGCGATGCTGGTGGCCTCGGCCGGCGTCGTCGCGCTGGTGGCGCTGCTCGAGTTTCGCGGGGTGAAGCCGCCGGCCGACTGGGCGCTCGGCTACGCCGCGATGGCGGTGCTGGTCGTGGTCGGGCTGATCGCGACGCTCTTCTCGCGCGAGCCGGCCGCAAGCGCCGTGGCCGAGGCCGCCGAGGCCGGCACCGGCGCCGGGCGGCGCCTGGTCCAGGCGGCCGTCGGCGCCTTCGCGGACTTCCTCGGCCGCGCCGACGCCTGGGCGGTGCTGGCCTTCGTCGTGCTCTACAAGTTCTGCGACGCCTTCGCCGGCGCGATGACCGGGCCGTTCGTCCTCGCCATCGGCTTCGACAAGGCGACCTACGCCGCCGTCGTGAAGGGCGTCGGCCTGATCGCGACGCTGCTCGGCGGCTTCCTCGGCGGCGCCATCGCCCGCACCCAGCCGATGGCCCGCGCGCTCTGGATCGGCGGCATCCTCCAGGCCGCCGCCAACCTCGCCTTCTCGTGGCAGGCCATGGTCGGGCCGTGGAAGCCGGCGCTGGTGGTGAGCATCTCGGCTGAGAATTTCACCAGCGCCGTCGGCACGGTGATCTTCGTCGCCTATCTCTCCGGGCTCTGCCGCAACGCCGCCCACACCGCGACGCAGTTCGCGCTCTTGACCGCGCTCGCCGCGGTCGGCCGCACCGTCCTGTCCTCGACCGCGGGCTTCGCCGCCGGAGCGATCGGCTGGGTCGCGTTCTTCGCGCTCTGCGCCGTCGTCGCGCTCCCCGGCCTCGCGCTCCTCGCCTGGCTCCAGCGCCGCGGCCATTTCGCCGCGCTCGCGCCCGCGCCGGCGGCTGCCGCCTGACGGTTGGCATCCGCCGCCGGCCGTGATTTCTATGCCGCGCGCCGGCCCGGAGGGGCTGGCCAGGTCGAGCGTCGGGAGGGGCTATGCCCAGAGTGCGGATCGGCGAGCCGGTCGCTCGCAAGGAGGATTTTCGCCTCGTCACCGGTCAGGGCACCTATGCCGACGACATCCACCTGCCCGGCACGGCCTATGCCGCCTTCGTGCGCTCCCCCCACGCCCACGCCCGCATCCGCTCGATCGACACGACGGCCGCCAAGGCCATGCCGGGCGTCCTCGCCGTCGTCACCGCGGCCGACACCGCCGCACTGAAGTCGATCCTCCACGCCACCGGCAGCTCGAAGGGCGGCTCCGACGTCGGCCTCGCCAACCGCGACGGCACCGAGCGCCTGACGACGCCGCACGTTCCGCTCCAGTCCGAGATCGTCCGCTTCGCCGGCGAGATCGTCGCGATGGTGGTGGCGGAGAGCCAGGAGGAGGCGAAGGACGCCGCCGAGCAGGTCGTGGTCGACTGGGAGCCGCTGCCCGCGGTCACCGCGACGCCGGAGGCGGTCAAGCCCGGCGCGCCGGAGCTCTGGCCCGAGGTGCCGAAGAACCTCGCGCTCGATTGCGAGATCGGCGACGCCGCCGCGACCGAGGCCGCCTTCGCCAAGGCTGCCCACCGCGTGAAGCTCGTCACGTGGGTGCAGCGCGTCACCGGCGTCCACATGGAGCCGCGCACCGCGATCGGCGCCTTCGACAAGGAGACGCAGCGCTACGTGCTCTATGCCTGCGGCGGCATCGGCGTGACGCGGCTCCGCGAGGAGCTGTCGACCGTGCTCGGCGTGCCGCTGGAGCGGACGCGGATCATCACGCCGCAGGACGTCGGGGGCAATTTCGGCACCCGCAACGCCTTCCACCCGGAGTGGGGGCTCCTGCCATGGATGGCGGAGCGGCTGGGCCGGCCGGTCAAGCACCTCGTCGAGCGCAGCGAGGCCTTCGTCAGCGACTACCAGGGCCGCGACCTCTTCGTCGAGGCCGAGCTCGCGCTCGATGCCGACGGCCGCTTCCTCGCGGTCCGCACCAGCAACCTCTCCAATGTCGGCGCCCACACCGCGTCCTTCGTCGCCCTCAACAAGGGCGTCCAGCTCATGACCAGCGTCTATGCGGTGCCGGCGGCCCATGTCCGCGGCCGCGCCGTCATGAGCAACACGCCCTCGACCATTCCCTATCGCAGTGCCGGCCGCCCCGAGGCGATCTTCGTGATCGAGCGGCTGATCGACCTTGCCGCGCGCGAGGGCGGCTTCGACCGGGTCGAGCTGCGGCGGAAGAACCTGATCGCGCCCGAGGCGATGCCGTACCGGAACCCGGTCGGCGTGACCTACGACAACGGCAACTACGCCGATCTCATGATGACGACCGTCGAGGCGGCCGACTGGGCCGGCTTCCCGGCCCGGCGCGAGGAGGCGAAGCGGCGCGGCAAGCTTCGCGGCATCGGCGTCGCGAACTACGTCGAGACTGCGAGCGGCATGCCGCGCGAGCGCGCCGACATCGTCGTTTCTTCCGAAGGCCGCGTCGATGCCGTGCTCGGCACCGCGCCGACCGGGCAGAGCCACGAGACCACCTTCGCACAGCTCATGAGCGACTGGCTCGCGGTCGATTTCGACGACGTGACGGTGCGCTTCGGTGATACCGACATCGTCCATGCCGGCGGCGGCTCGCATTCCGGCCGCTCGATGCGCTTCGCCAGCATCGTCATCAAGGCGGCGACCGACGAGATCGTCGCCAAGGGCAAGGAGATCGCCGCGGCGAAGCTCGAGGCGGCGGTTGGCGACATCGAGTTTGCCGACGGCCGCTTCGTCGTCGCCGGCACCGACCGCGGCATGACGCTCTACGAGGCGGCGGCCGCGGCGGAGAAGGGCGACGGCCTGCCGGAGCCGCTCCGCGGCAGGCTCGCCGCGACCTCGGACAAGATGATCGGCGGGCTCGCCTTCCCGTTCGGCTCGCATGTCTGCGAGGTCGAGGTCGATCCCGAGACCGGGCGGGTCGCGATCGTCCGCCACACCTGCATCGACGACGTCGGCCGGGCGGTGAACCCGATGGTGGTCGAGGGCCAGAGCCACGGCGGCATCGTGCAGGGCATGGGCCAGGCGCTGATGGAGCACTGCGTCATGGACCCGGAGACCGGCCAGCCGCTCGCGGGCTCGTTCATGGACTACCCGATCCCGCGGGCCGACGAGTTCCCGATGTTCGATGCCCGCCTCGCCGAGCTGCCGGCGACGAGCCATCCGCTCGGCATCCGCCCCGGCGGCGAGGGCGGCACGACGCCGGCGCTTGCGGTCGCGGTCAACGCCATCGTCGATGCGCTGGCGCCGCTCGGCGTGACCCATCTCGACATGCCGACGACGCCCTACCGGGTGTGGCGCGCCATCCAGGACGCCAGGCGGGGCTGACCGGCGGCTATTTCTTCCGCGTCAGGGCGAAGGCGAAATCGCGGTCGCGGCCGGACATCGAGCGGTCGATCCAGGCCATCGCCAGCGGCTCGAGCAGGCGGGCGTTGCGGAGCGGCCCGCCGTCGGCGGCCTCGAAGCCGAGATCGCCGACGAGGCTCATCACCACCGGCTTCTTCGCCTCGTCGTTGCCGGCGACGAACATCACCGGCTTCGGAGGCCCGAAGGCGCGGGCGTCGCGCATCACCGCGAAGCCGCATTGGTTCAGCGTCTTGAACACCGCGGCCCCGGTCGCCCAGCCGGCGACTGCCTCGCCGGCCGAGGTGGAGAAGCCGACGACGAGGCCGAGGCCGCTTTCGGTCGGCCCGAGCGGATTGGTGCAGTCGATCACGATCTTGCCGGCGAGGCCGCCGGCAGCGCGGATCGCGTTCTCGGCCTCGCGCCAGGGCGTCGCCAGCACGACGACCTCGGCCCCCGCGGCAGCCTCGGGCACCCTCTTGCGCGGGGCATCGCCCGGGCCGCCTTTGGCCGGGTCGCGCACCCCGAAAATCACCTCATGGCCGGCCTTGGCCCAGCCTTCCGCCAGCGCCTGGCCGACATGGCCAGCGCCGATGATCGCGATCTTCATCGTGGCCTCCGCTCGACGCTCCCCGGCGCGAGCCTAGCCCACATTTCCGGGTGCTGCGATGCGCGCCCCGCCGGCTACAGCGCCCGGGTCGGCGCGATCATCGTGCGCCACATATGGGCCGAGGGGCTGCCGTCGAAGCCGAGCCCTTCCGCCGGCTGGCGGAAATTGCGGCCGATGATGTCGGTGAAATCGTCGAGCTCGACCGTCACGTTGGGGTCGAACGCATAGATGTCGTTCAGCGTGATGAGGCGCCCGGTCATGTACCATTTGTGGCGGCGGGCTTCCTCGTAGTCGCGGCGGATATAGGGCGCGACCGCGTAGTCGGCGCCGAAATAGCGCGCGTACATCTCGGGATATTCGTAGCCGACGCTCTCGTCCGGGAAGAAGCGCAGCGCCTGGTGGTACTTGATGGCCCAGGCCACCTCGGGGTCGACATAGGGCTCGACGAGCTGCGCGCCCCAGTAGCCGTGGTCGGGCCGGATGAAGCCGACCACCGCGATGTCGTGGAGGAGGCAGGCCAGCACCACCTTCTCGCTGTGGCCGGCAAGACGGGCGAGGCGGGCGCTCTGCAGCATGTGCTGGTAGGAGCGGAAGCGCAGGCGGAAGAAATCGACCAGCGTCGGCTTGTCCGGCATCGGCTGGAGGCGCGGGTCCTGGCCGAGCAGCATGTAGCGGCCGGAGCCGTCGCCGCCGAAGCCTTCGATCCGGGTCGGATCGACATCGCCGGACATGAACAGCACCGACTTGGTCGCCACCCGGTCGAGCTCGACGCCGAGCGCGTGCTCGACCGCGTCCGCGCGCTCGTCGAGCGGCCGCCCCGCGGTGGCCGTCGCGGCCGCCGCCGCCGCCTGATCGAGCCGTTCCTGCGCTCCGTCCATTGCCAGCCTCGCCTGTGCCGAGATCGCGCGAGACTACCAGCACGCGGGGCTCCGGCGCCACCCCGGCTGGCCGGGACGAAACCCGGCCCGGCCGTGCGCCGTTGAGTGGGGTTGGCGGCGCGTGCCGCAAGACATCAGGAGGGCGACATGCCCGCGAAATCCCAGGCGCAGCAGAAGGCGGCCGGCGCCGCCCTCTCGGCCAAGCGCGGCGACACCAAGGTCGGCTCGCTCAAGGGCGCCTCGAAGTCGATGTACAAGTCGATGAGCGAGAAGGAGCTCGACCGGATGGCCTCGACCAGCCGCAAGGGCAAGCCGGAGCACAAGTCGAAATAGGATGCGCATCGGCTTGCCGATGCGCGCCGTCGGTGCCCACGCCTCGCGTGCGCGCCCTACCGAATATCACATCGCCCGCGGCGGGCGCACGTCGAGGGCGGCGAGCTCGGCGATATTGCGGGCGCCGAGCTGGCACATGGCGTTGTCGAGCTCGTCGTAGAGCATCTTCATCGTGCGCGGCCCGCCCTCGGCGCCCATCGCGCCGACGCCGTACATGAAGGCGCGGCCGAGCAGGACGAAGTCGGCGCCGAGCGCGATCGCCTTGGCGATGTCGTCGCCCGAGCGCAGCCCGCCGTCGAACAGCACCGCGGCCGAGCGCCCGACAGACTGTCGGATCTCGGGCAACGCCTCGATCGTCGCCGGCACGCCCGCCCACTGCCGGCCACCGTGGTTCGAGACGATCACCCCGTCGACGCCGGATTCGGCGGCGCGGCGGGCGTCGCCGGGATGCATCACGCCCTTGAGCAGCAGCTTGCGCGGCCAGCGGCGGCGAATCTCCGCCACCATGTTCCAGTCGAGCCGGGCGCCGGCGAGCGAGCCGATCCGCCCGGCGACGCCGGCGGTCGGTGTCCCGGGCGCGACATATTTTTCCATGTTGCGGAAGCGTGGCCCGCCGGACTTCAGCGTGGCGAGGCTCCAGGCCGGGTGGCTCGCGAGCTGCCACGCCATCGCCGGCCGCGGGTGGAACGGCTGGGTGAAGCCGTTCCGAAGGTCGCGGATGCGCTTGGAGCCGATCGGCACGTCGACGGTGACGACGAGGGCAGACGCCCCGGCCGCCTCGGCGCGGGCGACGAGGTCGTAGGCGATCTCGTCGTCGCCGCCGATATAGAGCTGGAACCAGAAATGGTTCGGCGCGACCGCCGCGATGTCCTCGACCGAGGCGGTGCCGGCCGTCGAGAGCACGTAGAGCAGGTTCATCGCCGCCGCCGATTTCGCCAGGGCGAGGTCGGCGCCCGGCCAGATCAGGTTCTGGAAGCCGATCGGGGCGACGCCGAACGGCGCCGCGTAGCGATGGCCGAACAGCTCGGTCGAGAGGTCGCGGGTCGAGCAGTCGTTGAGGATGCGCGGCACGAGACGCACCGCCTCAAGCGCATCGACGTTGCGGCGCACGCTGCTCTCCGAGCCGGCGCCGCCGTCGACATAGTCGAACACGAAGCGCGGCAGCCGCCGCTCGGCAGCGCTGCGGAAATGATCGACTGAATGAAGCTTCCTGGCCATCCCTGTTCCCCCATGCCGGCGCCGCGATGCTAGAGCAAATTCCGCCCCGCCGTCATGGCCGGGCTTGTCCCGGCCATCCACGACTTACTTTGGGCCGGCGCTGCAAACTCGTGGATGCCCGGCCCAGGGCCGGCCATGACGGAGAGGCGGTCGCCTGGATGATGCGCATGGTGCGCATGCGCACCCTACAAGGGTCCGGTCCGCCGGTTGACCGGCGGAAGAGGCGGCGCTTACGCTGACCCCAAACCAAAGACAAAAGCCGCCTCACGCGGGCAGAACAGGGAGCGACGCCATGAAGGTTACGCTGTTCCATTTCATGCCCTATCGCGAGCTTCCCGACGATTTCGAGAAGCGCTACCCGTCCGCCTGGATCGACCCGCCGTTCCGCGAGGTCGGCGACGCCGACAAGGTCACCGATTTCTACAACTGGTCGATCGACGAGCTGATGCTGGCGGCAAGGCTCGGCTTCGACGGCGTCGGCACCAACGAGCACCACCAGAACGCCTACGGCTTCATGTGCAACCCCAACCTGTTCGGCGCCATCCTCGCCAAGATGACGCGCGACCAGGGGCTCGACGACGTCGCCATCGTCCAGCTCGGCGCCACCATCTCGGCGACCTCGCCGCCGATCCGCATCGCCGAGGAATATGCCGTGCTCGACTGCATCAGCGGCGGCCGGCTCGTCGCGGGGCTGCCGGCCGGGCTCGGCAACGACGTCACGGTGAGCTACGGCGTCACCCCGATCGAGCAGCGCGGGCGCTGGCGCGAGGGCATCGACCTGATGCTGAAGGCGTGGACGGCGAGGGAGATCTTCGCCTGGAACGGCAAGTATTTCCAGCTCCCGCGGGTCAATCTCTGGCCGCGCCCGGTGCAGCAGCCGCACCCGCCGCTCCTGATCCCCGGCGCCGCCTCGTCCTCGACCTGGGACTATTGCCACGAGCGCGACCTGCCCTACGCCTATCTCAGCTATTTCGGCGGCCGCTCGGCCGAGAACGTGATGGACCGGTTCTGGGAGCGCGCGGTCCAGAAGGGCCGCGATCGCAATCCCTACCGCGCCTCGTTCCTCCAGCTCGTCGGCGTCGCCGCGACCGACCGCGAGGCCGAGGAGCTCTACGGCCGCCACGTCGAATATTTCTACCACAAGCTCCTGCACCTGCCGCTGCACTACATCTCGCCGCCCGGCAATACCGAATACAGAAGCCTTCTGAACATCTTCATGCAGGGCACCAACCTCCTGAAGTACAGCGACTTCGTGAAGGACCTGAAGCCGCTCAACGCCCGGGACATGATCGACGAGGAATTCGTCGTCCTCGGCAGTCCCTCGACCGTGCGCGAAAAGCTCGCGGCCATGGCGAAGCGGCTGAATGTCGGCCACCTGATGACGGTCTTGCAGTTCGGCTCGATGCCGACCGACCTCGCCCGCAGCAACATCGAGCTGTTCGGCCGCGAGGTGCTGCCGCATCTGCACGCGGTCTGGGAGGACCAGGACTGGGAGAACCGATGGTGGCCCGAGCGGCTCCGCGGACGGATGGCGCGTGCGCCCGCGCCGGCGACCGCCTGAGCCGAACGCCGCCCATCACCGCTTCTCCCGTTCAGGACTTCGAGCCATGCCCGCTCCCGAGGTAGTGACGATCCCGGTCCGCCATTGCGGCTTCGAGGCCAAGGTCGCGGTCGGCGGCAAGGGGCCGCCGCTGGTCTTCCTCCACGCCGCCGGCGGCCCGATGTGGGATCCGTTCGTCGAGTGGCTCACCGAGCGCCACACCGTCTACGCGCCGCACCACCCCGGCACCGGCGCGACCGCCCGCGAGGCGATCCACGACGTCGACAGCCTGTGGGATCTGCTCCTGATCTACGACGAGATCTTCGACGCGCTGAAGCTCGGCGCGGTGCCGGTGGTCGGCACCTCGTTCGGCGGGATGATGGCCTGCGAAGTCGCCGCCTTCCGGCCCGAGCGGGTGTCGCGGATGGTGCTGCTCGACCCCATCGGCCTCTGGCGCGACGACGCGCCGGTGGCGCCCTACATGCTGATGTCACCCGAAGACCTGGCGGCGACGCTCTACAAGCACCTCGACTCCGCGCCGGTGCAGGCCGCGCTGACGATGCCGAACGATCCCAAGGCCGCCGCGGTGATCCAGGCCGACCTGGTATGGGCGCTCGGCTCCACCGGGAAATTCGTCTGGCCGATCCCGGACAAGGGCCTGGACAAGCGCCTCCATCGCGTCACCGCGCCGACCCTGATCGTGTGGGGCGAGGACGACGCCCTGGTTTCGGTGCGCTACGCCGACGAGTTCGCCCGGCGGCTCTCCAAGTCGAGGGTCGAGATCATCGCGGATTGCGGCCACGTCCCCCAGGTCGAGCGCCTCGACGCGCTGAAGCCGCTGGTCGCGGAATTCCTCGACGCGTAGCGCTCCCGCCTCGCCCAGCGGAGTCGTCACGTAGGTGGGCAACGCATCGCGTTGCCCACGTGCGGCGCTTGCCGCGGGCATCGGCGCTGCCGATGCCCACCTACGAGGCCGTGCGGGATTTCCCGGGAGCAGGAGCAACGGGCGGCAGCGCCCCTCACCCGGTCGCCTGCTGCACGGGCGATCCGGGTGAGGGGCTGCGACGCCGGCGGACGACGACGGCCTCACGCCATGCGGCTGCGCTCCTCGACGAGGTCGCGGACGACGCTGGGGTCGGCGAGCGTCGAGGTGTCGCCGAGATTGGCGAAGTCGTTCTCGGCGACCTTGCGGAGGATGCGGCGCATGATCTTGCCGGAGCGGGTCTTGGGCAGGCTGGGTGCGAACTGGATCCGGTCGGGCTGGGCGAACGGGCCGATCTCCTTCCTCACCCACTGCACCAGCTCGACGCGCAGCTCCTCGCTCGGCGCGTCCGTCGCCATCAGGGTCACGTAGGCGTAGATCGCCTGGCCCTTGATCTCGTGCGGATAGCCGACCACGGCGGCTTCGGCGACCTTCGGATGGGCCACCAGCGCCGATTCCACCTCGGCGGTGCCCATGCGATGGCCGGAGATGTTCAGCACGTCGTCGACCCGGCCGGTGATCCAGTAATAGCCGTCCTCGTCGCGGCGGCAGCCGTCGCCCGTGGTGTAATAGCCCGGGAACTGCGAGAAATAGGTTTCCTCGAAGCGCTTGTGGTCGCCATAGACCGTGCGCATCTGGCCGGGCCAGGAATCCTTGAGGACGAGGTTGCCGGTTGCGGCGCCCTCGAGCTCATGGCCGTCGTTGTCGAGGATCGCGGGCTGGATGCCGAACAGCGGCTTGGTCGCCGAGCCGGGCTTGAGCGCGGTCGCGCCGGGGAGCGGCGAGATCAGCGCGCCGCCGGTCTCGGTCTGCCACCAGGTGTCGACCACCGGGCAGCGGCTGTCGCCGACGACGCGGTAGTACCATTCCCAGGCCTCGGGATTGATCGGCTCGCCGACGGTGCCGATCTCGCGGAGCGATTTTCGCGAGGTCTTCTTCACCGGCTCGTCGCCGAGCTGCATCAGGGCGCGGATCGCCGTCGGCGCGGTGTAGAAAATGTTGACCTTCTGCTCGTCGACGATCTCCCAGAAGCGCGAGTTCGACGGATAGTTCGGCGTGCCCTCGAACATCACCGTGGTCGCGCCGCAGGCGAGCGGGCCGTAGACGATATAGCTGTGGCCCGTGACCCAGCCGACGTCGGCGCTGCACCAGTAGACCTCGCCCTCGTGATAGTCGAAGATGAGCTGGAACGTGTACGAGACGTAGACGAGGTAGCCGGCCGAGGTGTGGAGCACGCCCTTCGGCTTTCCGGTCGAGCCCGACGTGTAGAGGATGAACAGCGGGTCCTCCGCGCCCATGGCCTCGGCCGGGCAATCCTCGGAGACCTTGGCTGCCGCCTCATGATACCAGACGTCGCGGCCGGCCTTCATCGCGATGTCGCCGCCGGTGCGGCGCACCACGAGGACGGTCTTGACGCCGGGGCACTTCTCCAGCGCGGCGTCGGTATTGGCCTTCAACGGCACCTTGCGGCCGCCGCGCAGGCCCTCGTCGCCGGTGATCACGATCGGCGAGTCGCAGTCGAGGATGCGGCCGGCGAGCGATTCCGGCGAGAAGCCGGCGAACACCACCGAATGGATTGCGCCGATGCGGGCGCAGGCCAGCATCGCGAACGCCGTCTCCGGCACCATCGGCAGGTAGATGGTGACGCGGTCGCCTTTCTTGACGCCGTAGGCCTTCAGCACGTTGGCGAAGCGGCAGACCTCGCGGTGCAGCTCGCGATAGGTGATGACGCGGCGCTCGCCGGGCTCGTCGCCGATCCAGACGATCGCCGCCTGGTCGCCGCGGGCGGCGAGGTGGCGGTCGACGCAGTTGGCCGCGACGTTGAGGACGCCGTCCTCGTACCATTTGATCGAGACGTTGCCCGGCGCGAACGAGGTGTTCTTGATCTTCGTCGGCGCCTTGACCCAGTCGAGCCGGTGCCCGACCTCGCCCCAGAAGCCCGCCGGGTCCTTGATCGAGCGGGCATAGAGCTCGCGATATTTCTTCTCGTCGACCCAGGCGCGAGCCGACCATTCCGGCGAAACCGGATAGATCTTCTCCGACATGCGCATCCCTCCCTGCCGTGCCGGCACCGACCCGCCGGTCATTCGGCGCGCATTATGGGAAGGCCGGGAAGGGGGGGCAAGGCGGCGGGCGCCGCCCCAGGGAGGCTGTCGTGGCCGAGCACAAGGGATTGCCGATCATGGCGTTCGCGGACCGGGCGGCGTGGGAGGGCTGGCTCGCCGCTCATGGCGCGGCTTCGGCGGGCGTGTGGCTGAAATTCGCCAAGAAGTCCGCCGGCACCGTGACCGTTGCCAAGGACGACGCGATCGAGGCGGCGCTCGCCCATGGCTGGATCGACGGCCAGCTCGACCGCTTCGATGCCGATTTCTGGCTGGTCCGCTTCACGCCGCGCGGTCCGCGGAGCAAATGGTCTGAACGCAACCGCATCGCGGCCGAGCGCCTGATCGCCGGGAACCGCATGGCGCCGGCCGGCCTCAGGCAGGTGGAGCTCGCCAAGGCCGACGGGCGCTGGGCCGCCGCCTATGCGCCGCAGAGCCGCATGGAGGTGCCGCCGGACCTCGCCTTGGCGCTCGACCGCAACCCGGAAGCCAAGGCGTTCTTCGCGACGCTCACGGGCGCGAACCGCTACGCCGTGCTCTATCGCATCCACGACGCCAAGAC
>DASZVN010000102.1:0-7548 GCA_035547055.1 Hyphomicrobiales bacterium
GAGGAAGCCGCGCCACGGCGTGTCCATGGCGCCGCGCCGGCGCCGCAAGGCCTCGACCACGCGATCCGCGTAGGGCCTGAGACGCCACCGCAGGCCGCGGGGACGCATCTGGTTGCGGCGGGCGCGATAGCCCGGCGGCTCTGCGGCCGGCCTGGTCTCGACGGTCGTCATCCTGTTCCTGCTGCTCGCGCGCAATCTAGTGACGCGGGCACGCCGGGACAACCGAGCGGACGATGGCACATGGGATATGGACGCTTATCTTGATTCTGATATAGAAACCCATGAAGCCGGTCCGGTTCTTAGGCGATTCGCTTGCGCGACTGCGCGCTGTTCCGGAACGGCCCCGGCGCGCGCTGGGATTTCAGATCGATCGCCTCCAGCGCGGCCTGGACCCGGACGATTGGAAGCCGCTGAGGGTGACCGGGCCGGGCGTCCGCGAAATTCGCGTCCGCGACACGCTGGGAGCCTTCCGCGCGATCTACATCGCGACGTTGCCCGAGGCCATCTATGTCCTTCACGTGTTCCAGAAGAAGACGCAAGCGACCTCGCAGCGCGACCTCGACCTAGCGGCAGCGCGATTGAAAGACCTGTCTTGGAGAAGCAGCCGATGAACGAGGATCGATTCGAGAGCATCTGGGATGCCATCGAGGCGAGCCCGGAAGCCGCAGCGAACATGAAGGCCAAGGCCGCGCTGATGATTGCCATCCGCGAGGCAGCGGAGGGCTGGTGCCTGACTCAGGCTGAAGCGGCGCGGCGGCTTGGTGTTACGCAGCCGCGGCTGAACGACCTCCTGCGCGGACGGATCGAAAAGTTTTCCCTCGATGCGCTCATGAACCTGGCGTCCCGCGCCGGTCTCGCTGTGCGGATCGATGTCGCACCACGGGCTGCCTAAAGCCCCGGCGCGCCGGCGAAGCTCCTCGGCGCCGGGCTCACCACCTGGGCGCCGCCATGGCCGACCTGCATGACGGCGAGGCCGCGCTCGTTGGTGCCGTCGGCGCGGAAGCGGAAGATGCCGTCGATGCCCTGGAAGCCGGACGGGTTGGTCAGGATCCCCTGGGAGAAGCGGTCGGGCCCCTGCTGGGTCTGGGTCAGCGCCGCGGCGAGGAGCACGGCGTCGTAGGCGAGCGTCGCGGTGCGGACCGGGGCCGAACCGAACTTGGCCTGGTAGCGCTGGCTGAAGGCCTGGAAGCCGGCGGCGTCAGGCGCCGGGAACACCGCGCCGGCCATCACCGGCGCGGTCGTGATCCGGGGATCGTTGTTCCACTGGCCGGTGCCCATCACCAGCGCGCGGTGGGTGTCGACGCCGGCGGCGTTCAGCATCCCGACCAGCGTCGGCACGGTGTCGCCGGCATCGGGCAGGAAGATCGCGTCGGCCTCCTTGGCGGCGCCGGCGATGCGCTGGACCGCGGCCTGCATCGAGGCGCGGTCGCGGGCGTCGTAGCGCTCGATCGCGACCACCCGGCCGCCGGCCTGCGGCACCGCCTGCTGCAGGGCGCCGCCGACCACCGTGCCGTAGGCCCCCTCGGGCAGGAGGGCGACGAAGGAATGGCGGCCGCGCGAGGCGGCATAGGTGACCATGCGGTCGACGTCGGACTTCGGCAGGAAGCTCAGGAGATAGACGCCCGGCCGGGCGACATTGGCATCGGTCGAGAAGGCGATGATCGGGATGTTGGCCGGGCGCGCCACCTGGCCGGCGGCGGCGACGCTCGCGGCGAAGACCGGGCCGAGGATCAGGCTCGCGCCCTGCTGCACCGCCTGCTGGGCGGCGGCCTGGCCGCCCTGCGGCGTCGCCTGGTCGTCCTCGACCATGACCTGGATCTGCGGGTTGTTGAACTCCGCGACTGCGAGCTGGGCCGCATTCCGCATCGAGCGGCCGACCGCGGCGGTGGTGCCGGAGGCGCCGAGCGGCAGGATCAGCGCCACCTTCACCGGGCCCTGGCCGATGACGTCGCCCGGCGGCGGCGCGGCGGTCGGAGGCGCCGCGGCGGCGACCGTGCCCCCGCCGACGCCGGTATCGCCGAAGCTGGTGCAGCCGGCGAGCGCAAGAAGCCCCGCGGCCGCCATGGCCGAGCGCAGGAGGAAGCGGCGGGTGGTTCGCTGCATGTCGGCTGGCCCCTCATCCGGGGGCGGCGCCCGGCGCCGCGCCCCCTGGCCGTGGGGAGGCTGCGTTGCCCGCCTTGCCGCCCCGGCGTAACGTCGCATTCTCCTTGGTAGACGACGGATCCACCGATGCCAAGCGCCGCGCGGGCGCAGGACGCCTCATCCACCGCTGCGCCCACGGCCCGAGGCTTCAGCATCGAGGGCGTGCGCTTGGCGGCGCCCAGGCTCGCGCCCGGGCTCCATGTGGTGGCGACGCCGATCGGCAACCTCGCCGACGCCAGCCTGCGCGCGCTCCAGACGCTGGCCGCCGCCGACCTCGTCCTCGCCGAGGATACCCGCGTCACCCGCCGCCTGCTCGACCGCTACGCCATCCAGGTGCCGCTCCAGCCCTATCACGAGCACAACGCGGCCGAGATGCGGCCGCGCGCGCTGGCGCGGCTCGAGCAGGGCGCCGCGCTGGCGCTGGTCTCCGACGCCGGCACCCCGCTCGTGTCCGACCCCGGCTTCAAGCTGGTGCGGGCCGTGCTCGACGCCGGGCTCGCGGTGACGACGGTGCCGGGGCCTTCGGCGGTGCTGGGCGCGCTCGCGGTCGCGGGGCTGCCGACCGACCGCTTCTTCTTCGAGGGCTTCCTGCCGCCGAAGGAAGGGGCGCGGCGGAGCCGGATCGCCGCGCTCGCCGCGGTGCCGGGCACGCTGGTCGTGTTCGAGACCGCGCCCCGCCTCGCGGCGGCGCTCGCCGACCTCGCCGACCTCCTCGGTCCGCGCCCGGCCGCGGTGGTGCGCGAGCTGACCAAGGCGTTCGAGGAGGTCCGGCGCGGCGCGCTGCCGGCGCTCGCCGCGCATTACGCCGGGGCGCCCCAGCCCAGGGGCGAGATCGTGCTGGTGATCGGCCCGCCGGCCGCGCCCGAGGCGCCGGACGAGGAGGAAGTCGACCGCCTGCTTCGCGCGGCGCTCGCCGGCGGTTCGGTGAAGGATGCCGCGGCGGCGGTGGCCGAGGCGACCGGCCTTCCCCGCCGCGAGCTCTATGCCCGCGCGCTCAAGCTCGGCGGCGCGGGGCGGTGAGGTGAGGGCGTCGCTGCCGCGCGCCGCCCGCCGCGCCGCCTACGGCCGCGGCCTCGGCGCCGAAGGGCTCGCCGCGCTCTGGCTCCGCCTCAAGGGCTACCGCGTCCTGGCGCGCCGCTTCGCGACGCCGGTCGGCGAGATCGACCTCGTCGTCCGCCGCGGCGGCACGGTCGCCTTCGTCGAGGTCAAGGCGCGGCCGAGCGTCGAGGAGGCGCTCTACGCCTTGCAGCCGCGCCAGCAGGCGCGCATCGTCCGCGCCGCCGAGGCCTTCCTCGCCCGCCACCCCGCGCTCGCCCAAGGCAATCTCCGTTTCGACGTGATCCTGGTTGTGCCCCGCCGCCTGCCGCGCCACCTTCCCGGCGCCTTCGCCGCCGACTGACCTCAAGGACCTTCGCATGAAGCTTCGCGTCGCCGTCCAGATGGACCCGATCGAGCGCATCGCCATCGCCGGCGACTCGACCTTCGCGCTCCTGCTGGAGGCCGCGGCGCGCGGCCACGACCTCCATTACTACACGCCCGACCGCCTGGCGCTGGTCGACAGCACGGTCTTCGCCGCGACGCGGCCGCTCGAGGTGCGCGACGAGGTCGGCAACCACTTCACCCTCGGCGAGGAGAGCCGGACCGACCTCTCCGCGTTCGACGTGGTGCTGCTGCGGCAGGACCCGCCCTTCGACCTCGCCTACATCACCTCGACGCATCTCCTCGAGCGCATCCAGCCCGGCACGCTGGTCGTGAACGACCCCGCCGGCGTCCGCAACGCGCCGGAAAAGATGTTCGTGATGGAATTTCCGGAGCTGATGCCGCCGACGCTGATCAGCCGCGACCGTGCCGAGATCGAGCGCTTTCGCGCCGTGCATGGCGATGTGGTAATGAAGCCGCTCTATGGCCACGGCGGCGCCGCGGTGTTCCGCCTCGCGCGGGGCGACGCCAATTTCGGCGCGCTCTACGAGCTGTTCGCGACCATCGTGCGCGAGCCCTGGGTGGTGCAGGCCTACCTGCCCGCCGTGAGCGAGGGCGACAAGCGCATCGTCCTGGTCGACGGCGAGTATGCCGGCGCCGTCAACCGGGTGCCGGCGGCCGACGACACCCGCTCCAACATGGTGCGGGGCGGCCGCGCCGAGGCGACCGAGCTGACCGCGCGCGAGCGCGCGATCTGCGCGGCCATCGGGCCGGCGCTCCGCGCACGCGGCCTCCTCTTCGTCGGCATCGACGTGATCGGCGGCTCCCTCACCGAGATCAACGTGACCTCGCCGACCGGCATCCGCGCCATCCGCAAATTCGGCGGCGCCGACATCGCCGCCCTGATCTGGGACAAGATCGAGGCGCGGCGACGCTGAGGGAGACGGGACGATGATGACGGCCAATCAGTTTCTCGCCTATATCGACTACTTCAACAGCCGCCGCTACGACGCCTACTATGCCGACGACATCGTGGTGCAGCTTCCGACCCAGCAGCTTCGCGGCAAGGATGAGGTCAAGGCGTTCTATGGCGAGATGGCGCGCTGCATCCACGAGACGGTGAGGGTGAGGAAGCTCTTCATCGACGACGATGCGATCTGCGCCAATATCTGGTCCGATTTCTACTGCGTTGCCGATACCGACCGCTATCTCTCGCGCGCGATGAAGCAGGGCGAGCTGCTGCGCCTGGAGCTGGTGGTGCTCTACACGATCCACGACGGACGCTTTTCGCACACCCGGGCGGGCCGCATGCCGATCGCCTGAGCCGAGGCGGTTCGTTCTCAATTTGTTCTTGAACGACTGCAACCCCTGCGCTAGCTTGCCGCGAGAGGCACATGCGGGGGGCCGGCGATGGCCGTGTTCGTCTCCACCGTCGCGTTCGAGGGCATCGAGGCGAAGCCGGTCGACGTCCAGGTCCAGGTGGTGCCGGGCCTGCCCAACTTCGTCGTCGTCGGCCTGCCCGACAAGGCGGTGACCGAGGCGCGCGAGCGGGTCCGGGCGGCGCTGGTCGCGTCCGGCCTCGCGCTCCCGCCGAAGCGGGTGATCGTCAACCTCGCGCCGGCGGACCTCCCCAAGGAGGGCAGCCACTACGACCTCCCGATTGCGCTCGGCCTGATGGCCGCGATCGGCGCACTGCCGGCCGATCGCCTCGCCGGCATGACCGTCCTCGGCGAGCTTGCGCTCGACGGCTCGATCACCTCGGTCGCCGGCATCCTGCCGGCGGCGATCGCCGCCAACGCCCGCGGCCATGGCCTGATCTGTCCCGCCGCCGACGGGCCCGAGGCGGCCTGGGCCGGCGCCGAGCTGGATCTGGTGGCGCCGTCCTCGCTGATCCAGCTCGCGAACCACCTCCGCGGCACCCAGATGCTGGCGCGGCCGTCGCCCGGTCTCCGCGACAGCGCCGCCGCGCTGTCCGATCTCCGCGAGGTCAAGGGCCAGGAAACCGCCAAGCGCGCGCTCGAGATCGCCGCCGCCGGCGGCCATAACCTCCTGATGGTCGGTCCGCCCGGCGCCGGCAAGTCGATGCTGGCGAGCCGGCTGCCCTCGGTGCTGCCGCCGCTGGAGCCGGCCGAACTCCTCGAAGTGGCGATGATCCGCTCCGTGGCGGGGGAGCTCGCCGGCGGCCACCTCACCGACCGGCGGCCGTTCCGCGCGCCGCACCACTCCGCGTCGATGGCGGCGCTGGTCGGCGGCGGCATCCGGCCGCGGCCCGGCGAGATCGCGCTGGCCCATCGCGGCGTGCTGTTCCTCGACGAGCTGCCCGAGTTCGCTCCGGCGGTGCTCGATGCGCTGCGCCAGCCGATGGAGACCGGCCACGTGCTGGTCGCCCGCGCCAACCATCGCATCACCTATCCCGCGCGCTTCCAGCTCGTCGCCGCGATGAACCCCTGCAAATGCGGCAAGGCCGGCGAGCTCGGCGGCGGCTGCCGCCGCGGCGCCCGCTGCGCCGAGGAATACCAGGCCCGCCTGTCCGGCCCGCTGCTCGACCGCATCGACCTCCATATCGAGGTGCCGGCGGTCTCGGCCGCCGACCTGATGCTGCCGCCGCCGCGCGAGGGCAGCGCCGAGGTGGCGGCGCGGGTCGCCGCCGCCCGCACGCTCCAGGCGGCGCGCTATGCCTCCGCCGGCGCGCCCGGCATCCGCACCAACGCCGCGGCCGGCGCCGCCCTGATCGAGGAAGCCGCCCAGCCCGACGCCGCCGGCCTGCGCCTCCTCCGCGACGCCGCCGACGCCATGCGTCTCAGCGCCCGCGGCTACCACCGCGTCCTCAAGGTCGCCCGCACCATCGCCGACCTCGACGGCGCCGAGCGCGTCGCCCGCCTCCACCTCGCCGAGGCGCTGTCCTACCGCGCCCTGACCGACCGCGTCGCCGCCGCGGCGTAGAGCACGATCCCGTCCCGGTTTCGGGAGCGGGTCGTGCTCCAACCAGAGGCGGCAAGGCTTTGGCAACCGCTGCCGGCTAGGCTCGGCGGCGGAGGCGAGTGATGGCGGTTCTCTGGGTGGCGGGGCTCCTTGTGGCGGCGGCCGCGGTCGCGGCAGCAGGCTATGCGGCGGGTCGGCGGCGAACGACGGACGGCGCGCCGGCCGTCGAGGCGCCGCCCGCCGCGGCGGAGGGTGCCGCGGCGCACGCGCTCCGCATCGCCGAGGTCACCCACGAGCTGCGTACCCCGGTCGCCGGGATGATCGGCATGGCCGGCCTGCTGCGCGAGACCGGCCTCAATCCCGAGCAGACGGCTTATGCCGAGGCGGTCGAGGCCGCCGGGCGCTCGCTCCTCGGGGTCATCGACGAGCTGCTCGACGCCGCCGCCGACCGGGCCGGGGCCGACGCGGCGCGGCCGTTCTCGCCGCAGCGCCTGGCCGAAGGCATTGCCGAGCTCCTGGCGCCCCGCGCGCTCGCAAAGGGCATCGAGATCGCCGCCTTCGTCGATCCGGCGGTGCCCGAGCGCCTCGTCGGTGACGCCCGCCGCCTTCGCCAGATCCTGCTGAATCTCGCCGGCAACGCGGTCAAGTTCACCGCCACGGGCGGGGTCGGCATCCGCGTCGACTGCCGCGATCACGGCATCGCCTTCACCGTCCATGACACCGGCCCCGGCCTGCCGCCGGCGCTGGCGGCTGGCCGCTTCCGCCGCTTCCGCCGCGGTGCCGGCGCCGAGGCCGGCAGCGGCCTCGGCCTCGCCATCGCCGACCGTCTCGCCGCGACGCTCGGCAGCCGTCTCGCGGTCGAGAGCGCGCCCGGCCGCGGCACGGCGATCGGCCTCACGCTGCCGCTTCCGGCCGCGGCTGCCGCGGCGCTCCCCGCGGAGGCGCCGCTCGCCGGCCTCAGCGTCCTGGTCGCGGCGCGCTCGCCCTTTGCCGCGCCGTGGCTCGTCGAACGGCTCGCGGCCGCCGGCGCCGCCGCGGCGCTGGTCGGCGATGCCGCCGCCGCCC
>DASZVN010000103.1:0-12968 GCA_035547055.1 Hyphomicrobiales bacterium
GCAAGCCCGCACACGCCTGCGCCGACGATCGCAGCGTCGGCGGCGGACGGAAAGGCAGCTTCGTGCACGTCGTGCGGCAGGACACGCTCCCTTCGCTGGTACGGACCAGATCAGGTTCGTCGGGTGTAATCTCAGCCGTCCAAGACGGCACCCCGGCGCGTTGGGTGCAAGCTATGTCGTGGCCGGGCGCCACGCAAGAGAGCGACCACTTCGTATGACCGGCCTTCGCGATACGATAGCATTCCCGGCGCGTTGCCACTGATCTCAACGGCCCTAAGACGGCAAGGGGCGCTCGCCAATTAAGCCAAGCGCCCCCAATCACTCAAAGAAGCCGAATAAGAATGGTCAGCATCATGAATGCAATCGCCGGCGGAATGTGAACCAGAAGCGAAATGTCCATGTACTCCCCTCATGCGCTGGTCATTCTCGGAAATATGGCGAACATGAGCACATAGGGAAGGTTTAGATCACTATGATCTAGGGAGGTTCTCCTCAAATTCGTCCCACCGGGTTTTTAGGACAATTCCACTCAACCTCTACTATTTCGGAGTGCTTTGCCTAGATAGGCTATAGATTTTCCAATCCTTATGCCACTTATCAAATAGACCCTTATCACATTCGAAGACCAATTGAGTGCCATCCGTTCCGATAAGCAAAAACGTCACCGGCGCAACCATTGATGCAAATCTTGCACCGAGCGCCATCCCTATCGGCCCACCAAGAAAAGCACCCATTGCGCCATAGCTTATTCCATCGCTGGTTTTCATCAAGGGTTTGTCCAATATTTCAATCGAATCTATCTTTGAAAAATGAAGGTCAACTCGCGAATTTCCCCAGATTGTAATACCATCTCGCCGAAGATTCATCTTCGCGGCCTTCTTGCCATTCACATACATGAATCCAGGCATATCCTCATTTCCTTTATCTCGGAGTAGATTTATCACGAAATATTTTGGATGTATTGTAGGGAGTCATTCGCGGCTTCGAGGCGCTCTAACGGTGGGCCTAATAGAATTTACAGGAATTGACCTATTGAGTCGCCTTGCCCCGTCCTTCCACTCCTCGATGGCGTCCCGGACGTTGCGGATCGCCTCCTCAGGCGTTTCGCCATCCGACATGCAGCCGGGAAGGTCGGGCACGCGGGCGAGAAAGCCGCCGCCGTCCTCGGCGCTCAGCGGCTCGATCGTCACGCGATATTCCAGGTCGCTCATTGGCTGCCCCCTACTCCGCCGGCGCCCCGTGCTGCGCCGCCTCCTGCGTCCCGTGCCGCGGCTTCGGGGTGCGCCAGGCGATGAGGCGGTAGAACAGCGGCACGAAGAACATCGCGAGGAAGGTCGCGCCGACCATGCCGCCGATGACGCCGGTACCGATCGAGTGGCGGGCGGCGGCGCCGGCGCCGGTCGAGACCGCGAGCGGCAGGACGCCGAAGATGAAGGCGAGCGAGGTCATCAGGATCGGGCGGAAGCGGAGCTGCGCCGCCTCGCGTGCGGCGTCGGGCGCGGTCGCCCCCTCCTCGCGGCGGTGCGCGGCGAACTGCACGATCAGGATGGCGTTCTTGGCCGACAGGCCGATCAGCGTCACCAGGCCGATCTGGAAATAGATGTCGTTGTTGATGCCGCGGAGGAAGACTGCCGCCAGCGCCCCGAACAGCGCGAACGGCACCGCGAGCAGCACCGCCACCGGCAGCGACCAGCGCTCGTAGAGCGCGGCCAGGATCAGGAACGCCATCACGATGCCGAAGATGAAGGCCTGGGTCCCGGTGCCCGAGGTCGAGAGCTCCTGATAGGACGAGCCGGTCCAGGCGATGGTGTAGCCCGCCGGGAGCGACTGCTCCGCCACCTGCTGCATCACCGCCAGCGCCTGGCCCGACGAATAGCCCGGCGCCGGATTGCCCATGATGTGGGCGGCGGTGAAGCCGTTGAAGCGGTCGATCTGGTCGGGGCCGACGATGCGCTTGACCTCGACCAGCGCGTTCAGAGGGATCATGCGGCCGTTGTTCGAGCGGACGAACACCTGCTTGAGGTCGTCGGGCGACTCGCGGAAGTTCGCCACCGACTGCAGCAGAACCTGATAGTTCCGCCCGAACATCGTGAAATCGTTGACGTAAAGGCTGCCGAAGGTGCTCGTCATCGTGTCGAACACGCTCGACACCGGCACGCCGAGCGCCTTCGCCTTGTCGCGGTCGACGGTGACCTTGTACTGCGGCACGCCGGCATCGAAGGTGGTGCGGACGCCCGACAGCTCGGGCCGCTTCGCCGCCGCGGCGAGGAGCTGGTTGGTCGCCGCGACCAATGCCGCGGTGGTGCCGCCGGTGCGGTCCTGGACATAGGCCTCGAAGCCGCCGGTGGTCGACAGGCCGAAGATCGGCGGCGGATTGAAGGCGAGGAACAGCGCGTCCTTGATGCCGGCGTTCATGCCCATCAGCGGGCCCGGCAGGACGCGGGTGTCCCAGGCCGGATTGGAGCGCTGGGACCAGTCCTTGAGCTGCACGAACACGGCGCCGGCGCTCGATTTCTGCGCCCCCGCCAGGAGGTCGAAGCCGGCGAAGCTCAGCACGTCCTTCACCGCCGGGTGGTGCAGCACGTTCTTCGTCACCTGTGCCACCGCCGCCTTGGTGCGGTCGAGCGAGGCGGCCGGCGGCAGGATGACGACGCCGAACACGATGCCCTGGTCCTCGTCGGGCACGAGGCTCGAGGGCACCTTTTCGCCGAGCCAGACCGTCGCGCCGATCATGATCGCGACCAGCGCGACCGCGACGGCGGCGTGGCGCAGCGCGAGGCGGACGCCGGCCGAATAGCCGGCGGTCAGGCGGGCGAAGAAGCGGTTGAACAGGCGGAACGGCAGCGCCGGCTCGCGGTGGCCGCCGGGCTTCAGGATCAGCGCGCAGAGCGCCGGCGTCAGCGTCAGCGCGACGAAGCCCGAGATCACCACCGCGATGGCGATGGTGACGGCGAACTGGCGGTAGAGCTGGCCGGCGAGGCCGCCGAGGAAGGCCACCGGCACGAACACCGCGCACAGCACCAGGACGATGGCGACGACCGGCGCCGCCACCTGCTCCATCGACTTGACCGCGGCCGCGCGCGGCGACAGGTGCTCGGTCGCCATCAGCCGCTCGGTGTTCTCGAGCACGACGATGGCGTCGTCGACCACGATGCCGGTCGCGAGCACCAGCGCGAACAGGGTGAGCAGGTTGATCGAGAAGCCGAGCGCGTAGAGCCCGGCGAAGGTGCCGACGATCGCGACCGGCACCGCGATCAGCGGGATCAGGGTGGCGCGGACGCTCTGCAGGAAGATGAAGACGACCAGCACCACGAGGCAGAGCGCCTCGGCGAAGGTCTGCAGCACCTCGTCGATCGATGCCTGGATGAAGAGCGTCGTATCGAACGGAACGGCGTAGGTGATGCCGCTCGGAAAGCGCTGCGCCAGCTCGTCCATCTTGGCCTCGACGGCGTGGATGGTGTTGAGCGCGTTGGCGCCGGGCTGGAGATAGATGCCGATCGGGACCGTAGGCTCGCCGTTGCGGGTGGCGGCGAAGGAATAGTTCTGGGCGCCGAGCTCAATGGTCGCGACGTCGCGCAGATGCAGCGCCGCGCCGTTGGCGTCGGAGCGCAGGATGATGTTGCCGAAATCGGCCGCGCTCGGCAGGCGGCCGCCGGTGGTCACCGAATAGGTGAAGGCGAGCGGCTCGTTGTTGGGGTCGTCGCCGAAGCGGCCGGCGGCGAACTGGGCATTCTGCTCGCGGATCGCCGCGGCGACGTCGCTCGGCGTGAGATTGTATTCGGCGAGCTTGTCGGGGCGGAGCCACACCCGCATCGCGTAGTTCGAGGCGCCGAACAGCGAAGCGTCGCCGACGCCCGGCACGCGCTTCAGGTCGTCGATGACGTTGAGGAGCGCGTAGTTCGAGATGTAGGTCGGGTCGTAGCGCTTGTCGGACGACTGCATCGTCACCAGCGCCAGGATCGAGGTCGAGCGCTTGACCACGGTCACGCCGAGGCGCGTCACGTCCTGCGGCAGGCTCGGCTCGGCGCGGGCGACGCGGTTCGAGACGTTGATGGTCGCCTGGTCGGGGTCGGTGCCGATCTCGAAGGTGATCGTCAGCCGCATCGTGCCGCCGGAGCTCGACGACTGCATGTAGAGCATGTCGTCGACGCCGTTGATCTGCTGCTCCAGCGGCGCGGCGACGGTGGTGGCGATGGTGTCGGCGTCGGCGCCGGGATAGGTCGCGGTGACGACGACCTGGGGCGGCACGATGTCGGGGTATTGCGCGACCGGCAGGACGCGGAGCGACAGCACGCCGGCCAGCACGATCACGATGGCGATGACCGACGAGAGGACCGGACGGTCGATGAAGAACCGGAAGTTCATCAGCGTGCGTCCGCGGCGCGGGTCTCCCCGCCCCGCGCGGGAGCCGCGGCGGGCGGCTTGCCGCCTGCCTTGGCCGGAGCCGGGCCGGCGCCCGGCGCGGCCTGGGGCTCGGCAGCGGCGGCACGGCTCGGCGGGGTTGCGATCGGCTTGACGTCGGCCGGGTTCGCAAACGTCGTGTCGATCGCGACGGGCGCGCCCGGCCGGACCTTGACGACGCCCGCGACGACGATGGTGTCGCCGGCGCCGAGGCCCTTGGTGACGAGCCAGCCGGCGTCGGTCTGGCGGCCGAGCACGATCGGGCGCACCGCCGCCTTGCCGTCCTTGACGGCATAGACGAAGGCTCCCTGGGCGCCTTGCATCACCGCCTTGTCGGGCACGACGACCGCGCTCTGGAGCACGATGCCGCCGACCACGGCCCGGACGAACTGGCCCGGGATCAGGCGATGACCCGGGTTGGGCACGATGGCGCGGGCCGGGATGGTGCCGGTCTGCTGGTCCACGGTCGAGCCGGTGAAGTCGACATGGCCCTCCTGCGGAAAAACAGTCCCGTCGCCGAGCACGAGCTTGACCGGCAGCGGGCCCGCCTTGGCCAGCTTGGCGGCGCCGCTGTCGAGAAAGCGGCGGACCTCGTTCAGCTCGGTCTCGGTGAAGGCGAAATTCACGTAGACCGGGTCGAGCTGGGTGATGCTGGTCAGAAGGCTGTCGTTCTGTCCGGTGCCGACGAGGCTGCCGTCGGGCATCACATGGGTGCTGGTGACGCCGTCGACCGGAGCCTTGACCGTGGTGTAGCCGAGATTGATCTCGGCGGTCTGGAGCTGCGCCCTGGCGCCGGCGAGCGTCGCCTTCGCAGTCTCGACCGCGGAAAGGGAATCGTCGCGGGTCTTCTCGCTCGCGATCTTCTGCGCAAAGAGCGCGCTGTTGCGGGCGAGGTCGCGCTGGGCCTGGTCGAGCTGGGCCTGCGCCAGCGCCACCTGGGCCTTGGCCTTGGCGAGATCGGCCTGGTAGGGCGCCGGGTCGATCCGGAACAGCACGTCGCCGGCCTTGACGCTGCCACCCTCGACATAGTCGCGCTCGACCAGGATGCCGCTGACCCGCGCGCGCACCTCGACCTCGCGGAAGGCGGCGACCCGGCCCGCATAGGCATAGCTCAGCGGCACCGGGTGCGGCGTGATCGCCAGCGCATCGACATGCGGGGGCGGCGGCGCGGGCGGCGCCTTCTGGGCCTGGCTCTTGCTGTCGCAGGCTGCGAGCAGCGGCGCCAGCGCCAAGAGCGCCAGCCCGGACAGAACGATGATCTTCCGCATTGCCGCACTCGCGTGAGGGGCGGAACCTAGTGACTGGGCCTCGCGGAATCAACCGGCGAGCGCGGCCCTGCCCCACGCCGCTACCCGCCGGGATCGACTGAGGTCACTTCGTAGCCGGCCTCCTGGAAACGCCGGGCGAGCCCCTGCTCGCCCGCAATGTGCGCGGCGCCGACCGCGATGAAGGCGCCGCCCTTCTCGACCAGCGGCAGGGCGCGGCGGTAGAGCCGCGCCGTGCGGCGGTCGAGCAGGCGGTCGACGAAGGCAGCCGGCGGGGCCGAGACGGCGAGGCCCGGCCACAGGATCGGGCCCCGGCTCCAGACCAGGAGCGCGCCGAGATCGCCGGCGAGATAGCGCCCGACCGCGGTCTCGACCGCATCGGCGCCGAAGCCGGCGGAGGTGATCGTGGCGCGGAGGAGCTGCTGCTCGTCCGCTGCCGGGAGGCCGCCGACGGCTTCGATCTGCTCGTCGAAAGTCTCGAGACCGACCACCGGTACGCCGCGCTCGCGCGCCGACCGCGCCAGCGCCGCGTCGAGGAAATCGCCGCGGCCGGGCGCCGCGGCCGCGCAGCGCGGCAGGTCGAGCGCCAGCGCCAGCACCTCGGGCTTCAGCAGCCGCGCCGCCGCCGCCGGCAGCCCGTCGGCCACGACCACCCGCTCGAGCCGCGCGAACTCGGCGGGATCGAGCAGCCGGTCGGGCCGGTCGGTGGCCGCGGCACGGAGCACCGGGGTATCGAGCCCGACATGGACCGGCGGCCGCCCGTTGTCGTCGAGCGCGAACTCCAGCGCCAGCACCGCGGACGTCCGCAGCGCCGCCGCGGCGGCGACAGGAACGGCGAGCCTGCGATCCGACACATGGAGCGTCCCGAACAGGAAGGACGGCCGCGCCCCGGCGCGCGAGACGCGGAACAGCCGCCCCTTGCCGAAAGGCAGGCGGGCCGCCGCGGCCTCGATCCGCTCGAGCCGCTCGGGAGCATAGAGATGGTAGTAGGCGAAGAGGTCGCGCCCGTAGCAATCGGCGCGCGCCGCCCCGGCCGGCATCAGCGTGGCCGCGCCAACAATGGCGGCCACGGCCGCGCCAGCGACATTCGCGAAAACACGGGAACCGGCGGTGGCCATCGCTGTCCCTTCGGGCGGCGGCACGGGCCGGCCGCGCCCGGCCCATCCCGCCCGGGCGCCGGCCCATCAAGCGCGGTTCACCACTGGTAGCGCAGGCCGACCCGGCCGCCGACGGCGAACAGGCCTTCGCCGCCTTCGATATCGCCCTGGACGAGGGCCGAGACGCCGTTGCCGAAATCGAGGTTGAAGGCGAGGATCCCTTCGCCGCGGAGCTTGCCCTGGTCCTGCCGCCCGATCAGCGTGGCATTGCCGAAGGCGCTGAGGCCCGGAACGAAGCCGCCCTTCACCATCACGTCGTCATAGGCTAGCGCGGTCAGCGTGGTCGTCACCAGCATGCCCTGAAGGACGCGGTCGAAGCCGAAGCGGGCACCGCCCTGGATGCGGAACAACTGGCCGTCGTCGAGGCCGAGCCGCGCCGCGTTCGCGGCATAGCCGGTCGCCGTATACTGGAAGCCGATCGTCGGCTCGATCCAGAACGCCGGTCCCATCGGGAAGCGATAGTTGAGGTTGCCGAGGATCGAGCTGTTGGTGAGGCTGGTCGAGCCCGCGCCGGACCGGGCGACCTTGCCGACGAAATTGCCGGCGAAGGCGAGCGTATCCGAGAACGTCTCGTCGAGGCCGAGGAAGTCGAACTTGGCCGTGAGATCGGCCGAGAACGGACCGTTGAAGTAGCTGGTGTAGACGCCGACGCTCGGGCCGGCTAGGTCGGCCGACAGGCTGCTCGTGCCGGTGCCGGCGGCGGCCGAGGTGCCGCGGCTGCTGAGGCGGAGATGCGAGCTGGCGTAGCCGACGAGGATGCCGGTGATGAGCCCGTCGCCCGGCGCCGCGAGGTTGCGGGCCGTGTAGTCGAACCCGCTGATGATCCCGCCGGTCGTGGTGGTGCTGTGGAGATTGACCGTGACGACGCCGGCCGGGCCGGCGGCCGGCCCGCCGGCCAACCCGGCGCCCGAAGCGATGCCGGAGGCCGAGCGCTGCTCGTAGCTGCCGAAGACCTGGCTCCACACGCCGAAATGCGGCTGGATGACGATCACCGGCGGCGGCGGGGGCGGTACGGCGGCCACGACGGGCGGGGGCGGCGGCGCCGGACGTCGCGCCTTGGCGACGGCGGCGCGGCGGCGCGTGGCCTGTTGCGGCGGTGGCGCGCTGATCCTGACGCTCGGCCGGCTCGGCGGCGCCGAGATGGCGACGCTTGGCGCCGGGCGCCGGCATTCGCCGCCGACGCGCACGAAGCCCTCGGGACAGCGCTGCTCCTCCTCGGTGCGGCGCGTGGCGATGCCGCGCTCGGCCTGGCCGTTCGACTGCTGCGTGGTCGATTGCGACAGGTCGCTCAGCGCCTGGGTCGCGAGCGCGGCGCCGGAAAAGGCGCCGGTGCCGGCGTTGTCGGTGCAGAAGCCGCCGTCGAGCGCGATGCCGGTCACCGCGCCGCCGCCGACCGTCGCCGGGCAGAACACGCGTTGTGCCGCGGCAGGCTCGGCCGACCAGAGCGACAGCGGCGCCGCCAATGCCACGAGCGCGATCGTCCAAAGTGCCAGCGATCTCACGGCAGCCCCCCGACACCGCAGCCGATAGAAGGGTAGCACCTGCGGCGAGTCGCCGCTGTGGCGCGGGAGTCACAGAACGGAGGAACTGACACGGACGGCGCCGCTGTGGCATCCTCGCCGGCCATGGAAGCCGGCGGCGTTCGGGACCCCTCCCCGTCATTGCGAGGAGCGCAGCGACGAAGCAATCCAGGGGCTACCGGCAAGACCCCTGGATTGCTTCGCTTCGCTCGCAATGACGGAGCGGTGCGGCCGCGCCGCCAGGCAATGGTGCTCGCCTGCCTTGGCATTCTTGCCACGATGCTCCTCGGCGCCGCGGCGGCTCCGCGCGAGAGCGACGGCGCGCTCTGCGATCACTCCCAGCTCAAGCCCGACGCGGCCATCCCGGCCTGCACGCGCCTGATCGAGAAAGGCGGCAGCGACACCGCCCTCGCCGCGCTCTTCAACAACCGCGGCATCGCCAAGCTGAAGCTCGACGACCCAGCCGGGGCGCTGGCGGACTTCTCGGAAGCGCTGAACCGCTCCCCCCGCTTCGTCGGCGCGCTGCTCGACCGCGCCATCACCTATCACCGGCTCGGCCAGTACAACAACGCGATCTCCGACCTGAACCAGGCGCTCCGGATCGACCGCACCTCGGCGCCGCTCTACAACCAGCGCGGCGCGTCGCTATGGAGCAAGGGCGAGTACGACCTCGCCATCCAGGACTTCGATGCCGCGATCAAGCTGAAGCCGGACTATGCCGCCGCCTTCACCAACCGGGCGCTGGCATGGTGGTCGAAGCGGCAGATCGACCGCGCCGTCGCCGATTTCGACCAGGTCATCCGCCTGACGCCGAACGATCCGGTCGCCTATATCGACCGCGCCGCGGCGCTGATGGATGCGGGCAAGCTCGACGCCGCGATCGCCGACTACGACCGCGCCGCCGCGCTCGACCCGAGGAACGGCGCCATCCTCAGCAAGCGCGGCGAGGCCTATCGCCTCGAAGGCAAGCTCGACCGCGCACTCGCCGACCAGGACAAGGCTGTCGCGCTCAGCCCCTCGCCCGAGACCTACACCAACCGCGCCCTCACCTGGCGCGACAAGGGCGAGCTCGCCAAGGCGATCGACGACTGCGCCGAAGCCATCGTCATCGACCCCAATTTCTACCTCGCCTATGCCAATCGCGGCGACATCTGGCGTGAGCGCGGCGACCTCTACAAGGCGCTCGGCGACCTCGACCGCGCGGTGGCGCTGAGCCCGCAGCAGCCCCAGGCGCTCACCTTCCGCGGCGACGTCTATCGCGAGCGCGGCGAGTACGAGCGCGCGCTCTCGGACTTCAACGAGGCTCTGCGCAACGTGCCGGACTTCGTGGCGGCCTTCGTCGGCCGCGGCCAGACCTTCGAGCGGCTCGGCCAGCTCGACCGCGCCGCCGCCGACTACCGGAAGGCACTCAGCCTGCCTTCCGCGATCGACGCCGGCCTCGCCCAGCCAGCCCAGGCGGTGGCGCGGACTCGCCTCGCCGCGGTCGACGCGGCGCGCGCCAAGGCCGGGTCTGCCGCCGCGGCCGAGCCGTCGATCGCCCAGGCGCTCGCCGCCCGCACCCGCGCCATCGGCAAGCGGGTCGCGCTCGTCATCGGCAATTCCGGCTACCTCAACGCGCCCGAGCTGCCGAACCCGCGCCACGACGCCCACGACATCGCCGCCGCGCTCCGCCAGCTCGACTTCTCGGTGATCGAGGCCGAGGACCAGGACCGGAAAGAGATGCAGGCGGACCTCGCCCGCTTCGCCGCCGAAGCCCCGAATGCCGACACCGCCCTCGTCTACTATGCCGGCCACGGCTTCCAGTTCGACGGCCGCAACTACCTCGTCCCGGTCGATGCCCGGCTCGCCGATCCCGGCCGCATCGGGGCCGAGACCATCCAGGTCGACGACGTGATCGAGGCGCTGGCGCCGGCCCGGCAGGTTCGCATCCTGATCCTCGACGCCTGTCGCAACGATCCCTTGGCGGCGCCGCTCCGCAACTCGCCGCGCTTCTCCGTCGGCCTCGCCCGCATCGCCGGGGCGCAGAGCGTCGCGGTGATGTACGCGACCCAGCCCAATCGCGAGGCGCGCGACGGCACCGGCCGCAACAGCGTCTTCACCCGCGCGCTCCTGAACGAGATCGGCCAGCCGAACCTCGAGCTGGCGCAGATGTTCCGCCGCGTCATCTCGGATGTCGCACGGGAGAGCCTGGGCGAGCAGATCCCGGAGCTGGCGCTCTCGCTCGGTCACGAGTTCTATTTCCGCCCGACGTCGGAGACGGCCACGCGGCCCTGACGGGCTGGGCGTCGTCGCCGGCAGCCGCTCGATCAGACGGCCGCGACGGCCGGCTTGGAGGCATGATGCGCGATCTTTCCGGCGACCATCGCTGGCTTTCGCTCAACACCGCGACGGTCCGCGCGCAGGGCGACCTCCTGGCGATCGTCGAGGCGGCGGCCCGTCACGGCATCCGCGCGATCTCGCCGTGGCGCGACCAGGTCGCTGCGGTGGGGCTCGACCGTGCGGCCAGGGCCGTCCGCGACGCCGGGCTCGACCTCTCCGGCTATTGCCGCGGCGGCATGTTCACCGGCGCGCCGGACCGCCGGCAGGAAATCATCGACGACAATCGCCGTGCCATCGAGGAAGCCGCGACGCTCGGCGCGCCCTGCCTCGTGCTGGTGGTCGGCGGACTGCCGCAGTTCTCGCGCCCGGGCAGCCCGCCGAGCCGCGACATCGTCGCCGCACGGCGCCAGGTGGTCGACATGCTGGGAGCGGTCATGGAGCACGCGGCAGCGGCCGGGATGCCGCTCGCGCTCGAGCCGCTGCACCCGGCCTACGCCGCCGACCGCGCCTGCGTGAACACGCTCGGCCAGGCGCTCGACATCTGCGACGTCATCGACCCCGCCGCCAGCGGCCGGCTCGGCGTCGCCGTCGACACCTACCACGTCTGGTGGGACCCGGCGCTGGAGCGCAGCATCCTCCGCGCCGGCAGGCGCATCCTCGCCTTCCACGTCTGCGACTGGCTAGTGCCGACGACCCACCTCCTGGAAGACCGCGGCATGATGGGCGACGGCATCATCGACATCCGCCGCATCCGCGGCCTCGTCGAGCACGAAGGCTTCGCCGGCTATTGCGAGGCCGAGATCCTGTCGCGCCGCTGGTGGGCCGAGCCGATGGGCACGGTGATCCGGACCTGCATCGAGCGGTATCGCACGGTGGTTTGATCCGCTCCGCCGTCATTGCGAGCGAAGAACCGTAGGGTGGGCATCGGTGTTGCCGATGCCCACCCGACGAAACCTACGCAGCCACCCCGTGGGTCGCCATCACGATCTTCATCCGGGCGGCGGCGCGATCCGGCTCCGACAGGAGGCCCGCCCCGTCGGCGAGGCGGAACAGCTCGGCGAGGTGAAGCGCCGAGCGCGCGCTCTCCTGCCCGCCGACCATGACGAAATGGTCCTGCAGGCCGTTGAGATAGGCCAGGAAGACGATGCCGGTCTTGTAGAAGCGGGTCGGGGCCCGGAAGATGTGGCGCGACAGCGGCACCGTCGGCGCGAGGATGGTGTCGAATGCCTCGGTGTCGTTGCCGGCCAGCGCCGCCAGCGCCGCCGAGGCGGCCGGTGCGATCGCCGAGAAGATGCCGAGCAGCGCGTCCGAACAGCCCTCGTCGTCGCCGGCGATCAGCTCCGGATAGTTGAAGTCGTCGCCGGTATACATGCGGACGCCCGGCGGCAGGCGGCGGCGCATCGCGATCTCGCGGTCCTTGTCGAGGAGCGAGATCTTGATGCCGTCGACTTTCTCGCGATTGGCGGCGAGCACGCCGAGGCAAACGTCCGTCGCCGCGTCGAGATCGGCCGATCCCCAGTAGCCGGCGAGCGCCGGGTCGAACATGTCGCCGAGCCAGTGGACGATCACCGGCGCCCGCACCTGGCCGAGGACACGGCCATAGACGCGGGCGTAGTCGTCCGGGGAGCGCGCCGCAGCGGCCAGCGCCCGGCTCGCCATCAGCACGAGCCGCCCGCCGAGCGCCTCCACCGCCTCGCACTGCATCTCGTAGGCGGCGATCACGTCGTCGATCGTCGTGGCCGCCGAAGGCGCGAGATGGTCGGTGCCGACCCCGCAGGCGATGAGCGCGCCCGGCGTGGCGCGCGCGGCCTCGAGCGAGCGGCGGATCAATTCCAGCGAGGCCGGCCAGTCGAGCCCCATGCCACGCTGGGCGGTGTCCATCGCCTCGGCGACGCCGAGGCCGAGCGACCACAGGTGGCGGCGGAAGGCGATGGTCGCATCCCAGTCGATCGCCGCATCGAGCCACGGGTCGCCGTCGGCCAGCGGGTCGGCGACGACGTGGGCGGCCGAATAGGCGATGCGGTTGAACGGCCGCGCCGGATGGGCGAAGTCCCGCGGGCCGCGCATCGCGTATGGCGCGAGCGCGCCGCCGGCGACGGGGAGGTTCAGGGTCGGCAGGGGCATGGCATGACGCTCCACGTCATCCTTCGAGACGGGCCTTCGGCCGATCCCCGGGATGAGGCGCTTGCTGATCCTCCCCTGCGGAGCGGGGGAGGTGGCGGGCCCAGCGAGCCGGAGGGGACCTCTTACTACTCCGGCCGATGCGGTGCGCCTTCTCCACCATGCTTCGCATGGTCGCCCTCCCC
>DASZVN010000104.1:0-5751 GCA_035547055.1 Hyphomicrobiales bacterium
AAGACCAGCTCGGACGACCAGCACGCGGCCGCCGCGGCGGCGAGGCCGGGCCAGACGCCGGTGGCGACGCCGGCCAGCATCGCCGCGCCGAGCGCAGTGGTCTCGACGTTCCGCGGCCGCTCGACCGGCAAGCCCAGCACATCGGCGAGGAACTGGCAGAGCCAGTCGTTGGCCGCCATCCCGCCGTCGATGCGGAGAGTCGCCAGCGCGCCGGTGCCCGCCGCGGCCATTGCCCCGACGAGGTCGGCGGTCTGGTAGGCCACCGCCTCCAGCGCGGCGCGGGCGAGATGCGCCGGGCCGGCATCGAAGCCGAGGCCAGCGATGAGCCCACGCGCGCCGGGATCCCAGTACGGCGCGCCGAGGCCCACGAAGGCCGGCACCAGGAAGACGCGGTGGTCGTCCGGCACCGTCGCCGCCAGCGCCGCCGTCTCCGCCGCGTCCCGGACGACGCCGAGGCCGTCGCGCAGCCATTTGATCGCCGCGCCGGCGACGAAGATCGCGCCCTCCAGCGCATAGGTCGCCTCGCCGCCGAGACGCCAGGCGGTAGTGGCGAGGAGACCGCTCGGCGAGCCGACCGGGTGCTGGCCGGTGTTGGCGAGGATGAAGGCGCCGGTGCCATAGGTCGCCTTGGCCATGCCGGGCCGGAGGCAGCCCTGGCCGATCAGCGCGGCCTGCTGGTCGCCCGCCATGCCGGCGACCGGGACGGGCGCGCCGAAGAGCGCCGGCTCGGTCATGCCGAGGACCGCCGCGTTGTCGACCACCTCGGGCAGCAGCGTGGGCGGCACCGCGAACAGGCGCAGCAGTTCCGCGTCCCAGCGCTGGCGATGGATATCGTAGAGGAGCGTGCGCGAGGCGTTGGCGGCGTCGGTGGCGTGCACCCTGCCGCCGGTCAGCCGCCACAGGAGGAAGCTGTCGATGGTGCCAAAGGCGAGCGCCCCGCGCGCGGCCTCGCCGCGAGCGCCCTCGACATGGTCGAGCAGCCACGCGAGCTTGGTCGCGGAGAAATAGGGGTCGAGCACGAGGCCGGTCTTCGCCCGCACCGGCGGCTCGGCGCCCTCCTCCCGCAGCCGGGCGCATACCGCAGCGGTGCGGCGGTCCTGCCAGACGATGGCGCGATGGACCGGCCGGCCGCTCGCGCGCTCCCAGAGCGCGGTGGTCTCGCGCTGGTTGGCGATGCCGATGGCGGCGAGGTCGCCGGCCGCGAGGCCGGCCTTCGCCACCGCCTCGCGCACGGTCGCGACCGTGGCCTGCCAGATCTCCTCGAGATCGTGCTCGACCAGGCCGTCGCCGGGAAAGTGCTGGGCCAGCGGCCGCTGCGCCACCGCCCGCACCTGCCCGCGCCGGTCGAAGACGATGGCCCGGGTCGAGGTCGTGCCCTGGTCGATCGCAAGAATGAAGCGCCCGTCGGCCATGCCCTCCCCCTGCCGCAGTCCCGGCGCGGTTATAGCAGCCGCGGCCCTGTGGGGTTGGCATCGGCCTGCCGATGCCCATGTGCGATCCCGCTGTTGGAGGGCATGCGACGCATGCCTGCGCGACGAGGGGGCCCCGCGATTTGACGGGATGGCGCGGAACTGGAATTGCTAGGCTCTAGCTGCCGCAGCAAGCCAGCGGGCGCGGCGAAGGAGAGTGGACTTGAGCGGCCTCGGACCTCGCCCTGCGGCGTGCGCGCTGGCGGCGTCGGTGCTCATGACCGCGCTCGGCAGCGGCGAAGCCGCGGCCGAAACCCGCTTCCAGGCGCACTACAACGCCTATCTCGCGATCCTGCCGATCACCTTCGCCACCGGCACGGTGACCGCGACGCTCGACCGGCCGGGCCACTACGTCGTCGACCTGGCAGCCTCCGGCATCGGCTTCGGCCTCACCGCCAAGGCGACCGGCCACATTGCCGACAAGGTAGTGCCGGCGACCACCGCCATCGACACCCGCGCCAGCGGCGAGGGCACCCAGACCATCCGCATGGCGATGGCCGGCGGCGCCGTCTCGTTCGACCAGGTGCGCCCGCCTCTGCCGCCGCGGCCGCGGGTGCCGATCACCGACGCCGACCGCCGCGGCGTGATCGATCCGGTGTCGGCGCTCCTGATCCCGACCGACAGCGACCGCCTGTCGCCGTCGATGTGCCAGCGCACGCTGCCGATCTTCGAGGGCACCGAGCGCTTCGACATCGTCCTGAGCTATCTCCGCACCGAGCAGGTCAAGAGCGGCCGCGGCTATCACGGCCCGGTGCTGGTCTGCCGCGCCCGCTACCGCGCCATCGCCGGCCACCGGCGCGGCGCCCGGCAGGTCGAGTACATGGAGCACAACAACACCATCGAGGCCTGGCTGGCGCCGGTTCCCGACGCCCATCTCCTGGTGCCCTGGCGCGTCTCGCTCGGCACCATCGTCGGCACGCTGGTGATCGAGGCCGACCGCTTCGGCGCCACCACCGACAGCGCCGCCCGGGTGGCGAATTGAGTCCCGCCGCGCGCCCGCCGAGTCGAGCCTGGATCAAAGAACGAACATCGGAGTTGATCCGATTCGTGCAGGATTCGTTCCCGCTTCGATCGAAGTCATAAAGGAAGGATTTACCTTGGCTGAAATTTCGTCGACTCGGCGGCGACGCCTGAAGACTCGGCCTCCCTGGTGCGGGAACGAATCGCGACTCGCCGCGAGTCAGCGATTCGGCCCGGCTTTGTTCCATCTACGTTCGTCCCGCTGACGAAGCCCCTTCGGCGGCATTGTCAAGCCCGCCGCGACCCGGTACCCGACCCCTTCGATGAGCGTCTCCCGCATGCTTCCCGCCGCCGCCCGCGGCCGCAGCGTCACCGCGCTGCTCGGCCCCACCAACACCGGCAAGACCCATCTCGCGATCGAGCGCATGGTGGCGCAGCCGAGCGGGCTGATCGGCCTGCCGCTCCGCCTCCTCGCCCGCGAGGTCTATGCCCGCGTGGTCGCCAAAGTGGGCGCCGACGCCGTCGCCCTCGTCACCGGCGAGGAGAAGATCAAGCCGCCGTCGCCGCGCTTCTGGGTCTCGACCGTCGAGGCGATGCCGCAGGACCTCGCGGTCGACTTCGTCGCGATCGACGAGGTGCAGCTCGCCGCCGACCTCGACCGCGGCCACGTCTTCACCGACCGCATGCTGAACCGGCGCGGCCGCTTCGAGACGCTGCTGCTCGGCGCCGCGACGATCCGGCCGCTGGTCGAGAAGCTGATCCCCGGCGCCAACATCATCGGCCGGCCGCGGCTGTCGACGCTCACCTTCGCCGGCGAGCGCAAGATCACCCGGCTGCCGCCGCGCTCGGCGATCGTGGCGTTCTCGGCCGACGAGGTCTACGCCATCGCCGAGCTGGTGCGGCGCAACCGCGGCGGCGCCGCGGTCGTGCTCGGCGCGCTGTCGCCCCGCACCCGCAACGCCCAGGTCGAGCTCTACCAGTCCGGCGAGGTCGACTATCTGGTCGCGACCGACGCCATCGGCATGGGACTGAACCTCGACCTCGACCACGTCGCCTTCGCCGCCGACCGCAAGTTCGACGGCTTCCAGTTCCGCCGCCTCAACGCCGGCGAGTTCGGCCAGATCGCCGGCCGCGCCGGGCGGCACCTCCGGAACGGCACGTTCGGCACCACCGGGCGCTGCCCCCCGCTTGAGGACGAGCTGGTGCAGCGGCTCGAGAGCCACGATTTCGAGCCGGTCCGCACCCTGCAATGGCGCAACGCCGACCTCGACTTCGCCTCGCTCGCCGCCTTGCAGGAAAGCCTCGCCGCGACGCCGCAGGAGGAGGGGCTGACCCGCGCGCTGCCGGGCGACGACGTCTCCGCACTCGACCACGCCGCCCGCGACGCCGACATCCGCGCGCTGGCGTCGAGCCCGGCCCAGGTGGCGCGCCTCTGGGAGGTCTGCCAGGTGCCGGACTACCGCAAGGTGGCGCCGGCCGCCCACGCCGAGCTGGTCGCGACGCTCTACGGCTACCTCGCCCGCGAGGGCACCGTCCCGACCGACTGGTTCGCCGCCCAGGTCAAGCGCGGCGAGCGCACCGACGGCGACATCGACACCCTGGCGGCGCGCATCGCCCATGCCCGGACCTGGGCCTTCGTCGCCAACCGCGCCGACTGGCTGGCCGATCCCGAGGAGTGGCAGGGCATCACCCGCGAGGTCGAGGACCGCCTGTCGGATGCGCTCCACGAGCGGCTGACCCAGCGCTTCGTCGACCGCCGCACCAGCGTCCTGATGCGCCGCCTCCGCGAGAAGGAGATGCTCGACGCCGAGATCACGCCGTCGGGCGATGTCGTTGTCGAGGGCCAGCATCTCGGCAGCCTGCTGGGCTTCCGCTTCACGCCCGATGCGACTGCCCAGGAATCCGAGGGCAAGGCGCTCCGGGCCGCGGCGCAGAACGTGCTGTCGGGCGAGCTCGAGGCGCGCTCGGAGCGGCTTGCCGCGGCGCCCGACGCCGACATCGTGCTGGCGTCCGGCGGCATGCTGCGCTGGCGCGGCGAGCCGGTCGGCCGGCTGATCGCCGGCGAGCGACTGCTCGCGCCGCAGGTCCGCCTCCTCGCCGACGATACGCTGTCGGTGCCGGCGCGGGAGCGCGCCGAGGGGCGGCTCGCGCTCTGGGTCGCGACCCACATCAAGCGCCTGCTCGGGGCGCTCGCCGAGCTGGAGGCCGCCGCCGAGATCACCGGCGTCGCCCGCGGCATCGCCTACCAGCTCGTCGAGGGGCTCGGCGTGCTGGAGCGCTCGGCGGTCGCGGCCGAGGCGAAGTCGCTCGGCCAGCCCGAGCGGGCGGCGCTCAGGAAGCACGGCGTCCGCTTCGGCGCCTACCACATCTTCCTGCCGGCGCTACTGAAGCCGGCGCCGCGGAGCCTCGCGGCCCAGCTCTGGGCGCTGCAGCAGGGCTCGATGGAGATCAAGGGCCTCGACGAGCTGCCACGCCTCGCCGCGAGCGGCCGGACCTCGTTCGCGTCCGATCCCGAGGTCCCGCAGGCCCTGCTCGCGATGCTCGGCTTTCGCGGCATCGGGCCACGGGCGCTCCGCATCGACATCCTGGAGCGGCTGGCCGACCTGATCCGCGCCGCGATCGCCTACCGGCCGGGCGCCAGCGAAGGCACCCCGCCGCCCGGCGCGGCGGAGGGCAACGGCTTCACCGTGACCCCGGCCATGACCTCGATCGCGGGCTGCGCCGGCGACGATTTCGCCGCGGTGCTGCGCGCGCTCGGCTATCGCAGCGAGAAGCGCCCCGCTCCGCCGCCCACCCCGGCCGCGCCGCGAGCGGAGGCTACCGCGCCGGATGCGGCTGCCGAGCCGGCCGCGGCCGAAAGCCAGGCAGAGCCCGAGGAGGTTTTCGCCGACGCCACCGAAGGCCGGGCCCTGAGCGAAGCCGCGGCCGAAGAGCCGGCGGGTGCGGAGACCGCGGCCTCCGAAGCGGATGCCGAGCTTGCCGGCGACCCGATCGCAGCCGAACCGGCCGCGGCGGATCCGGCGATCGAGATCACGGTCGTCGAAGAGGATGCCGCCGAGCCCGGGGCGACGGCCGACGCTGCACCGGAGCCGGAGGTCGCGGCAGAGGCTTCCGCCGTCCCGGCCGAAGCGGCGATGAATTCGGCAGAGCCCGAATTTATCGAAATCTGGCGCCCGGCCCGGCACGAGCCGCGGCGACCGCCGCGCGAGAGCCGGCCACGGCCGCAGCAGGGCCATCGCCGCCCGCCTCGCCGCCCTGCCGCCGCGGCGGCGGGAGCCGACCCGGCCACCGCAACCGCGGCGGGTGGCGCACCCGCGGAGCA
>DASZVN010000105.1:0-10137 GCA_035547055.1 Hyphomicrobiales bacterium
AAGCAGGCCCGGATCCTCGACCTCCTGCGCCGCCGCAACGGTGTCACCCTGGGCGAACTGGTGGAAGCGACTGGCTGGCAGGGTCATTCCGTCCGCGGCTTCCTCTCGGCGGTGGTCAAGAAGAAGCTCGGCCTGCCGATCGTCTCCGAGAAGGGCGCCGACGGGGAGCGGCGGTACCACATTGCCGCCCTCACGTGCGCGGTGTCCCGCTGATGCCGCGTATCGGGCATCAGCGCATTGAGACGGATCGGAGGGGCAACAATCGCCCCTCCGATCTCATCGTTCTGGATGATCGCATGGAGGCTGAGCTGGCTCATCTGCAGACGCTCGACCTCGACGGGCTGCGGGCGCGCTGGCGGAGCGCCCTCGGCCGCATGGCTCCGGCTCACCTGTCGAAGCCGCTGCTCCTCCGCATCCTCTCCTATCGCCTTCAGGCCGAGTGCTTCGGCGATCTCGATCCGGCGACAGTCCGGCTGCTCGATCGGGTGGCGAGGGAGAAGGGGAAGAGCCAAGCGGCCAGCGTGCCCCTGGGCGACCGCGATGCCGTCAAACCGGGTGCCGTGCTGGTGCGCGAATGGGAGGGCCAGTTCCATCGGGTGATGGCGCTGGCCGACGGCTATGCCTGGAACGGCAGCACCTATCAGAGCCTCTCCCAGGTTGCCCGCGCCATCACAGGCACCCGCTGGAATGGTCCTCGCTTCTTCGGCCTCCGCGCCAAGAGCGGAGGACGGGGGGCATCGGTATGAAGACCTCCTCAGCTCGGGCGATCCGCTGCGCCATCTACACCCGGGTCTCGACCGACCATGGCCTCGAGCAGGACTTCAACTCGCTCGATGCCCAGCGCGAGGCTGCCGAGGCCTATGTGAAGAGCCAAGCCCATGAGGGCTGGCGCCTGATCAAAGGAAGCGTCTTCGACGATGGCGGCTTCTCCGGCGGCTCGCTGGAGCGCCCCGCCCTGCAGCGCCTGCTAACCCTGATCGAGGCCGGCGAGGTCGACGTGGTGGTGGTCTACAAGGTGGACCGCCTGACCCGCTCGCTCGCCGACTTCGCCAAGCTGGTCGAGCTGTTCGACGCCCACAGCACCTCCTTCGTGTCCGTCACCCAGTCCTTCAATACCACCACCAGCATGGGACGGCTGACCCTCAACATGCTGCTGTCCTTCGCCCAGTTCGAGCGCGAGGTCACGGGCGAGCGCATCCGCGACAAGATCGCCGCCTCGAAGAAGCGAGGCCTCTGGGTCGGCGGCGTGGTGCCGCTGGGCTACCGGGTCGAGGACCGTCGGCTGGTGGTCGATGAAGCCGAGGCGGTGACCGTCCGCATGATCTTCGAGCGCTATCTCGCCTTGGGTTCGCTGCCGGCGCTGCAGATGGAGCTTCGGGCCGCGGGCGTCGTGACGCGCCGCCGCGTCCTGTCCTCCGGCAGGACCATCGGTGGCGTCTCCTTCACCAACGGCCCCCTCGCCCACCTGCTGCGCAATCGGACCTATCTCGGCGAAATCAATCATAAGGACCGTAGCTATCCCGGCGAGCACGCCGCGATCATCGATCCGCCCCTCTTCGCTGCCGTCCAGGCCAAGCTCGATGACAATCGCAATCGCCATCGGGGGCGCTACGGGTCCTCCGAGGCCCTGCTGCTCGGGCGACTGTTCGACGATCGGGGCAACCGCATGACCCCGAGCAGCGCCAACAAGAAGGGCGTACGCTATCGCTACTACGTCTCCTCGGTGCTGGCGCAGGGGCGGAAGACCGAGGCCGGATCGGTGCCGCGGGTATCGGCGCCCGAGATCGAAGCGGCCGTCATCGAGGCGTTGCGTATGCAATTCTCCGATGACGCTCACCTCGGCGATCGTGAGCTGATCACCCAGCGCCTCGAACGCGCCGTCCTTAGGCTCGACAGCATCGAGGTCGATGTCGCAGATGACACCGCGCCCACCTTCTCCGTGCCCTGGACCCGGCAACCGACCAATCCGCACCGCGAGATCATCAGGTCATCGCAGCGTGATGATTCTCGTCCGATGCGGGCCGAGGCGCGCATCGTGCTGATCCGGTCGATCGCCCAAGGCCGACGCTGGCTTGAGGAGATCATCGCCGGCACCGCCGATCCCGATGCCATCGCAGCCCGGGAGCAGCGCAGCCGCCGACATATCGAGCAGATGGTGTCCCTCGCGTTTCTTGCGCCGGACCTTGTCAGGGCGATTGTGGATGGCCGCCTGCCCCGCGGCACGAACGCGAGTCGCCTGATGAACCCGCCGGCAGCTTGGTCGGCACAGTGGCAGATGCTCGGTCTCGACGCATCTCGCTGACCGCCCACGCCGTCGCCACGCTCCACTTCGCCCTGGATCGCCACGCCCGGCTTAAGCCGCGCGCGACAGCCTCGCCGCTGTCGTCGTCGGACACCTGGTGGGCATGCATTCCCGCGAACCCGCCTCGGATTCCGCTTCCGTGCCCCGAAGACGAATGACGAGGCTGGAGACAGGCGGCCGGAGTCGGGGTGAATTGGCCGGCGCGTCTCCGCAGAGACCCGCAAACCAGCCAAAGCTCGGAGCTAAGCCGCGGAAAATTCGAGCAGTTTCACAGAGCTCGAACCGAGGCCAAAATTTAGGGAGTGGGTGGTGGAGCCAGGCGGAATCGAACCGCCGACCTCTTGAATGCCATTCAAGCGCTCTCCCAACTGAGCTATGGCCCCTTCCAGCGCGGCGGCGTTGGGAAGCCGCCGGCGGCGAGCCGCGTGGGCCCGCCATGCGCAGCGCAAGAACCACAGTTCCCGCGCCGACTCAAGTGGCGCAGCGCCTCAGCTCTCCTCGTCCTCGACGTCGCCGTCGATCAGGCTCGAGACACCGCCCTCGTCCTCCTCGTCCTCCTCGAGGAAGACGTCCTCGTCGCCGCTCTCCTCGCCCTCGGCGGCAATGTCTTCCTCCTCGTCCACGGCGACGTCGGCAGCGTCCTCGCCCTCCTCGGCCACCGCGGTGACGACCAGCGCGTCCTCGACGCGATGCTTGGTCTCGGCCTCGGCATGACGGGCCGGCTCGGGACGTCCGCGCGCCACCACGGCCGCCGCGACCACCTGCTGGACGGTGCCGCATTTCGGGCACGTCGCCGGGTCGTGGCCGAGGTCGTAGAACTTGGCGCCGCAGTTCTGGCATTGGCGCTTGATGCCGAGTTCGGGTCTCGCCACGAATATCCACCGCTCCGGTCGAGGAAGCCGCTCACATGGAGCGCAGCCGGAGGGCTGTCAAGCCCCGCGCGAGACGGCGGAAATCACAGCTCCGACGACGCCCGCCGCCTCATGCCGCGCGCTGATAGTCCTTCACGTCGTCGAAGCGGATGGCGGGCCAGCGCTCCTCCTCGTAGCGGAGCGCGTAGGGGCTTTGCGCCAGGAACACCGGGGCGCCGTCGAGGTCCTTCGCCATCGCTCCGCCATGGGCCTCGGCGAAGCGGTCGAGCTCCGCGCGGTCGGCTGCGCCGACCCAGCGGCAGAGCGTGAAGCGCGTCGGCTCGTAGGTGACCGGCAGGCCGTATTCGGCCTGGAGCCGCTCCGCCAGCACGTCGAGCTGCAGGGCGCCGACGACGCCGACGATCGCGCCCGAGCCGTCCTCCGGCACGAAGAGCTGGACCACCCCCTCTTCGGCGAGCTGCTGCAGCGCCTCGCGCAGCTTCTTCGCCTTCATGGGATCGCCGAGGCGGATGCGGCGGAGGATCTCGGGCGCGAAGCTCGGCACCCCGCGGAACAGGATGTCCTCGCCCTCGGTCAAGGTGTCGCCGATCCGGAGCGTGCCGTGGTTCGGGATGCCGACGACGTCGCCCGCAAATGCTTCGTCGGCGAGCGCGCGGTCCTGCGCGAAGAAGAACTGCGGCGTCGCCAGCGTGATCGGCTTGCCGGTGCGGACCAGCCGCGCCTTCATGCCGCGCTGGAGGCGGCCCGAGCAGACCCGGAAGAAGGCGATGCGGTCGCGGTGGTTGGGATCCATGTTGGCCTGGATCTTGAAGACGAAGCCGGTCATGCGGTCCTCGCCGGCCTCGACCTGCCGGCCCTCGGCCTGCTGGGCGCGGGGCGGCGGCGCATAGGCGGCGAGCGCGTCGATCAGGTCGCGGACGCCGAAATTCCGGAGCGCGCTGCCGAAGAAGACCGGCGTCAGATGGCCCTCGCGATAGGCGGCGAGGTCGAACGGCCGGCAGGCCTCCCGCGCCAGCGTCGCCTCCTCCAGCCACGCGTCGTACTCGCCGGCGGGGAGGAGCGCGCGGATCGCCGGATCGTCCGGCCCGGAGACGGCGATCGGCGCCGCGTCGGCATCGAGCCGGCGCACCAGGTTGGCGGCAAGGTCGTAGGTGCCGGCGAAGCTCCGGCCGCGCCCGATCGGCCAGGTGATCGGCGCGGTGTCGAGCGCCAGCGTCTTCTCGATCTCGTCGAGCAGGTCGAACGGATCGCGGCTCTCGCGGTCCATCTTGTTGACGAAGGTCACGATCGGGATGTCGCGCAGCCGGCAGACCTCGAACAGCTTCTTGGTCCGCGCCTCGATGCCGCGGGCGGCGTCGATCACCATCACCGCGGAATCGACCGCGGTCAGGGTGCGATAGGTGTCCTCGGAAAAGTCCTCGTGGCCCGGCGTGTCGAGCAGGTTGAAGACGCAGCCGCCATAGTCGAACGTCATCACCGAGGTAACGACCGAGATGCCGCGCTCGCGCTCGATCGCCATCCAGTCCGAGCGGGTGTCGCGCCTGTTCTTCTTGGCCTTGACCTCGCCGGCGAGCTGGATCGCGCCGCCGAACAGCAAGAGCTTTTCGGTCAGCGTGGTCTTGCCGGCGTCCGGATGCGAGATGATCGCGAAGGTGCGGCGGCGGGCGGCCGGCGCCGCGGCGTCAGGTTCGGGCATGGCGTGTGGTGCAGGATCGGCGGTTGCCGCGGCTTGTAATGCAGGTGGCGGCACGGCGCCAGCCAGTGTGCGCTAACCGCGCATCGCCTTCTCCCGGCGGCGCTGGGACGAGGATGGGATGCCGAGCGATTCGCGGTATTTCGCGACGGTGCGCCGGGCGATGGCGATGCCGTCCGCCTCGAGCCGGCGGACGATCTCGTCGTCGGAGAAGACCTGTCCCTCGGGCTCGGCGGCGATGACGGCGCGGATGCGATGGCGCACCGCCTCGGCCGAATGGGTCGCGCCGCCATCGGTGCCCGCGATCGCCGGGGTGAAGAAATATTTCAGCTCGAAGGTGCCGCGCGGCGTCGCCACGTATTTGTTCGCGGTCACGCGCGAGACCGTCGATTCGTGCATGCCGATCGCGAGCGCCACCGCCTTGAGGTTCAGCGGCCTGAGGTGGGCGACGCCGTGGGTGAGGAAGCCGTCCTGCTGGCGCACGATCTCGCTGACCACCTTGAGGATGGTGCGGGCGCGCTGCTCCAGGCTGCGCGTCAGCCAGTTGGCGTTGGCGTAGCACTCGGAGAGAAAGGCCTTGTCGGCGCCGGAGCGGGCCTGGCGCGACACCTCGGCGTAGTAGATCTGGTTGACGAGGACGCGCGGCAGCACCTCGGTGTTGAGTTCGACCTGCCAGACGCCGCCCGGCCCGGCGCGGACGAAGACGTCGGGCACGACCGGCTGCACCGGCTCCGCGCCGAAGGCATGGCCCGGCTTGGGGTCGAGCCGGCGCAGCTCGGCGATCATGTCGGCGAGATCCTCGGCGTCGACGCCGCAGAGGCGGCGCAGCGCCGCCATGTCGCCCTTGGCGAGGAGCGGCAGATGGTCGAGGAGCGCCGCCATCGCCGGGTCGAGCCGGTCGCGCTCGCGGAGCTGGATCGCGAGGCACTCCTGGAGGGAGCGGGCGCCGATGCCGGACGGGTCCAGCGTCTGGACGACCGCCAGCACGGCCTCGACCACCGACACGGGTGCGCCGAGGCGGCGCGCGAGCTCGTCCAGCGGCTCGGTGAGGTAGCCGGCGGCGTCCAGCGAATCGACGATGCCGCGGCCGATGACCCGCCGCGCCGGATCGGCGATCGCGAGGCCGAGCTGGGCGTCGAGATGGTCGGCCAGCGTCGTCGACGCCGCGACGAAGGCTTCGAGATTGGCGTCGCCGCCCTCCCCACCCCCGCCCGCGCCGCCGCCGTCGCGAACGCCCGTCGCGGCCGGTCGGTCGGGCGCCGCCGCAGGGGCCGGGTCGTCGGGGAAGACGTTGCCGAGCTCGGTGCCCAGACGAGCCTCGATCTCCTCGCGGCCCTCGGGCGCCCATTCGGCCGCGGCCTCCACGGCGCCGTCGACGCCCTCGCCGGCATCCGGCGCGGTCGCCGGCGTCTCGCCTTCGGCCGCTTCCAGGAGCGGGTTCTTGTCGAGCTCCTCGGCGAGATAGGCGGCGAGGTCGACCGTCGAAAGCTGCAGCAGCTTGATCGCCTGCATGAGCTGCGGCGTCATCACCAGAGCCTGGCTCTGCCGCAGTTCGAGTCGTGGACCGATCGCCATCGGAAGCAAGAAGCATACCGCAGGCCGGAATCGCAAGGCCCAACGGGCACGCACCTGGCAGGGTGGGCGTCGGCGAGGCCAATGCCCACGAGGCGGGCAAGCTTCGCTTGCCCACCCTACCGAGGAAGCGGATCGGCTAGAGCCGGAATTCGTCGCCGAGATAGAGCCGGCGGACCTCGGCGCTGGCGACGATCTCGTCGGAGGTGCCCTCCATCAGGACCTCGCCGCCGTGGATGATGTAGGCGCGGTCGATCAGGCCGAGCGTCTCGCGCACGTTGTGGTCGGTCACGAGGACGCCGATGCCGCGGTCGCGGAGGTGGCGCACCAGGGTCTGGATGTCGCCGACCGCGATCGGGTCGATGCCGGCGAAGGGCTCGTCGAGCAGCATGAAGTCGGGCCGGCTCGCCAGCGCGCGCGCGATCTCGACGCGGCGGCGCTCGCCGCCCGAGAGGGCGATCGCCGGCGAGCGGCGCACCGCGGCGAGGCCGAACTCCTCGATCAGCGCATTCAGCTCGTTCTCGCGGCGGCGGCGGTCCGGCTCGACGATCTCGAGCACGGCGCGAATGTTGGCCTCGACCGAGAGGCCGCGGAAGATCGAGGCCTCCTGCGGCAGGTAGCCGATGCCGAGCCGGGCGCGGCGATACATCGGCAGTTGCGTGACGTTCTCGCCGTCGAGGGCGATGCGGCCGGCGTCGGGGCGCACGAGCCCGATGATCATGTAGAAGACGGTGGTCTTGCCGGCGCCGTTCGGCCCGAGCAGGCCGACCACCTCGCCGCGCTTCAGCCCGAGGCTGACATTGTGGACCACGACGCGGCCGCCATAGCTCTTGGCGAGGCCGGACGCGACCAGCCCGGCCGCGAGCGCCGACGCGGCGCTGTTCGCCGCCTCCCCGCTCCGGACGTCCGGGCGTTCCGCCGCCGGCACGCTCAAGGCCGGGTGCCCTCGTGGCGGCGGGGCGCCGGCGCCGTGCCGCCCGAGCCCCCCGTTTGCGCCGCAGAGGGCAGGAACACGCCCTCGACGCGGCCGCCGCTCTTCGGGCTTTCGAGCCGCGAGCGCTGGGTGGTGAGGTCGACCACCAGGCGCTCGCCGCGCAGCACGTTGCCGCCCTGGGTGAGGACGACGTTGCCGGTCAGCGTGACGGTGTTGGACGCCATGTCGAAGACGCCGTGGCCGCCGGTGGCGCGCTGGTCGCCCGAGGTCACGACGACGCCGCCGTCGGCGATCAGGCGGCGGATGTCGCGCGAGGTGGTCGGCAGCTTCGCCGCCGGTCCCTTGGCCTGCTTCGCGGCGGCCGCCTCGACCGGCGCCGCCGGGGCGGGCGCAGCGGCAGCCGCGCCCGCCGAATTCGGCGCGGCGGCGGCCTTCGGCGGCTCGGTGTATTCGATCGTGAGCTTCTTGGCCCGCAGCGTCGACTGTCCCTGCACCACCTCCACCTTGCCGGTGAAGATGGCGGCCTGGTCGGTCTCGCGCACCTCCAGGCGGTCGGCCTCGATCTTCACCGGCTCCTTGGAATGGCCGCTGAAGTCCTGGAAGGCGCCGGTGACGGACTGGGCATCGGCCGGCGTGCCGGCGGCGAGCGGCAGCGCCGCGATCAGCGCGGCGAGGCAGGCGGCATGGCGGCGCATCACTTGGGAACCTCCGACCGGGGCGGCGCCGCGGGAGCGGCGCCCTGGGGCAGGAGCCGCATCACCACGTGACCCGAGAATATGACGTGATTGCCGCCCTGCGACAGGTCCATCGCGTCGGCGCGGAGCCGGGTCGTGCCGAGGCTGATGTCGACCGGCTGGTCGGTCGAGACGCGATCACCCTTCAGCTCGATCCGGGCGCTGGCGAGGTCGCCGGCATCGCCCTTGTCGGTCGTCACCTTGACGTGGCCGTCGAGGTCGAGAACCTGGGCAGTGGTGTCGAAATGGCCGCGATCGGCGGCGAAATGGGCCCAGCCCTGGTCGCGCATCTCGACCTTGGCTTTGAGGTCCGCCAGCCCGACCTGGCCCGGATTGCGGGTGGTCTGCTCGGCATGGTCGGCACGGACCTCGTAGGTCTGGCCGTTGGCGTTGAAGCCGGTGAGGCGCGGCGCCTCCATGGTGATGGTGCCATGGGTGACGTTGAGCCCCTTGGCATCCTCCTTGGAGGAGACGGCGTTGCGCGGGTCGGACACCATCAGCACGAAGAAGCCGGCGACCACGGCCGCGGCCAGCACCGGCATCGCGATCCGGAGCCACGCCACCACCCGCGAATGCGCCCGGGCCGCGCGCACCGCCGCCGCGCGGTGGACGTGCGGCAGCGAGGCGGATGCGGTGGCGGTCGCGGTGGTCATGCCGGCCTATGTGGGCACGAGGGCGGGCGCGCGGGAGGCTTAGGCGCTCAGGAGTGCGAAAAGATGTCCATCTCGGCGTAGCCGGCGAGGTCGAGCGCAGCGCGGATCGGCAGGAAGGCGAAGCAGGCGTCGGCCAGCGCCATCCGCCCCTCGCGGCGCAGCAGCTCTTCCAGGCGGTCGCGGAGCTGGTGGAGATAGAGCACGTCGGAGGCGGCGTAGGCGAGCTGGGCCTCGGTCAGCGTCTCGGCGCCCCAGTCGGAGGATTGCTGCTGCTTGGAGAGGTCGACCTGGATCAGCTCGCGGGCGAGGTCCTTGAGGCCGTGGCGGTCGGTATAGGTGCGGGCGAGGCGCGAGGCGACCTTGGTGCACCACACCGGCTCGGCCATCAAGCCGAAGGTCTTGAACAGCACCGCGAGGTCGAACCGGGCGAAATGGAACAGCTTCGCCACGGCGCGGTCGCGCAGCACGCGCTCGAGATTGGGCGCGGAGGTCTGTCCGGGGCGGATCTGCACCAGCTCGGCATTGCCGTCGCCGCCCGAGAGCTGCACCAGGCAGAGCCGGTCGCGGTGCGGGTTCAGGCCGAGCGTCTCGGTATCGATCGCGACCGCGCCGGCGAACGAGACGTCGTCGGGCAGGTCGCCGCGGTGCAGTCGGATGGTCATCGGCCGTCAGCGGGACAGAGGGCGGATACACGGCGCCGCCGAGCGGAATCCGCCGTCAATCGTGGTGCCCAGGAAAGGATTGCGCGTCTCGGGCTAGCTTGCCTTGATTTTACAGCGAAATCTAGGCCGCCGGGATCGGCTTGTGTGCCACGGCTGTAGCACACCTCCGCCCGACTGCCCGGAGGGGTACATCATGTGAGAGGTCGGATCAACGCGGGAGCGAGCGAGTTCCCCCCCGTGCACCGGGGGGCCAAAGCTGTCTCGGAGATTGACCTAGAACCGCTCGGAAGCGATCTTACCACCTGAGCTAGAGGTCGGCCCGGAAAAAGCGCTGATGCCGTATGAACTTCCAAACACTTGGCGCCGCAGAAAGCGACAAGCGCAGGGAGGCGCCGATGTCTACACCTATGACAGCGTGCCTCGTCAATTGCGGGTGCAAGTGGTCCAAATCCTTGGGGAGGGGCTTGGAGCTTACTGGACCACGTTTGGAGACCGAGGGCCAACCCAACACCTTTACGAGGCTATTGTGCGCCTACTCAGACGTGAACTAGGCCGCCATAGCTTAGTTCAGCACCAGGGAAATACGGATGCTGAACTAATGACTTGGTTCGAAGCTGAGAAAGATGTTGATGCTTTTCTGGAAGGTATAGAAATATGCATGCGCTTAATTGATGTTGAGATTCGCACGAATTGGCAAAATTATCGTAGTCACGTT
>DASZVN010000106.1:0-6476 GCA_035547055.1 Hyphomicrobiales bacterium
CGTCAGCAGCAGCCCGTCGAAGCCGATCGCCCCGCGGATGACCTCGCCGACCACCGCCGGCGAAACGGTGGCGGCACGATCGGGGTCGATCGCCTCGTAGACGACATGCGCCGTCATGGCGATGGGCTGGTCGACCAGCGCCGCGAACGGGGCGAAGTCGGTTGCGGCTAGCTCGGCGCGGGAGGCCGCGACCCGCGGCAGGTCGAGATGACTGTCGGCGCCAGCGCGGCCGTGGCCGGGAATGTGCTTGATCACCGGCAGCACGCCGCCGGCCCGCACCCCCTCGCAGACCGCGCGGCCGAGCCGGCTCACCGCCTCCGGCGTGGTGCCGTAGGCGCGGTCGCCGATGATGTCATGCGCGCCGGGAACGCGGAGGTCGACCACCGGCAGGCAATCGACATTGATGCCGTAGTCCCGAAGCTCGTGGGCGATGAGCCGCGCCCCGAGCCGCGCGGCGGCGACCGCCCGGTCCGGGTCACGCTCGTAGAGCGCCGCGTAGACCGCGGCCGGCGGATGGCGGGTCGCGAGCGGCGGGCGGAGGCGCTGCACCCGTCCGCCCTCCTGGTCGATCAGGACCGGCAGGTCGGCATCGCCGAGCACCTCGCGAACGTCGGCGACGAGGCCGCGGAGCTGCGCCGCGTCGACGATGTTGCGGGCGAACAGGATCGCGCCCCAGGGCCGGGCGGCAGCGAGGAAGCGGCGCTCCTCCGCCGCCAGCGTCGGGCCGGCGAGGCCGCAGATGAAGGCGCGGGCGGTCATGCCTGGTGCCCGAGAGACTATTTGGTCTGCACGATGCAGGCGCCGCCGGCGGCCTTGAGGTTGTCGCAAACCGCCGCAGCCAGTTCCTTGGTGCGGAAGCCGCCGACGCGGACGCGGTAGAACGTGCCGCGATCGCCGAGCTTCACCGGCGCGATCACCGGCTGGTAACGGCCGAGCACCGAGGCGAAGCGCGCCTGCAGCTTGGCGAAGGTCGAGCGAGCGTCCGCCTCCGACCGCTGCGAGGAGAGCTGGACCATGTAGTCGCCGGCGCCGGCCTCGGGCTGGCCGGCGGTCAGCGCGGCGGTACGCTGAGGCGACGGCGCAGGAGCCGCGGGCCGCGGGCCAGGCGTCAGCCGAATCGGGGCGCCGACGGCGCGGGCCGCCTCAGCCCCGCCGAGGCGGCTCGGACGTGCCTCCGGCAGCGGCACCGGCGCGCTCGCGATCTGCGGCGTGGACGGAGCAGCGGCGGGCGCAGCCGCCGGCAGCGGCGCGGAAGCCTGCGAGGCAGCCGCGGCGGCGGTCGGCTTCGGCCCGTCATGACCGCCGTCGCCGCCGACCATGATGCCGGTGCGGTCGTTCGGCATCAGCGTCAGCCCGGCGGCGACCCCGCTGCCCTGGACCGGCGCTTTGGGATCGGCGACCGCGGCCATGATCTTGGCCGCCTCCGCGCGGGTCGCGGCATCGACCTCCGTGCCGGCCTGCTGCGCAGGCGCGGGCGGCGGCGCGGCGTTGTCGCGCACGATCTGGGGCGGCACCTGCGGCAGGACGACGTTGCCGTCGGGCTGGATTGCGATGGTCTTGACCTGGCGGGCATCGACGCCATCGTCCGGCTGACCCGGCGCGGCCGAAGCCGTGGCGCCGACATCGGCATCCTGGCGCGGGCCCGGCAGCACGACGTGGGTGCTGTCGTCGGTCACCGCGACCGGCCGCTCGCCCGGCTCCTCGGCGCTGCCGACGACATGGGCGGGCGCGGGCGTGTCGGACGTGACGCGGTCGTAGATCAGCTTGTTCTGGTTCTTGGCGTCGGCGGTCTGCTTCGGCGCGACCTTGACCGGCTCGGTCGAGGCCTTGATCACCGGCGGGGTGCCGCCGGCGAAGGCGTGCGGATGGGCGATCAGCCGGTAGCCGTAGACGCCGCCCCCGGCGACGACCGCGAGCACCAGCACCAGCGCCGCCAGAGTGACGCCGCCGCCGCGGCGGCGAAGATCGGGGCGGGCGCCATCGTCGTCACCGTCATAGGGGACGCCGGCATAGGCCTCGGGCGGGTAGGCCGGATCCGGCCGCCCGTCGTCCGCCGCGCCGCGCAGCGCCGGGTCTTCCTCGAAGCGGAACCCCTCGTCCTCAGCCTCGGCGGCCGCGGGCCGACGGGGCCGGCTGCCGCCCCGTTCGTCCGCGATCATCCGGGCGAGATGGGTGAGAGGGTCGACCGGGTGCCGGTCCGATGCCGCGGCGGAAGGCCGCGCGGAATTGCCTGCCATCGTCCATCCTGACCCCGCCGCACGCGAAACTGGCGGCGAAAAGCGGACACTTTGTGACACTTTGCACGTGTCGCCGGCGCGTTCTAGCGCATCTCCGCCGGCGCGCCGACTCCGAGCAGGCCGAGGCCCGCCCTGAGGACGGCGGCCAGCGCCCTGACCAGGCCGATCCGCGCCACGGTCAACTGTGGGTCGCCTTGGATAACGAAGCGTAAATTTTCGGCGTCGTTGCCGCGGTTCCAATGGCCGTGGAAGGCCGAGGCGAGGTCGTGGAGATAGAAGGCGACGCGGTGCGGCTCGTGGGCCTCCGCGGCCGCTGAGACGATGCGCGGCCATTCGCCGAGACGGCGGATGAGGTCGACCTCGCCGGGGTCGGCGAGGCCGGCCAGCGCCGCCTCGTCCGTGGCCGGCAGCCCGTCCGGGAACGCCTCCTCGGCGCGGCGCAGCACCGACTGGGTCCGGGCGTGAGCATACTGAACGTAGAACACCGGGTTCTCGCGGGACTGCTCCACCACCTTGGCGAAGTCGAAATCGAGCACCGCGTCGTTCTTGCGGAACAGCATCATGAAGCGCACGGCGTCGCGGCCGACCTCGTCGACCACATCGCGCAGCGTGACGAAGTCCCCTGCCCGCTTCGACATCCTGACCGGCTCGCCGGCGCGGAACAGCCGCACGAGCTGGATCAGCTTGACGTCGAGCTCGCCCTCGCCCCCGGTCACCGCCGCGACCGCAGCCTGCATGCGCTTGACGTAGCCGCCGTGGTCGGCGCCCCAGACGTCGATCATGCGGCGGAAGCCGCGGGCGAATTTCTCGCGGTGATAGGCGATGTCCGAGGCGAAATAGGTGTAGCCGCCATCGGATTTCAGCAGCGGCCGGTCGATCTCGTCACCGAAGCGGGTGGCGCGGAACAGGGTCTGCTCGCGGTCTTCCCAGTCGTCCGGCACCTGGCCCTTGGGCGGCGGCAGGCGGCCCTCGTAGACGAGATCGCGCGCCCGCAACTCGGCGATCAGGGCGGCGACCTTGTCGACCGGCGCGGTCAGCGAGCGCTCGGAGAAGAATACCTCGTGGCGGATGTCGAGCACCGCGAGGTCGGCCCGGATCTCCGCCATCATGGCGTCGATCGCGGCGGCGCGGACGATCGGCAGCCATTCCGCCTCCGGCATCTGCCGGAGCGCGCGACCATGGGTGTCGGCCAGGCCGCGCCCGACCGGGACCAGGTAGTCGCCGGGGTAGAGCCCTTCGGGAATTGCGCCGACGTCCTCGCCGAGCGCCTCGCGGTAGCGGAGATAGGCCGAGCGCGCGAGCACGTCGACCTGCGCCCCGGCGTCGTTGATGTAGTACTCCCGCGTCACGGTCTCGCCGGCGAAGGCGAGGAGGTTGGCGAGCGCATCGCCGAACACCGCGCCGCGGCCATGGCCGACATGCATCGGCCCGGTGGGATTGGCGGAGACATATTCGACGTTGATCGGCGCCCGCCCGCTCGGCGCGCCCCGGCCGTAGTCGTCGCCGGCCGCGAGGATCGCGGCGAGAAGGCGCGGCCAGAACGCGGGAGCTACGCGGATGTTGATGAAGCCGGGCCCGGCGACCTCGACCGCGGCAACGTCGAGGTCGGCGCGAAGACCGGCGGCGATGCGCTCGGCAAGGTCGCGCGGCTTGGCGCCGAGGTCCTTCGCCAGCACCAGGGCGGCGTTGCTCGCGACGTCGCCATGGGCCGGATCGCGCGGCGGTTCGACCGTGATCTTGCCGAGGTCGAGCCCTGCCTCCGGCGCGCTCGCCCGGACCGCCGCCGCGACCTTGTCCGAAAAGAGGGCGAACAGGTTCATCGGCGGCCTTGAAAACCGTGGGCGCTGGGGGGAGCGCGCCGCCTAGCGCAGATCGGGGGTGACGTCAAACAGGCGGCGGTGCTCCTCAAGGGCGTAGCGGTCGGTCATGCCGGCGATGAAGTCGGCAACGCGGCGGAGCCGGCGGCCTTCGGGAGCCTCCTCGAGGCCCTGCCCCCACTCGTCGGCCATCAGCGTCGGCTCGGCGGCATAGCGCGCGAACAGGTCCCGCACCACGCCGCGGGCGTCGCGCTTGATCGCCGCGACCCGCGGATGGCGATAGACGTGCGCGAACAGGAAAGCCTTGATCGCCTCCTCCGCCGTGGCGATCGGCACCGAGAACGCAACCACCGGCGCGCCGGCGCGGCGCACCGCCTCGGCGCTGTCCGGCTTCAGCGCGTCGAGCCGCCGGCCGCTCTCGGCGATCGCGTCCTCGACCAGGCGGGTGATGACCCGGCGCACCACCTCGTGGATCAACCGGGAACGGTCGAGATGCGGCCACGCCGCGTCGACCTCCTCGATCAGCGACGCGAGGAACGGCACTGCGCGGAGGTCCCAGACCGCGATCAAGCCGGCGCGCAGGCCGTCGTCGATGTCGTGGGCGTCATAGGCGATGTCGTCGGCCAGCGCCGCGGCCTGCGCCTCGGCGCTGGCGTGGCTCCAGAGCTCCAGATCCTGCGCCTGGGCGTAGTCCCGGAGCGCCGCCGGCAGCCCGGTCGCGGCATAGCGGCCGATCGCCCGTCCCGCCGCGTCGGTCAGCGGCCCGTTGTGCTTGACCAGCCCCTCCAGCGTCTCCCAGGTCAGGTTGAGGCCGTCATAGGCGGCGTAGCGGCGCTCCAGCCGCGTCACCACCCGGAGCGACTGGGCGTTGTGGTCGAAGCCGCCGAACCCCGTCATGCACTCGTCGAGCGCCTGCTCGCCGTCGTGGCCGAACGGCGGGTGGCCGAGGTCGTGGGCCAGCGCCACGGTCTCGGCCAAATCCTCGTCGAGGCCAAGCACCCGGGCAATCGAGCGCGCGATCTGCGCCACCTCCAGGGTATGGGTCAGGCGGGTGCGAAAATGGTCGCCCTCGTGATAGATGAAGACCTGGGTCTTGTGCTTCAGCCGGCGGAAGGCGGCGGAATGGAGGATGCGGTCGCGGTCGCGCTGGAACTCGGTGCGGGTCGGGCTCGACGCCTCGGGATGGAGCCGGCCGCGGCTTTGGCGCGGGTCCTCGGCGTAGGGGGCGCGGGGGCGATAGAGATAGCTCTCCGGCGGCACCAATTGCCCTCCCCCTTGCGCGGACTCGGCCCGAGACGCACATAGTCACGCGATGGAACGCTCCGCAACCGAGCCTTGCCGCCGATGACCGAGGTCACCGTCAGCGCCCGCGCGGCCGAGAAAATCAGGCAGATCCTGGCGACCGAGCCGGGTCCGGCGATGCTGCGCGTCTCGGTCGAAGGCGGCGGCTGCTCCGGCTTCCGCTACGATTTCGCGGTCGCCCACGAGCGCGCCGAGGACGACGTCGCGATCGAGCGCGACGGGGTGACGGTCCTGGTCGACACCACCTCGCTGGAATTCATGAAGGGCGCCGAGATCGACTTCGTCGACGAGCTGATCGGCGCCTCGTTCCAGGTGAAGAACCCCAACGCCACCTCGTCCTGCGGCTGCGGTACCAGCTTCTCGCTGTAAGCTGGCACTGCTCGTCGGCCCGGGCGCGGCCTCGGCATCCACGAGTTTGCAGCGCAGCGGCGAATAAGATCGCGGATGGCCGGGACAAGCCCGGCCATGACCGCGGTATCGGTGCCGGCTAAGGTTCGACGTTCGGCACCGTCGCGATCTCGACGTTCTCGAGGAGGCCGTTCACCCGCTCGACCCGGCGGATATAGACGTTCTGGACGATGTCGTGGGTCTTGGGGTCGATCTCGATCGGCCCGCGCGGGCTCATGATCTTGGCGCCGGCGAGGTACTGCATGAACTTGTCGGCGCTGAACGGCTGGTTCGGCTGCCGCATCAGGCCGTCGCGGATGAGCTGGAGGCCGTCCCAGAAGGCGATGCCGGCGAAGCCGAGCGGCAGCTTGCCGTCGGTCACCTTGGCCCATGCCTGCTTCAGCGCATCGTTCTCCTTGGACTTGTGGTCGGGGCTGTAGGGGAAGGACGTGATCACGCCGATCGCGGCGTCGCCCTGGGCCTGCAGCGAGCCCTCGTCGACGATCGCGCCGGTGCCGATCAGCTTGATGCCGTCCTGCTTGAGGCCGGCGGCCCCATAGGCATGGATCAGCCCGACCGAGAGCTCGCCGAGCGGCATGAAGCCGAACATCGCATCGGGGTGGGAGTCCTTCACCCGCTGCATGTAGGCGGAGAACTCGGGGCTGCGGGTCGGCACGCGGACGCTGCCGACGATGGTGCCGCCGTCCTTCTTGAACTCGTCGATGAACGCCTT
>DASZVN010000107.1:0-30167 GCA_035547055.1 Hyphomicrobiales bacterium
GGCGGCGTCGTGCCGAGGAAGACCCGCACCGGCACGATCGGCGGCGCCGACTTGGCGAGGTAGGGCTGGCCCGCGTCGGTATCGACCAGGCCCGACAGCGGGGTCGCGTCGCCGGTGTCCTCGGCCTCCTGCTGCGGGCGCTTGTGGCACACCTCGTCGCGGAGATTCGGCGGCTCGGCCGCGACCGGCGCCAGCGCCTGGACCGGCGCGCCCACCCGCCAGAAGGTGATGGTGCCGAAGCCCTCGGTCAGCAGCTTCGCGGCGGCCTCGGTGCGGCTGCGGTCGTTGTCGTAGCCCATCAGCACGGCGATCAGCCGGCGATTGCCGCGGCTGGCCAGCGCCACCAGGTTGAAGCCCGACGGGCAGGTGAAGCCCGTCTTCATGCCCTCCGCGCCGGGGAACAGGCCGAGGATGCGGTTATGGCCGCGCGTGATCTTGTCGCCGAGCTGGACCGCGCGGATGTCGAACATCGGCAGCGACTGCGGAAACTCGCGCACCAGCGCGTCGGCGACGATCGCCATGTCGCGCGCGGAGGATACGTGGTCGGGCTCCCACCAGCCGTTCGGATTGACGAAATGGCTCTGCGTCATGCCGAGGCGCTGGGCGGTCGCGTTCATCTCGGCGACGAAGTTCTCGACCGAGCCGTCGAGCCCCTCGGCGAGCATCACCGCGAGGTCGTTGGCGGACTTCACCAGCATCATCTTGAGGACGTTGTCGACGGTCGCGACGGTGCCGACCTTGAGGCCCCACTTGCTCGGCTTTTCCTCGGCCGCGCGCGCCGAATAGACGATCGGCGTCGTGAGCTTGATGCGGCCCTGGCGCACCGCGTTCAGGATGACGTAGGTCGTCATCAGCTTCGTGAGCGAGGCGGGATACCAGGGCAGGGTGGCGTCCTGGGCGAACAGGACGCGGCCGCTGTCCGCGTCGATCAGGAGCTCCGGCTTGGCCATGACGGGCTCGGCCGCCGCCAGCAGGGTGGCGGCGAGCGCCGCAAGAGCCGTGGCGATGCGCGCCATCATCCGTCCGTCCGCACCATGGCCGCCCCGCCCGTTCATAGCGGTTCCGCCAGCCGGTGGCGAATCCGCGCCGGGCACCGTCATTGCGAGCGCAGCGAAGCAATCCGGGAGCCGCAAGCGCCGGCGCCGGCCGCCCTGGATTGCTTCGTCGGCTTCGCCTCCTCGCAATGACGGCGTGAGGCAGGCGCGGCCAGCACCAGCGACCAGTATACCCGGTAGCGCTTGCCGTTCGCCTGGGCGGCGGCGATGCCGATGCGGGTGACGGCGCCGGCGAGCATGTTGGCGCGGTGCTCCGGCGAGCGCTGCCAGCCGTCGAACGCCGCCGCCAGCGTGTCGTACCCGCCGGCGACGTTCTCCTCTATCACCGCATAGTCGTAGCCGGCGGCGTCGGCGCGGCCGGGCAGGGGGCCGGCGAGGTCGTGGGCGACGGATCCGCGTGCCGCCTCGGCGGCGGCCTCCCTTTTCGCGATGGCGGTGAGCGTCGGATCCGCCGCGACCGGGCCGAGCCGGTTGGCGGCGCGATAGCCCGAGATGAGGCGCGCCGCCACCGCCGGATCGACCGCGGCGCCGGGCGTTGCGAGGTCGCGAAAATAGGCCGCGTCGCGCGGAACCGGGTAGAGCGGGGGTCCGCCCAGCATGGCGCAGCCGGCGAGCGCCGCAGCCGTCAGGCTCGCCTGGATCAGGCGGAGGTGGGCGGCGAAAGGACGGCGTCGATCGGATGTCATGGGATGAGCCGAGCGTGGCTGGACGTGACGACGAGGTACGGCGCCGCCGCTTCAGCCGCGACAGCGACTGCGGCGCGATGCGGAGGCGGGAGGCGAACATCGCGCACCGCCTGCGGGGCCTTTGCGATACGGCGATGCCGCGCACCTCGCGGATCCGTGGTTTTCGAGCGCCCACTTTATCATCCGGGCGGACGCTTCGCGATGAGCGCCGATCACCGCGTCTTTCCGGGGTGATCGCCGGCATGGTCCATTCCGACCATTTCGAGGTCGGGCCGTCGCAGCCTATCGCCACCGCGACGTGCCGATGCTGGTCGCCGCGGGCAACGTCCAGACGTCGCGCTGTCCGCCCCGCATTCCCGCGGCGCCGCCGGTTGCGGTGCCGATCCGCTGCGCCTTCGGCGGTGTGGCGCTTCGACCACCTGCCTTCCGCCTCACCGCGGCACGCCGGAAGCATTTGGCGACGCCCGGCGCCGCCGCCGCTCCGAGCGACTTGTGTCGCGGCCACCGGCGCCCCTAGCATGGCCGGCCAAGCCTTCGGGAGACGACCATGGAACTCGGACTGTTCGCGATGCCCTCGCACCCGCCGGAGCGCGACCTTCGCGAAGGCTTCGAGTTCGACCTCGAGGTGCTGCGCTGGCTCGACGAGCTGGGCTACCAGGAGGCCTGGGTCGGCGAGCACCACGCCGCGCCATGGGAGCCGCTGTCCGCGCCCGACCTCCTGCTCTCGGTCGCCTTCCGCGAGACCAGGCGGCTCCGCATGGGGCCGGGCGGTTTCCTCCTGCCGTTCCACCACCCGGCCGAGCTGGCGAACCGCACGGCGACGCTCGACCACCTGTCGCAGGGGCGGCTCAATTTCGGCGTCGCCGCGAGCTCGCTGCCGGGCGACTGGGTGATGTTCGACATCGACGGCAAGAGCGGCATCCAGCGCGACATGATGTGGGATTCGCTGGACCTCATCCTCAAGCTGTGGGCGGCCGAGGAGCCGGCCCGGTTCGAGGGCAAGTTCTGGAACGTCGCCTGGCCGCCCGAGCTCCACGGCATCTTCAAGCCGCACCTGAAGCCGGTGCAGAAGCCGCATCCGCCGATCGGCGTCGCCGGCCTCAGCCCGAACTCGGACACGCTGCGCATCGCCGGCGAGCGCGGCTTCTGGCCGATGAGCCTCAACCTCAACGCCTCCTACCTGAAGAGCCACTGGGGCGCGGTCGAGGCCGGCGCCGCCAAGGCCGGGCGCAAGGCCAACCGGGCCGACTGGCGCATCGTCCGCGAGATCTTCGTCGCCGACACCGAGGAGGAGGCGTGGCGCCTCACGGTGAACGGGCCGATGGGGCGGATGATCGACGAATATGCCCTCCACATCGGCCGCACCTTCGGCTCGATGAAGTTCCAGAAGCACGACGAGAGCGTCGCGGATTCCGACGTCAACGTGGAGTATGTGGCGAAGCATAATTGGCTGATCGGCACGCCCGCCACCGTCGCCGAAAAGCTCGAGCGGCTCTATCACGCCGCTGGCGGCTTCGGGACGCTGCTGGTCTACGGCTTCGACTATGCCGACCACCGCGAGGCCTGGCGCCATTCGCTGGAGCTATTGGCCAAGGAGGTGATGCCGCGCCTCAAGCACCTCGACGCCGGCGCCGCGAAGGTGGCCGCGGAGTAGGCGGCCGCTTCCTCTCCCCCCGGCGGAGAAGGCGGCCGCGCCATCCCGTTGATCGGTACACCAATTTCCGGCTAGCATCGGCGCCGAGCGGAGACCTCCTTCCATGGCAGAGATCGTCCTCGGGATTGGCGCGTCGCACACGCCGCTCCTGACCTTCGGCGCCGACAAATGGCCCGACTACTCCAAGCGCGACTACAAGTCGAAGACGCTGAACCTTTCGGACGGCCGCTGGGTCAGCTACGAGGAGCTCGCGGCCGAGCGCGGCGAGCGCTACGCCGCGGTCGCGACCGCCGAGGAATTCGCCCGCAAGCAGCGCCTGTGCCAGGAGGCCCTCGACCACATCGCCGAGGACATCGCCGACGCGGCGCCCGACGTCGTCATCGTCGTCACCGACGACCATTACGAGCTGTTCAGCCCGTCCAACAATCCGGCGATCTCGATCTATTACGGCAAGGACATCCTGACCTGGACCGCGCCGCCGCGCGAGGGCAGCGACGCGTGGTTCTCCGACATGGTCGAGACCTACGCGATGGACCGCACCCATTCCTTCCCGGGGATGCCGGACTTCGCCTACGAGCTGATCGAGCGGCTGGTCGGCAAGAACTTCGACATCGGCGTCTCCAACACGGTCGAGGATCCGGCCAAGGCCGGCTTCGGCCACGGCATCGGGTTCATCGTCCACCGCCTGTTCAAGGGCCGCTCGATCCCGGTGATCCCGGTGCTGCTCAACACCTATTATCCGCCGAACGCGCCCCGGCCGGCGCGCTGCGTCGCGCTCGGCCAGGCGCTGCGCCAGGCGATCGAGGAGAGCCCGTCGCCGCTCAAGGTCGCGGTGGTCGCCTCCGGCGGGCTCAGCCATTTCACCGTGGACGAGGGGCTCGACCGCGGCATCGTCGACGCCCTGATCGCGGGCGACACCGAGGCGCTGGCGAACGTGCCGACCGAGGCGCTGAACTCCGGCTCCTCCGAGATCCGCAACTGGCTCGTTCTCGGCGGCGCCATCGCCGGCCGCCCGAACCGCTGGGTCGAGTACCAGCCGCTCTACCGCACCCCGGCCGGCACCGGCATCGGCGTCGGCTTCGGCGTCTGGGGGTAAGGCTCCGCGGTCGGGGTCAGGCCGCGGCGCCCTTGTCGGCCAGGGGCGCGCCGGCCTCGGCCGGGAACACCAGCGTGATCCGCTCCGGCTCGGTGTCGAGGCGGGCGCCGAGCTGGGCGAGATAGGCGTTGATGAGGCGGCGGGCGAGGCCGGCCTCGGGAATCGCCCGGCCGATGTCGGCGCCGGCGATCGTGAGCCCGATCGGATCGGCGTCGCTGATCTCGATGCGGATCGGCCCCGGCTCAGGGCGGACCAGCGCCGCCGTCAGCATCTCCGACACCAGCAGGCCGAGCGGCACGGCGCGGTCGAGGTCGATCGCGATGCCTTCGGGCGCGCCGCCGACCTGGATCATCGGCGTCGCCAGGCGGAAGCTTTGCCGGAGCTGGGCGGCGACGTCGCGCATCAGCTCGACCAGCTCGACCCGGCCGATCTCGCCCGAGGCGTAAGACGCCTTGTAGGCCGAGGCCATCGCCAGCACGCGGTCTTCCGGCACGCGCAAAAGATCGCGCATCACGCCCGGCATCTCGCGGCGCTGCAGGGCGAGCAGGCTCGCGATCATCTGGAAATTGTTCTTGACCCGGTGGTGCAGCTCGCGAAGCAGCCGGCTCTTCGACTCGAGCGCGAGATTGGCGGCGTTCGAGCGCTCCTCGACGCGCTCCGCCATGGTGTTGAAGCTGTGGCCGAGCTCGCCGATCTCGTGCGGCGCCTCGCCGAGATCGTGCAGGCGGGCGGAATAGTCGCCGCGGCCATAGGCCAGGCTCGCCGCGCCGAACTGGCGGATCCAGCGCAGCACCAGCCGGTCGACCCCGAGGAAGGCGACCGCAATCGCGATCGACAGCATCAGGAGCGGCACGCCGAGCGTGGTCAGCCCGCGCATCCAGTCGATCGCGCCGATGACTCCTTCGGGGGCGGTGGCGAGGACCAGGAGGCTCGAGTTCGCGACCGGCCGGAGCGCGTAGAAATAGCGCTGGCCGTCGTCGGCGCGGGCATAGCCCGACAGGTTGCTGCCGGCTTCCGGCGAGGGACCGTTGACGGTGATGGTGCCCTGGGTCGGTCCGATCCGGGCGATGACGTGGCCGTCGGCGTTCTCGACCATCACCGCGGAGAAGGCGCCGCGCTGCTCGTCGACCGCGAGAAGATTGCGCAAGGCGGCATTGCGGAGGGTCGCCGCGAGCGCCCGCGCCTGGCCGTCGGGCGCCTTGGCGGCGCGCGCGACATAGACGTAGTCGCCGTCGCCGCCGGCCTTGGGCGGCGGCAGCAGGCCGAGCGCCGCGCCGCGGTCGCCGGCGGCGATGCGCTTGAGATCGCCGGCGCCGACCCGCGCGGTCGGATCGCCCGCGACGCAGAGCGGTGTGCCGTCGGGGCCGCCGACGAGGAGCGTCGCGTAGTCGGAGCGGCCGGCGAGCGCGCCCGACAGCACTGCGGGGCAGAACGTGCCGCCGGCGGTCACGTCGGGATCGGCGGCAAAGGTGTCGAGCAGGCCGCCGGCGACGGCGAGGGCGAGCTGGATGCGGGTGCCGGCGATCTCCGCGCGCTGGACCACCGCCTGCTCGCGGCCGAGGCGAACCTCGTGTTGGCCGTGCAGGGCGGCCAGCAGCGCGAGCACCGCCGCCGGCAGGTTGGCGGCGAGAAGCAGGAGGACGAGGCGGCCGCGGAGCGAGCGGGGCATGGCGCGCCCCGGATCAGCTCGATCCGCCGTTCGGCGTCGTCGCGATGAGCGCCGCCTGGAGCGTCGGCTCGGGACCGAACTCCGAGGTGGCATCGACCGACAGCGTACGGGTCAGCGCCGAGCGGGCCCGGTTGACCCGGCTCTTGATGGTGCCGACCGCGACCCCGCAGATATTGGCGGCTTCCTCGTAGGAGAAGCCCGAGGCGCCGACCAGGATCAGCGCCTCGCGCTGGTCGGTCGGCAGCCGGTTCAGGGCGAGGCGGAAATCCTGCAGGTCCATGTATCCGTTCTGGGCCGGATGCACGACGAGGCGGTTCGAGAACACGCCGTCGGCGTCCTGCACCTCGCGGCGGCGCTTGCGATGCTCGGAGTAGTAGACGTTGCGCAGGATCGTGAACAGCCAGGCGCGCATGTTGGTGCCCTCGGTGAAGCTGCCGAGGTTGCTCCAGGCCTTCATCAGCGCTTCCTGGACGAGATCGTCCGCCTTGTCGATTTGGCCGCACAACGAGACCGCGAAGGCGCGCAGGCTCGGAATGTGGGCCACGAGGTCGTCACGAACCGAAGACCTTGCCGCCATTCGACTCCTCGCTGGACGACCCTTCGCTCTCGCTCAGCTGATCGAGCAACTGGCGAAACCGGTCGGGCACCGGCTGGTTGAGAATATCCTCGTAAGCCGCCTTCAGATGTCGCCCGATATGAGCCTGCAACTCGGGATCCATGGCCGGGGCCGCTTCCTTGCGATGACTCGTGTCACGCATAACTCTTCTCTTCGGCTCTTGCTCGCCGGCCTCCGAACCCTTCCCCATAGGATTCCCGCTCCCATCGCCCACAGGTTGCAGCCGAGGCGAAACCTTCCGCGAAATGAACGCACAATCAAGCTAAAGGTTCCGTTTCCGGGCGAAACTTTTTCCGTCGCGGGAGCGTTGCACGCTTGCTAGCCTCGTCCCGATCCGCCCTGCTGGCCTCGTGCCGACGCGTCAGCAAAAAAACACCTGCCAACAGAGGAAAATTCCATGGCTCTAGCGCAAACGGTCGCCGACCAGCTTCCGTTCCTTCGCCGCTACGCCCGCGCCATCACCGGCAGCCAGTCGAGCGGCGACGCCTATGTGGCGGCGGTGCTGAAGACGCTCGCCGCCGATCCCAGCCTGTTCCCCCGCGATGTCGATGCGCGCGTCGCGCTCTACAAGATCTTCACCCGGATATGGTCGTCGGTGCGGGTCAACATGGAGGCCGACCAGGGCGCCGGCGTCGCCGCCCAGGCCCAGCGCTCGCTCGAGGCGCTGGCGCCGCGCTCGCGCCAGGTCTTCCTGCTGATCTCGGTCGAGGGCTTCACGCCCGAGGAGACCGCCCAGATCCTCGGCCTCAGCGACGAGGAGGTCGCCGCCGCGGTCGACGAGGCCGGCCGCGAACTCGCGGAGGTGGTGGCGACCGACGTCCTCATCATCGAGGACGAGCCGATCATCTCGATGGACCTGGAGGCGCTGGTCGAGAGCCTGGGTCATCGCGTCTGCGGCGTCGCGCGCACCCAGCGCGAGGCGGTGCAGCTCGCGACCGAGGCCGAGCCCGGGCTGGTCCTGGCCGACATCCAGCTCGCCGACGGCAGCTCGGGGCTCGATGCGGTCAACGACATCCTCGGCCAGTTCGACGTGCCGGTGATCTTCATCACCGCCTATCCCGAGCGGCTCCTGACCGGGGAGCGGCCCGAGCCGGTGTTCCTGATCTCCAAGCCGTTCCAGACCCAGACGGTGAAGGCGATCGTGAGCCAGGCCCTGTTCTTCGGCACCAAGGCCCACCGCCGCGAGGCCCGCGCCGCCTCTGCCTGACGCTGCCCGCTCCGCAGCGAAAAGGGCGGGACCCGCGGGTCCCGCCCTCAGCTTGCCCGGCTGCGGCCGGCGCTGGCTAGTGGCTCATGCCGCCGCTGCCGCTGCTCGACCCGGAGGAGGGCGCGGTGCCGGTTGACGGCGGCGGGCTGCTGCCGGCCGGCGCGCTGGTCGAGGGCGGCGCCGACGCGCCCATGCCGCTGCCGCTCAGGGTGATGTCGGGCTTCTTCGGGGTGCCCGAGATCGACAGCTCGTTGAAGGCGATCTGCTGCTGGCCCTTGCCGAGGCCGAGGTCGGTCCCGTCGTTGACGATGACCGCCGAGAGCTTGCCGCCCTCGAAGCGCGCATCGCTGATCGCGGCCGACTTGTCGCCCTTCTTGATATCGGCGCCGACCAGATAGCTGACCGGCCACATCGAGCCGCTGGCCGAGGTGGCGGCCGCGGTGCTGGCGGCGTTGTCGGCCGCGCTGTTCATCGCGCTCTGGTCCGCCTTGACGCCGTTGGCCGTCGTCGGCGAGGCGCCAGAACTGCCGGCCATCGGGGCGCTGGTGGAGGTCGAGGCACGACCCTCGGCCGGCGCGTTGCCGCTGCCGCTCGGATATTCGAACTTCGGCAACTGGTCGAGCGAGGCCGTCGTCAGGCCGAGCTTGACCTTGCCGTCGTTCAGCTCCGGCAGCTTCTGGACGTCGTAGGCGTTGAGCGTCGAGCCGATGCCGATGACGCCGCCGTGGCTCAGGATGAGCTGCTTCACGTCGCCCTGGCTGTCGATGATCACGTCGGCGACCGCCCCGATCGACTTGCCGTCGGAGCCGAGCACGTCGGCACCCTTGTAGTTGGTGAAGACCGGCTCGTTCTTGCTCTGGGTCTGCGACGGCGCCATGCCGGTCGTGGCGGGTGCGCCCATGGTCGAGCCGGGGCGGCTCGGCGCCGGTCCGGGCGGTGTCGCGGCCTGGGCCATCGCCATCGTCGAGAGCGCGACGAGCGCCGTGCCGGACAAGAGAAGCCGTTTCAACATCTAAGAAATCCTCCAGTTGTTCGGTCATGGCGCGCCGCCTTGAGGCACGCGCCGACTGTTGTGGCAACGCGGTCCCGCAGTATTGGTTTCATGTCCCAGGAAGGCATCGGCGGTCGCGTGCGCCTACGTTCCGCCGCAATGGAACCGGGCTCGGCGGCGGCGGTTGATCTGCGGCAGAGCGAGGGAGTGCGCGCGTGTCCGATACCGATCCGAAGCGGCCGCCGTCCGGGCCTCGTCAGCCCGCACCGCGCTCCGCCACCGAGGTCCGCCAGGGCATTCGCTCCGGCCGGGTGATCTGGGTCCTGATCGGCGGGATCGTGCTGGTCGTGATCGCCTATCTGGCGATCGGGGCATTCACCAGCGTGCGGCACCCGCCGCCCGGCATCGGCGTCGTGAACGGTCCGGTCGGCCCGTCATCGGGCGGCGCCAAGCCGGCGCCACCTGGGCCGGGTGCGAAATGACCTCTCAGCGCTGCGGATCCTGGGTCCAGCCCGAGCCGGGGATCGGGCGGCTCGACAGCACACGGTAGTCGCCCTCGATCAGCGGGCCTGCGCCGGGCGGGCCGTCGCGCCGCGGCGGTTCTCGGCCGGCGAAGAGACGGCTCGCCAAGCCCGCCACCGCCAGGATCGGGATCACCACGAGGAAAATGCCGGTCGCGATCAGGAGCGCGGTGATCGCCAGCGCCGCCACGACCGCGGCCGCGAGCACCAGCTTCCACGGCGCGATGCCGAGCCGGCTGAAGCGCAGGTCCTGAAACCCGCCGAAAGGCGCCATGACGACCTCCACGCGATAGCCCTTTCTATCTGGGGATCGTGAGGACATTGCGGCAGGGGGCGCGACAAGGCGTGCCGGGCGTCTCCCGGTGCCGGCGCCTGCGCTCTTGCGCCGCCTGCGGGATCAGGCCAATGATCCCTCATCAACTGGTTGCAGCGCGTCTGTAGCCGACGCCGCGAGGTGCGGTCGCCGGCGCGACGGCGTTGCGGTGCAGGCGGGGGTGGCATGTTCCGGGTCAGGAGCCCGCAGGATTTCGGGGCCGGCGTCTTCTTCATGCTGTTCGGCGTCGCCGGGCTGTTCTTCGCGCGCAATCTCGCTTTCGGCTCGACCGAGCATATGGGACCGGGTTATTTCCCGGTGCTCCTGAACGTCGGCATCGTCACGATCGGCGCGGTGGTTGCGCTGCGTGCGCTCGCCGTCGACGGACCGCCGATCGAGGGGGTCGCCTGGCGTGGCCCGATCTTCGTGCTGGCCTCGATCCTCCTGTTCGCCTTTCTGATCGAGCGCGCCGGGCTGGTCGTGACCACCGCGGTCCTGACCCTGGTCGCCGCCTATGCCCGCCGCGAGGCCAAGCTGCTGGAAAACCTCCTCCTCGCCGCCGGTCTCGCGCTCATGGCCGTCGTCCTCTTCGTCTTCGCGCTGCGCCAGCCGATGCCGATCTGGTGGTGGGGCTGAGCGGTGGACATCCTCGCCAACCTTGCGACCGGGTTCTCGGCGGCCGCGTCGCTGCAGAACATCGGCTTCTGCCTGATCGGCTGCATGCTGGGCACGCTGGTCGGCGTGCTGCCGGGCATCGGCACCATTCCGACCGTGGCGATGCTGCTCCCGATCACCTTCGGGCTGAACCCGCTGTCGTCGCTGATCATGCTCGCCGGCATCTATTACGGCGCGCAATATGGCGGCTCGACCACCTCGATCCTGGTCAACATGCCGGGCGAGGCCGGCTCGATCGTCACCTGCATCGAAGGCCATCAGATGGCGCGGAAGGGCCGCGCCGGGGCGGCGCTCGCGGTCGCGGCGCTGGGCTCGTTCTTCGCCGGCTGCGTCGGCACCGTGTTCGTCGCGGGCTTCGGCCCGCTGCTGTCGAGCATCGCCCAGGAGTTCAACTCGCCCGACTATTTCTCGCTGATGGTGCTGGGCCTGGTGATGGCGGTGGTGCTGGCCCACGGCTCGCTCCTGAAGGCGATCGGCATGGTGCTGATCGGCCTCGTGCTCGGCCTCGTTGGCACCGACGTGTCAACCGGCATCACCCGCTACACCTTCGGCCTCGCGGGGCTGTGGGACGGCATCGACTTCCTGCCCCTGGTGATCGGGCTGTTCGGCATCGTCGAGGTCATCCGCAACCTCGAGCAGCCCGATTCCGAGCGGCCGACGCTGAAGGCCAAGTTCCGCGAGCTGTGGCCGAACCGGGAGGAGTTCAAGGCGGCATGGCCGGCGGCGCTCCGCGGCACCGGCATCGGCGCGCTCCTCGGCATCCTGCCGGGCGGCGGCGCGGTGCTCGCCTCGTTCGCGAGCTACACCGTCGAGAAGAAGGTCGCGAAGGACCCGTCGCGCTTCGGCCACGGCGCGATCGAGGGCGTCGCCGGCCCGGAATCGGCCAACAATGCGGGCGCGCAGACCTCGTTCATCCCGCTGCTCACGCTCGGGCTGCCGTCGAACCCGATCATGGCGCTGATGATGGGCGCGATGATGATCCAGGGCATCGCCCCCGGCGCCGCGGTGATGACCGCGCGGCCCGACCTGTTCTGGGGCATGACCGCCAGCATGTGGATCGGCAACCTCATGCTGGTCATCATCAACCTGCCGCTGATCGGCATCTGGGTGAAGCTGCTGTCGGCGCCCTATCGCTTCCTCTATCCGGCGATCATCCTGTTCTGCGCGGTCGGCGTCTATTCCAACAGCGCCGAGTGGTTCCAGATGGTGCTGCTCGCGGTGTTCTCGCTGTTCGGCTACGTCGTGCTGAAGCTCGGTTGCGAGCCGGCGCCGCTCGTCCTCGGCTTCATCCTCGGGCCGCTGATGGAGGAGAACCTGCGCCGCTCGCTGATCCTCTCGCGCGGCGACCCGACGATCTTTATCGACCGGCCGATCTCGGCGGTGCTCCTGGCCGCGACGGTGCTCACGATCGCCCTGATCGTGTTCCCGCAGTTCCGTTCGACCCGCGAAGAGGCCTTCCAGGAATAAGGCGGCGGCGCCAGCCATCCGGTCCATCAAGCAAGAAGGAGGAAGAAGCCATGACAGCGTTCTGGAAATGGGGGAGCCGCGCGCTCGGCGTCGCCGTGCTGGCCGCCGCGGTGCAGGCCGCGCCGCTCGCCGCGCGGGCCGACGACTATCCGAGCCGGGACATCCACGTCATCTGCGCGTTCCCGGCGGGAAGCGGCGCCGACGTCCTGGTGCGCTATTTCGCCGACAAGCTGCAGAAGGAGGCGAAGCGGACGACGATCGTCGAGAACCGCACCGGCGCCAACGGCAACATCTCGGCGCAATATGTCGCCCGTTCCGATCCCGACGGCTACACCATCTACATCCACGCCGGCTCGTCGACCGCGGCCAACTACTCGCTGTTCAAGCGGCCGCCGATCGACCCGCGCAAGGACCTCCAGGTCGTCGCGACGCTGAACAAGCAGCCCTTCATGGTCGTGGTTCCGGCCGAGAGCTCCTACAAGACGCTCGGCGAGTTGACCGAGGCGATGAAGAAGAAGGGCGACAAGGCGAACTACGCCAGCTCCAACACCTCGGGCACGGTGCTCGGCCAGCTCTACGAGCGCGCCACCGGCGTGAAGGCGGTCGAGATCCACTACCGCACCGCCGCCGACACGCTGAACGACTTCAAGAGCGGCGTGCTCGACTACGGCATGATGGACCCGGTGTTCGCCCTCAGCCAGGCCAAGGCCGGCCGCATCCGCATGCTCGCGGTCGCGACCGACGAGCGGATGAAGGCGATCCCGGACGTGCCGACGATGAAGGAGCAGGGCGTCGACATCAGCCTGCCGAGCTGGTTCGCCGCCATGGTGCCGTCGAAGACGCCGAAGCCGATCGTGACGACGCTGAACGGCTGGTTCAACGCGATCGAGAAGATGCCGGAGACGGCGCAGTACCTCGCCAAGTTCGGCGGCGACCCCTTCATCACCACGCCCGAGGAAGGCCAGGAGCTGCTGTCCAAGGCCGTCGACGAGTGGGCCAAGTACGTCGAGATCGCCAAGCTCCCGAAGAGCTGAGCGCAGACAAACGGACCTCTCCCCGCCTGTGGGGAGAGGTCGCACGATCAATGCGGCTTGCGGCCCTTCACGGCATTGGCGCGCGCCGTGCACGTCACACGACCCGATGCGTCGGCCGGCACGCGCGCCCGTACCCTTTCCTCGAGTTGACGGAAAGCCTCCGGGCCCATGGCGGCAAAGAGGCGGGCTCCCGGTCCTTGCAGGCTGCTCGCCCAGTAGGCGTCGAAATCCGCAAATGTCCGTTGGGCTACGATCTCGCGCGTCTCGACTTCTTCCAGGCCGCCGTTCGCCCACAGATCCCGCAACGCTTTGATCCGCGCGGCATCGGAGCTCGGCGGCAGGGGGACGGATACGCCCATTGCACGCGCCTCGGCGAAGATCGGCTCCAGCGTAAAGCCGCCGCCGAGCATGTCCCAGGCGTAGGCCGCAATCGTTCCTCCGGGCCGGACCACCCGGGCCATTTCGGCGACGCCCTTCGCGGGATCGGGCAGGAAGAAGATCACGAGCGCCATGACGGCCACGTCGAAGCTGCGGTCAGGAAACGCCAGAGCTCCACCCTAGCCCTGCTGGAACCTCGCCACGCTGCCGGCGAGCCGGGATCGGGCGTAGGCGAGCTGCCCTTCAGAGGGATCGATGCCCTCGATCGAGGAGGGGAAGCACAAGTCGACGATCATCGCGGTCGAGGCGCCGTTGCCGCAGCCGACATCGATCCATTTGAGACCCGGCGCCGGCTTGAGCCAATCGATGAAGACCTCGCCCGCGATGCGGCTCCAGACGCCCATCATTTCTTCGTAGCCGGCACCGTCGTCGAAGCGGATGTCGCTCTCTGCCATCGGCTTTCCTCTCGTCGCACCCGCAGGCGGCCGACTTGAGGCGCCTCAAATAGCGAGGCGTCAAGGCGCCTCAGATCCCCAGGTGGCGCTGCACGGTGGCGATGTCGCCGCGGAGCTCGTCGGCGCCGGCCTCGTGGACGATGTGGCCGTTGTTGATGATGTAGGCGCGGTGGGCCAGCGCCAGCGCGGCAGCGAGGTTCTGCTCCACCACCAGGATGGTCTGGCCGGCGGCGGCGAGGTTGCGGCAGGCGTCCATCAGGTCGCGCACGATGATCGGCGCGAGGCCCTCGAAGGGCTCGTCGAGCAGGAGGATCTGCGGCTCGCGCACCAGGGCGCGGGCGATCGCCAGCATCTGCTGCTCGCCCCCGGAGAGGTCGGTGCCGCGGCTCCGCCGCCGCTGGGCGAGGCGGGGAAACATCTCCCAGACCCGGCTGAGCGGCCAGCGCCCCCTGGCCGTCAGGCCTGCCAGGATCAGGTTCTCCTCGACGTCGAGGCTGCCGAAGATGCGGCGCTCCTCGGGGACGAGCTGCATGCCGCGCCGCGCGATGACATGGGCCGGCTGGCCGGCGACGTCGGCGCCGTCGAGGACGACGCGGCCGCGGGTCGGGCGGACGACGCCCATCAGGCTCTTCAGCGTGGTCGACTTGCCGGCGCCGTTCCGGCCGAGCAGCGCCACCACCTCGTGGCGCTCGACCTTGAGCGCCACGTCGAACAGGATGTGGCTGTCGCCGTAATGGCTGTTCAGGCCGTCGACCTCGAGCAGGCTCATGCTGCGATGACCCCGCCGAGATAGGCTTCCTGGACGAAGCTGTTCTTCTGGATCTCCTCGGGCGCGCCCTCGGCCAGCACCTGGCCCTCGTGCAGCACGGTGATGCGCTCGGCGAGCTCGAACACCGCATCCATGTCGTGCTCTACGATGACGAGGGTGCGGCCGCGGCGGATGTTCTTGAGGAGCTTCACGGTCTCGACACGCTCGCTCGGGCTCATGCCGGCGAGCGGCTCGTCGAGCAGGAGCAGGGTGGGCGCGGTCGCGAGCGCGAGACCGATCTCGAGCCGCCGCTTCTCGCCATAGGCGAGCGCCGCCACCGGAACGTCGGCGCGCCGCGTCAGCTCGACCGAGGCCAGCGTCTGCTCGACCTGGTCGGCGACGCCGGGAATCCGCTCGGGCCGCCGCAGGAGGTCGAGGCGGAAGCGGCCGCGGGCCTCGGCCAGCGCGGCGATCATGACGTTCTCGCGGACGGTGAGCTTCGTGAAGAGCTGGTTGACCTGGTAGCTCTTGGTCAGGCCGCGCTGGCAGACCGCGGTGATGTCGAGCCCGGTGATGTCCTCGCCGTCGAAGCGGATGGTGCCGGAGGTCGGCTTCACCTCGCAGGTCAGCATGCGGAAGAAGGTGGTCTTGCCGGCGCCGTTCGGGCCGATGATGCCGCGGAGCTCGCCGCGCTCGACCGAGAAGTCGATGTCGCGGTTGGCGACGATGCCGCCGTAGCGCTTGGTCAGGCCGCTGGCCTGGAGGATGGGGCCCGCGGCCTGGACGGCGCCGGCGCCGCGCTTGACCAGGGGTGCCGGATAGCTCGCGGCGGGCCTTGCCGGGGCGGGCGCGGCGCCGGCCTCGGGCGCATGGCGCTGCCCCGGCCGGGCAACGAGCCGCACGAGGTCGTAGATGCCGCCGATGATGCCGCGGCGGAGGAAGCAGACCAGGAGCACGAACACCAGGCCGAGCACCAGCTTCCATGCCCCGCCGAGATGGAGCGCGCTCTGGAGGAAATCCTGCAGGAACAGCCACACCGCGGCGCCGACCAGCGGGCCGAACAGCGTGCCGGTGCCGCCGATCGCCGTCTGCATGACGAGCTGGCCGGAGGTCTCGAACGTGAAGGCGTCGGGCGGCATGAACGCCTGGAGCACGCCGAGGAGGCCGCCGGCGAAGCCGGCATAGGCGGCGGCGATGACGAAGGCGGTGAGCTTGTAGGCCTGGATGTTGTGGCCGAGCGCGGCGGCGCGCCGCGGGTTGTCCCGGATCGCGCGGAACACGGCGCCGGCCGGCGAGCGCATGATTCTCAGCGCGATGACGATGCCGATGAAATAGCACAGCGCCAGGAACTCGTAGAGCGACCAGCCGCTCTCGAACTTGAGCGTGGTGAAGCCGAGATGGAGCACCGGCGTCGGCACGCCGGGCAGGCCGTTCTCGCCGCCGGTCCAGGCGGACAGCGGATTGAACTCGACGAAGTAGAACATCTCCGCGATCGCGACGGTGATCATCGCGAAATAGATGCCGGTGCGGCGGAGCGCGACCACGCCGACGATGGCGCCGACGACCGCGGCGGCGATCATGCCGATCACGAGGGCGCCGACGACGCTCGGGAAGCCGGCGACGGTGAGGAGATAGGCGGCGAAGAACCCGCCGGTGCCGTAGAACGCCGACTGGCCGAACGACAAGAGGCCGGTGTAGCCGAACAGGATGTCGAAGCCGATGCCGAACAGCCCCCATACCAGGATGCGGTTCACGGTGTCGGGCGCGAAGCCGATATGCGGCAGGATGAAGGGTGCGACGGCGAGGCCGAGCGCAGTCAGGATCTCGACGAGGAAGCGGCGGGCCTTGAGCATGGCGCGGCGGGCTCAGCCGCGGCCCTGGACGCCGAGAAGGCCATGGGGCCGGACCAGCAGCACCAGGGTCATCGCGGCGAACAGCATGACATAGGCGTAGGCGGGGTCGATCATCGAGGTGATGCTCACGATCTCGCCGGCGATCAGCCCGCCCAGCACCGCGCCGGGGAACGAGCCGACCCCGCCGATGACCACGACGACGAAGGTCTGCACCAGGATCGCCTCGCCCATGTCGGGCGTGAGCGACACCACCGGCGCGTTGACGATGCCGGCGAAGCCGGCGGCGGCGGCGCCGATGCCGAACACCAGCATGAAGACGCGGTAGACGTTGATGCCGAGGATGTCGACCATGGTCGAGTCCTCGATCCCGGCGCGCACGATCATGCCGATGCGGGTGCGGTAGAGCATGAAATAGAGCGCGAGCAGGGCGACCGCGACGATGCCGACCACCGCCAGGCGATAGGTCGGATAGAACATGAAGCCGAGCGGCGTGATGCCGAGGAGCCCGGGCGGCGGCGGCACCACCTTGGACAGGCTCGAGAAGAAGAAGCGCACGATCTCGACGAAGACGATGCCGAGCCCGAACGTCACGAGGAGCTGGTCCTCGTCGGGGCGGCCATAGAAATGGCGGATGATGAGGCGCTCCATCACCACGCCGACGACGGCGACGAACAGCGTCCCGCACACCACCGCGACGATGAAGGAGTGGGTGTAGGTATAGGCGACGTAGCCGGCATAGCCGCCGAGCATGAACATCGCGCCGTGCGCGAGGTTGAGGATCCCGAGGGTGCCGTAGATGATCGTCAGGCCGGAGGAGATCAGCGCCAGCAGGGCGCCGAGCACCAGCCCGTTGAACATCTGCGAAACGAAATTGACCCAGGTGAACAACGCGGGCCTCGCATGCGGACGGTGTCAGGCCGAAAGTCTACGAAGCCGGCCAGCCCCCGTCATGGCCGGACCGGCCATCCACGACTTCCTTCGGGCAGCGGCGCCGCCGATTCGTGGATGCCCGGCACGCAGACGAGTCCGCGCAACCTGCGCGGGCTTGGTCGCTTGCCGGGCATGACGGGTGGTCGCTCGGGCTTCGATGCTCAGGTGTAGTCGCCGAGGTGGCAGCCGAAGGCGTCGGGCTTCTGCATCAGCCCTTCGCCGGGCACCACTTCGAGAACCTCCCAGAAGTCCTCGGGGTTCTTCATGTCGCTCGGCTTCTTGCCGCGCACGATGATGACCGGGCGGATGAGCTGGTGGTCCTCCGGCCGCCACTTCACCGGGCCGACCATCGACTGCAGCTCGCGCGGCGACTCGTAGGACTTGATCACGTCCGGCGGGTAGAAGGTGCCGGCGTGCTCGACCGCCTCGGCCCACAGGGCGAAGCTCATGTAGGAGTTCTCGGCGCCCCATTCGGGCCGGTAGCCGAACTTCTTCTGGAAGGACTCGACGAACATCTTCGCCAGTGGGAACTTGTCCTCGAGGGTCCACCAGAAGTCCGTCGCGGCATAGACGCCGGCCGTGAGGTCGGGGCCGACATCCTTGGCGAGGAACGGGATCTGGTAGGGGATGACCAGCTTCATCCGCGGCAGGATGCCGAACTGCTTGGCCTGCTGCGTCGACAGCACCGCGTCGTGGCCCCAGTTCACGTTGACCAGGAACTCGGCGTTGGTGTTGGCGATGTTGGTCAGATAGGAGCTGTAGTCCGGCGCGCCGAGCGGGGAGACCTGGTTGGTCACCATCTGCCAGCCGCCGTTCTTGATCAGGTAGTCGGAGACCGATTTCGTGACGGTGTGGCCGTAGGTGTAGTCCGGGGTCATGAAGGCGGCGCGGCGATTCTTGCCGAACGCCTTGATCAGCACCGGGCCGATCGCGTTGGCGGCGGTCTCGCCATAGAAGTTCTGGCGGAAGCCGTAGCGCACGCAGTCCTTGCCGGTGGTGTCGTTCGAGCCGGAGATGGCGGCGGTGTAGAGGACCTTCTCGCGCTGGGCGAGCTTGTTCAGCGCCACGGCGACGGCCGATGAGGTCGAGCCGGTCATCAGCATGACCTTGTTCTCGCTGATGAAGCGCTGCTCGGCCTGGACCGCCTGGTTCGGCTTCGCGGCGGAGTCGGCGTAGACCAGCTTCACCTGCTTGCCGAGCACCCCCTTGGTGGTCTTGGGCGAGATCGCCTTGATGAGCGGATTGCCCTCGTTGATGTGCTCGACGGCGAGCTGCCAGCCCTTGAGCTCGTCGGCGCCCGATTCGGCGTAGGTGCCGGTCAGCGGCACCGCCGCGCCGAGGGTCACGCTGTCGCCCTGCACGCCGGCCGGCCAGGTGCCGAGCGGCGGATGATCGGCGGCGGCGGCCTGGCGCAGGTAGAGCGGCATCAGGCTCGCGCCGGCCACGCCGGCGCCGAGCTGGAGCAGGGTGCGGCGCGACAGGCCGGAATCCGGAGGCGTGTGGTTGTTCTTCGGCATCGTGGAACCTCCCAAGGGCGACCTTATCGACGGCCGCGCCGTTGCAGGCGCGAACCGCCTGCGGAAGGCCCTAGTGTACGAGCAGTTGCGGCGCTGGCAAGCGCTTGGGGGTCAAACGACTGCCATTTGCGCGATGCGCTGCGCCGCGGCCGTCTCCGCCGCAGCTCCGGCCGCCACGCGCGATTTGAGGCCCGCTTCAGGAAGCACAGACGGATGACACCTGTGCGAAGGCGGGCAGGACGCAGCGGGAATGCTTGACAGGGCTTGGCCCGCGGCGGGGAATCCGAACCGTGCGTTGAGTCCACCGTTCCGGCCGGCGGCGCCCGCCGCCCTTTCCCGGGGGCCGCGATGATCGTCGAATGGGTGGTGATCGCCGTCGTGGCGGCGGTCGTGCTGGCTGCGATCCTGATCTACAACCGCTTGGTCCGGCTGCGGAACTACGTCCGCGAGGGGTGGAGCGGCATCGACGTCCAGCTCAAGCTGCGGGCCGATCTCGTGCCCAACCTGGTCGCGGCGGTGAAGGGCTATGCCGCCCACGAGCGCGGCGTGCTCGACGAGGTGACGGCCCAGCGCGGCGCGGTGCTCGCGGCGAAGGACGCCGGCACCGCGGCGTCGGCGAACGCCGGCCTGACCGGCGCGCTCGGCAAGCTGTTCGCGGTCGCCGAGGCCTATCCCCAGCTCAAGGCCGACGCCAATTTCCGCGAACTCCAGGAGCAGCTCGCCAAGATCGAGAACGATCTCCAGGCAGCGCGCCGCTACTACAATGGCACCGCGCGCGACCTGAACAGCGCCATCCAGACCTTTCCCGACGTGCTGATCGCCGGCCCGCTCGGCTTCAAGGAGGCGCCGTTCTTCGCGCTCGACGACCCGGCCGACGCGGCGGTGCCGGCGGTGAGCTTCGGCGGAGCGGTGCCGTGAGGCGGCTCGCAGCCCCGATCGTCGTTGCGAGGAGCGCAGCGACGAAGCAATCCGGAGGCCGCCGTCGGGGTGGCCATTGCCCTGGATTGCTTGGCTTCGCTCGCAATGACGGGGGGATGAGGCGGCTCGCGGGGCTGCTCTTGGCCGCGGCGCTCGTCTTCGCCGCGGGCGCGGCGCGGGCCGAGGAGCGCATCCTGAGCTTCGTCAGCGACGTCCACGTGATGCGGAACGGCGATCTCGACGTGATCGAGACCATCCGCGTCGAGGCCGAGGGCCGGACCATCCGCCACGGCATCTTCCGCGACTTTCCGACGACCTACGCCGACAACCGCGGCGCCCGCCGGCGGGTGGGGTTCAAGGTGGAGGCGGTCCGGCGCGACGGCGCGGCCGAGCCCTACCAGACCGAGAACATCAGCGGCGGCGTCCGCATCCGCATCGGCCGCGCCGACGCGACCGTCCCGGTCGGGCCGCACACCTATGTCATCGTCTACCGGACGACGCGGCAGATCGGCTTCTTTCAGGACTTCGACGAGCTCTACTGGAACGCGACCGGTAACGCCTGGAACCTGCCGATCGACAGCGCCGTCGCCGCCATCGTCCTGCCCGAGAAGGTGCCCTTCCTCCGCTCGGCGATCTATACCGGGCCGCTCGGCGCCAGGGGCCGCGACGCCCAGGTGGTGCAGCAGGAGCCGGGCCGCATCGTCTTCCGCACCACGAAGCGGCTCCCGCCCTTCAGCGGCCTCACCGTCGCCGCCTCGTGGCGGAAAGGCGTCGTCACCGCGCCGACCGACGCCGAGGAAGCCGGCTTCTGGCTTCGCGACAACCTCCTGCCGATCGTCGCGATCCTCGGCGCCGTCCTCATCCTCGCATACTATCTCGTTGCCTGGATGAAGGTCGGGCGCGGGCCGCGGGCAGGCACGCTGGTGCCGCTGTTCGAGCCGCCCGACGGGATGTCGGCGGCCGCGACGCGCTATGTCGCCGAGATGGGCTTCGACGACCGCACCTTCACTGCGGGCATCCTCGACCTCGCGGTGAAGGGGCGGCTCAAGCTCCGCGACGTCGCCAGGCGCAAGACCGAGCTCGAAGCCGGCGACGGCGCGGCGCCGGCCGACCCCGCCGAGGAGGCGACGCTGGCTGCGCTGTTCGGCGTCGACCGCGCGCCGGTGGTGCTGGATCAGGCCAACCAGCGCATCCTCGCCAAGGCGCGCACGGCGCTGAAGAGCGGGCTGGAGGCGGCCTTCGGCGCGCGCCTGTTCACCGCTAATCTCCGCTGGTCGCTCGCCGGCGTCGCGCTCTGCGGCGTGCTGCTCTTGCTCGTCGTGGCGGCGGCGCTGATCGCGACCGGCGGCAGCGACGATGCGATCTCGGTGCTGTTCCCGGTGCCGGGCGTCGCGGTCGGCGCCGGCCTCTTCGCCCGCACCTTCGTGACCGAAGGCGCCGGCCGCTGGTTCGGCGGCATCTTCGGCCTGGTGTTCGGCGGCGTGTTCGCCGTCATCGGCTGGACGGCCGGCGCGGCCGCGGTCGGGTTGCTCGGCGCCTATTCGGTGATCGTCGCGACCGCGATCCTGAGCGCAGTCGCCGCGACCGCCTTCACCTGGATGAAGGCGCCGACCCGCGATGGCCGCGCGGTGATGGACAAGATCGCCGGCTTCCGCCGCTATCTCGGCGTCGCCGAGGAACGCGAGCTCGAGGCGCTCCATCCGCCGGAGAAGACGCCGGAGCTGTTCGAGCGCTTCCTGCCCTACGCGATCGCGCTCGGCGTCGAGAACCATTGGGCCGAGCGCTTCGCCGTCGTGCTCGCCGCGGCGGCCGCGGCCGGCGCCACCAGCCCGGCCTGGTATCCCGGCCACACCGGCGGCTTCAGCAACCCCGTCTCGTTCGCGAGCTCGCTCGGCTCCGGCCTGACCGGAGCGATCGCGTCGGCCTCGGGCTCGTCCGGTTCGGGCGGCGGCGGCGGCTCCGGCGGTGGCGGCGGCGGTGGCGGGGGCGGCGGCTGGTAGGCGGCGCTACAGCTCGATCTCCACGGTGGCGCCGGGCTGCGGCAGCCGCAGCCGCCCGCCGAGCCCCAGCGTCTGGAACGCCTTCTCGAAGTCGGCGCTGTTCTGGCTGAAATGCGCCCAGCCGTCGTGGTGGAGCGGGACAATCGTCGCGCCGGGGAAATGGTGGGCGGTCTCGATGGCGTCGTTGGTATCCATCGTCAGGCGGAACGGGCCGCGGGTCTGCGCCGCGCCGGCGAAGGGCATCACCACCCCGGCCGCGAAGCGCCGCGCCACCTCGGCGACGCCGTCGTACCAGACCGTGTCGCCGGTGAGATAGACCGGGCGCGCGCCCTCGAGGCTCAGCACGAAGCCGACCACCTCTCCGGCGATCGGCTCGATGCCGGCCGGGCCGTGGCGCGCGGGGGTCGCGGTCACGGTCAGGATGCGCCCGCCGGCGGCGGCGAGGGCGCGGCTTTCCCAGGGCGCGAGGCCGTCGGCGCCGCCGCCGAGGCGCTCGGCGCCGGCCCGGGTGGTGAACACCCGGCCGGCCTTGCCGAGCAGGGCGCGGCCGGCGGGATCGAGGTTGTCGGCGTGCTGGTCGTGGCTCAGCAGCACCGCGTCGATCGTCCCGAGGTCCGCGGCCGCCAGCGCCGGCCCGGCGAGCTTGGTCAGCGTGATCGCGCCGGAGGCATATTCGCCCGGCGGCTCGAAGGTCGGGTCGGTCAGGAAGCGGAGGCCGCCGAGCTCGATCAGCGCGGTCGGCCCGCCGATCAGCGTGATGGTGAGGCTCGCCATGGCGCATCTCTACGCCGCCCGGCGGATGCCGGGCGACGCTTGCGAACGCGCCCGGCAGGCCGTCGGTACGCGCAGGCGGTCAGCCTTCGCCGGCGCCGAAGAAGCGGCGGTTCCACCAGCCGCTGCGGCGCGGTCCGGCGGGCTGCGCCGGCTCGGCCGGCACCACCGGCTCGGTCGCGGTGACCGGCTGGCTCTCGGCTGCGCTGTCGTCGGCCGATGCTGTCGCCGGTTCGGGCAGGCTCTCCGCCATGGCCGGCGCTGCCGCGACAGGCTCGGCTTGGGGGATCGGGCGTGCTGGCATCCCGTCCGAGGATTCGGGCGAGAGGGCAGGGCCGGCCTCCGGCGCATCGGCCTCGGGCGCCAGCGGGGCGGCACCAAGCGTCGCCAGACTTTCGGGGGCGTCCGCCTCGGTCGAAACCGCCGCCTCCGACTCGCTCGGACGCCGGCCGCCACGCCGGCGGCGGCGGCCGCGGCGGCGTCCGCCCTCGCGCTCGCCGGCGGCATGCTCCTCGCCCTCGCCCTCGCCTTCGTCCTCGGCCTCCGCGCGCTCGCCGTCCTCGGCGTCGGTTTCGGACGCGGCGGAAGCCGCCTCTTCGTCCCGGCCGGCTTCGCCGTTGCCGCGGCCACGCCGCCGGCGGCGCCGGCGGCGGCGATGCCCGCCGTCCTCGGCCTCGCCGGCGCTTTCGGCCTCGGCCTCGGCGGCGGCATCGTCTTCCTCGGCCTCGTCGGTCGCGATTTCCTCGTCCTCTTCGTCCTCGACGAGATCCTCGGGCGGGATGCTGTCGATCCGGACCGAGGTCGCCGGCGCGACGGTCGGCCCGGAGGCCGGCTCGCCGCGCTGGATGACGCAATGCTCGCTCGCCGCGATGGCGTCGTCGGCGACGAACTCGACCGTCACTCCGAAGCGGGTCTCGATTTCGTTCAGATGGGCGCGCTTCTGGTTGAAGATGTAGAGCGCGACCGCGGTCCTGAGCTTGACGACGAGGTTGTAGGAGGCGTTGCGCAGCAGGTGGTCCTCGATGATGCGCAGCACGTGAAGCGCAACCGAGGGCACCGAGCGCACCCGCCCGGCGCCGGCGCAGACCGGGCAGATCTCGCTCGAGCTCTCGAGGACGCCGGTGCGGATGCGCTGGCGCGACATCTCCAGGAGGCCGAAATGCGAGATGCGGCCGAGCTGGATGCGGGCGCGGTCGTCCTTGAGGCAGTCCTTGAGCCGCTTCTCGACCGCGCGGTTGTTGCGCTTCTCCTCCATGTCGATGAAGTCGACCACGACCAGGCCGGCGAGGTCGCGCAGGCGGAGCTGGCGCGAGACCTCCTCGGCAGCCTCGAGGTTGGTGCGGAGCGCCGTGTCCTCGATGTTATGCTCGCGGGTGGCGCGGCCGGAATTCACGTCGATCGCGACCAGCGCCTCGGTCTGGTTGATGACGAGATAGCCGCCGGAGCGCAGCGTCACGACGTTCGAGAACATCGCGTCGAGCTGGCTTTCGACGCCGAAGCGGCCGAAGATCGGCGTCGCCTCGCGATAGGGCTTCACGTTCTTCGCATGGCTCGGCATGAGCATGCGCATGAATTCCTTGGCCTCGCGGTAGGCGCCGTCGCCCGCCACCACGACCTCGTCGATGTCCTTGTTGTAGAGATCGCGGATGGCGCGCTTGACCAGGCTGCCTTCCTCGTAGACCAGCGCCGGGGCAATCGACTTCAGGGTGTACTCGCGCACCGTCTCCCACAGGCGGAGCAGGTATTCGAAGTCGCGCTTGACCTCGGTCTTGGTGCGGTTGGCGCCGGCGGTGCGGAGGATCACGCCCATCCCCTCGGGCACGTCGAGATCGCCGGCGATCTCCTTGAGGCGCTTGCGGTCGTCGGCGCTGGTGATCTTGCGCGAGATGCCGCCGCCGCGGGCGGTGTTGGGCATCAGGACCGAATAGCGGCCGGCGAGCGACAGATAGGTCGTCAGCGCCGCGCCCTTGGTGCCGCGCTCCTCCTTGACGACCTGGACCAGCAGCACTTGGCGGCGCTTGATGACCTCCTGGATCTTGTACTGGCGGAGCCGGCGCGGCGAGCGCTCGGGAAGCTCCTCCATCGCATCGGCGGCACCGACCGATTCGACCGCTTCCTCGCCGTCGTCCTCGCCGTGCTCGTCCTCGCCGTGGTCGTCCTCGTCGTTCTCGCGGGCTGCTTCGGATTCGTGATCCGCCGCCTCGGCGCCGTCGTCCCGGCGGGCCTCCGCGGCCTCCTCGTTGGCGGCTTCGGCCTGATCGATCGGCTCGCCGCCGACCGACGGCTCGGTGTCGTCGTCGGACCAGGACGGCTCGTTCGCCGGCGCCGCCCCGAAGGCCGTGGGCCCGTCCGTCTCGGCGTCCGCCGGCTCGGACGGGAAAGGCATGTCCCCGGGCTGGTCCGGTACCGGCGTCCCGAAGAAGGCGTCGCCCGGCCCGGTCCCGGCCTCGCCGCCGGTCTCGTCGGGCAGCGCTTCGAGCCCCTCGGCCGGCTCGGAGACGGTCGGGTCGGCCTCGGCGGCGCGCGCCCGGCTGCGTTCGCGGTCGCGATCCCGGTCGCGCCCGCGGCCGTGGCGGCGGCGACCGTCGCCGTTGTCGCGGGCCGCGGCGGCGCGCTCCTCGCGCTCCTCCTCGGCCAGCAGCGCCTGCCGGTCGGCCATCGGGATCTGGTAGTAGTCCGGATGGATCTCGCTGAAGGCGAGGAAGCCGTGGCGGTTGCCGCCATATTCGACGAAGGCCGCCTGCAGCGACGGCTCGACCCGCGTCACCTTCGCGAGATAGATGTTCCCGCGCAATTGCTTGCGGTTCGCGCTCTCGAAGTCGAACTCCTCGACGCGGTTGCCGCGCACCACCACGACCCGGGTCTCCTCCGGGTGGGCGGCATCGATAAGCATCTTGTTGGCCATGAAGATCTCGTGTGGGCCCGGGGCCGGCGCGGATCGCGCGGCGGGCGGGCGTTGTGGCTGATGGAAACGGGTGAAGCGAGCGGACACGACGGACCGCCGGAGGCGGTCGGGAGGGAATCTGCGGACGCAGTCGCCGCCAATGCCATCGTCGTCAAAACCCGCTCGACGCGCCTTGCGGCGGCGTCAGTCCAATGGCTCGCGGCAGCGCGGTCGAGCGGCCAGGGCCGCCGGCCCGCATCCCCGGTGACCGCGGCAGGACGCCGGCGGAGCGGGGGACGCGACGGACGATGCGTCTCGCGACCAGGGGAGGGAAGGCGCATCTGCCGCGGCCGCACGGTGGGATCATTCCCGCCCGGTGGAAGCCGCGCCTCTCGCCGGCAGGCGCGTCTTGCGCGCCGGCTTGCGAGCCACACCCTTCATAAGGGCTTCCCTGCCGCTTTGACAAGCGGCATAGCGAACGGGGCCGGCGCCGGCGCGCCGGTCGACGGCAGCCTAACACTCGGGTAACCATGTCGAGATAGGGCTGGACGTGGCGGCTGGCCGGCCGCGGCGACGGGGGAAGCCATGTGGCGGCGCGGCGCGGCGCTGACGATCGCGATCCTGGGACTGCTGGCGGCGCCGGCGCGGGCCGGCCAGCCGCCGGCCGCCGCTCCGGCGGCGCCGTCCGTGATCGCGACGGCGGCGACGGTTGCCGGCGACGGCCGTGCGAGCAGCCTCACCGTTGCGCTCAGCCGCCCGGTCGCGGCCAATGTCTTCGCCCTCGCCGATCCCGACCGCCTGGTGGTCGACCTGCCGGGCGTGGTGTTCCGGGCCCCGCCGGCGGCGGCCGGCGCACATGGCCTGGTGCGGGCCTATCGCTTCGGCCAGATCAGCCGCGAGCGGGCGCGCCTCGTCATCGACCTCGACCGCCCGGCCATCGTGACGGCGACCCGTACCGTCGCCGCCGCCGGCGGCACGGCGAGCCTCGTCGTCGAGTTCCAGCCGGCGACCCCCGAGCAGTTTCGCGCCGCCATCGCCGCCCAGCCGCGGCCGGCGCTGCCCGCGCCGCCGCGGGCCGCCGCCGGCAGCGTCGGCGACACCCGTCCGCTGATCGTGCTCGACCCCGGCCACGGCGGCATCGACCCCGGCACCCATGGCCCCGCCGGCCAGGAGGAGAAGAACATCGTGCTCGCCTTCGGCAAGGCGCTGCGCGAGCGCCTGCTCGAGACCGGGCGCTACCGCGTCCTGATGACCCGCGACGACGACAGCTACGTCGCCCTCGACGACCGCGTCGCCTTCGCCCGCCAGCACCAGGCCCGGCTGTTCGTCTCGATCCATGCCGATTCGCTGTCCTGGCCCTACCAGTCCGATGCCGCGGTGCACGGCGCGACGATCTACACCCTCTCCGACCGCGCCTCCGATGCCGAGGCCGCCCGCCTCGCCGAGGAGGAGAACCGCTCCGACGCGATCGCCGGCGTCGACCTCTCGGCCGAGCCCGATGCGGTCGCCGGCATCCTGATCGACCTCGCCCGGCGCGAGACCCACGTCTTCTCGCTGCGTTTCGCCCGCGACGTCGCCGCCGCCGCCGCCGGCGCCCTTCCGCTCAACAAGAACCCGTTGCGCGCCGCCGGCTTCGTCGTGCTGAAGGCGCCCGACGTGCCCTCGGTGCTGGTCGAGCTCGGCTACATGTCGAGCCCGTCCGACCTGAAGCACCTGACCAGCGCCGAATGGCGCGCCCGCGCCGCCGCGGCGATGACGCGGGCCATCAACGGCTTCTTCGCCGCGCCGCTCGTCGCGGCCGAAGGGAATTGAGTGCAAGGCCCGCCACGGCCCCATAAAATCCACAAACCACGGTCAATCCGGTTGCGGGTCGGTACGGGGCTGGGCGCGCCGCGACCGCGGGCACGTCATCGGTAGGTCGGCGAATGCGTCTTCTCCTGCGCTTCCTCGGGTTCCTGTTCGCGACCGCGACGGTGGTCGCCATCGTGGGCGCCGCCGGGCTCGGCTACCTCCTGTGGAAGGAGGGCCGCGACCTTCCGGACACGAGCCAGCTCGAGAACTACGCGCCGCCGGTGATGACGCGGCTGCACGCCGCCGACGGCAGCCTGATCGCCGAATACGCCAAGGAGCGCCGCCTGTTCCTGCCGATCCAGGACGTTCCGCCGCTCGTCGTCCACGCCTTCATCTCGGCCGAGGACAAGAACTTCTACCAGCACAACGGCGTCGACGTCGGCGGCATCGTCCGGGCCGCCTTGTTCTACGTAGAGAACTACGGCTCCGACCGCCGCCCCCAGGGCGCCTCGACCATCACCCAGCAGGTCGCCAAGAACTTCTTCCTCTCGCCCGAGCAGTCGATGACGAGGAAGATCAAGGAGATGCTCCTCGCGATGCGGATGGAGCAGACCTTCTCCAAGGACAAGATCCTCGAGCTCTACCTCAACCAGATCTATCTCGGCCGCGGCAATTACGGCATCGCGGCCGCGGCGCTGAACTATTTCGGCAAGTCGGTCGACGACCTGAACCTCCAGGAAGCGGCCTATCTCGCCGCGCTGCCGAAGGCGCCCTCGAACTACGACCCGTTCAGCGAGACCCAGCGCGCGGTCGAGCGCCGCAACTGGGTGATCGACCGCATGGTCGAGAACGGCTACGCCACCGCCGCCGAGGGCGAGGCTGCCAAGAAGGCGCCGCTCGGCGTCATTGCCCATCCGCCGGGCGAGCGCATCTACACCGCCGAATATTTCGCCGAGGCAGTGCGTCGCCGGCTCTATGAGCGCTACGGCGAGAAGGGCCTCTACGAGGGCGGTCTCTCGGTCCGCACCTCGCTGGTGCCGGCATACCAGGAGATGGCGAAGAAGGCGCTGACCGACGGCCTCGTCCGGCTCGACCAGGCGCGGGGCTGGCGCGGCCCGGTCAAGCATCTCGACAGCCTCGGCAGCGACTGGGGCAAGGCCCTCGCGGCGGTGCCGGCGCTCGACGACATCGCGCCGTGGCGGCTCGCCGTCGTGCTCGAAGCCGGGCGCGACGACGCCCGCATCGGCCTGCAGCCGCCCCACAACGCCGCCGGCCAGGTGGTGGACAAGCGCGAGACCGGGACGATTTCGCTCGACGACCTGAAATGGGCGCGCTGGGCGACGGGCCCGAAGCGCGGCGTCCAGGTGCGCGCGGCCGACCAGGTGCTCGACGTCGGCGACGTCGTCTATGTCGAGCCGGTCAAGGACAAGCCCGGCGAGTACGCGCTCCGCCAGGTGCCGAAGCTGTCCGGCGCGATCGTGGTGATGGACCCCCATACCGGCCGCGTGCTCGCGATGGTCGGCGGCTTCAGCTACGACGAGAGCGAGTTCAACCGCGCCACCCAGGCGCTGCGCCAGCCGGGCTCCTCGTTCAAGCCGTTCATCTACGCCGCCGCGATCGAGAACGGCTACACTCCGTCGTCGATCGTGCTCGACGGCCCGATCTCGATCAGCCAGGGTCCCGGCCAGCCGGCGTGGCAGCCGGAGAACTACGAGCAGAAGTTCTATGGCCCGCAGACCCTGCGGTTCGGCCTCGAGCACTCGCGCAACGTCATGACGGTCCGGCTCGCGCAGGACATGGGCATGCCGATGATCTCGGAATACGCCAAGCGCTTCGGCGTCTATGACGATCTGCCGCCCTATCTCTCGATGGCGCTCGGCGCCGGCGAGACCACGCTGCTACGCATGGTCACCGGCTATTCGACGTTCGACAACGGTGGCAAGAAGGTCACCGCCTCGTTGATCGACCGCATCCAGGACCGCTACGGCCACACCATTTTCCGCCACGACACCCGCAAATGCGACGGCTGCAATGCGACGGACTATCACGGGCAGGAGCCGCCGGTCCTCGCCGACGACAGCCAGCAGGTGATCGACCCGCTGACGGCCTATCAGATGACCGGCCTGCTCCAGGGCGTGGTGCAGTTCGGCACGGGCACGGCGGTCAAGGCTGTCGGCAAGCCGCTCGCCGGCAAGACCGGCACCACCAACGACTTCAAGGATGCCTGGTTCGTCGGTTTCTCGCCCGATCTCGCCGCCGGCGTCTATATCGGCTACGACCACCCCAGCACGCTCGGCCGCGGCCAGACCGGCGGCGTCGTCTCCGCGCCGATCTTCCGCGACTTCATGAAGGCGGCGCTCGCCGACAAGCCGGCGACGCCGTTCCGCGTGCCCCCTGGCATCGAGCTGGTGCGCGTCGATCCCAAGACCGGCCAGCGCGCCGGCCCCGGCGGCGGCATCCTCGAGGCGTTCAAGCCCGGCACCGAGCCGCCGGAAGGCGGCGGCTATGACGACTATGCCGGCGGCGCCACCGTGAGCCAGACCATCACCGTGACCCCCGACGCCGGCCGCGCGGTGACCAGCGGGACGGGCGGGCTCTATTGAGGTTTGCTCGGTCTACCTCGCAGGCGGCGTAAACCCTTCACCCCGATCGCCTGCTGCGCAGGCGACTCGACCTCTTCCTCCGCGCGAGGTGCTTGGGGCGCCGCGGCCACCGTCACCTCTCCCCAGCGAGGAGAGGTGAGCAGCCGCAGGGTGGGCGTCGGCGAAGCCGATGCCCACGTCGTGTGCAAGCTCCGCTTGCCCACCCTGCCAGGGAAGTCGTGGATGGCCGGGACAAGCCCGGCCTGACGGGCGCGGCGAATCTCAGCCGGCCTTCTTCTCTGCCCGCAATGCCGCAGTCGCGGCCTCGTCGACCGCGCGGCCGTCGGCCGTCAGCG
>DASZVN010000108.1:0-3752 GCA_035547055.1 Hyphomicrobiales bacterium
ATGTTCTTCACCGTCGAGCCGATGATCAATCTCGGCCGCCCGCACGTGAAGGTCCTGGCCGACGGCTGGACCGCGGTGACGCGCGACCGCTCGCTCTCGGCCCAGTTCGAGCACAGCGTCGGGGTGACGGAGACCGGCGTCGAGATCTTCACGCTGTCGCCCAAGGGGCTCGACAAGCCGCCCTATCGGCAAGGCACATGAGCCGCCGCGGCGATCCTGTGGACGCCGCGCCATCCGGGCTCGCGGAAGCCCCGCCTCATTTCATCGGCCATCGCGACCGCCTCCGCTCCCGCTTCCGCGAGGCGGGCGCCGATGCCGTCGTCGACTACGAGCTTCTCGAGCTGATCCTGTTCCGTGCCATCCCGCGCCGCGACGTGAAGGCGCTGGCGAAGGACCTGCTGCGCCGGTTCGGTTCGTTCGCCGAGGTCATCGCCGCCGCGCCGGAGCGGCTGAGCGAGGTGCCCGGCGTCAAGGAGGCGGTTGTCACCGAGATCAAGATCGTCGAGGCCGCGGTCCACCGGGTCAGCCGCGCCCAGCTCCGGACGCGGCCGGCGCTGTCGTCGTGGTCGGCGGTGCTCGACTATTGCCGCACCACGATGGCGCTGGCCGAGCGCGAGCAGTTCCGCATCCTCTTCCTCGACCGCCGGAACGGCGTCATCGCCGACGAGGTGCAGCAGACCGGCACCGTCGACCACACCCCGGTCTATCCACGCGAGGTGGTACGGCGGGCGCTCGAGCTGTCCGCCTCGGCGCTGATCCTGGTCCACAACCACCCCTCCGGCGATCCGACCCCGAGCCGCGCCGACATCGAGATGACCAAGACAATCGTCGAAGTCGCGAAGCCCCTCGGCCTCACCGTCCACGACCACGTCATCGTCGGCCGCGCCGGCCACGCCAGCCTCAAGGGGCTGGGGCTGATCTGAGGCAAGGTGATCGCGTCCGTAGGGGGCATCGACCCGCAGACGTGGGCAAGCTCTGCTTGCCCACCCTACGAAGATACGGTGCCGGCGCCAGGTTCAGCTCACCTTGACGATCGCCTTGCCGAAGTTCTTGCCCTTGAGGAGGCCGATCAGCCCGGCCGGGGCGTTCTCCAGCCCCTCGACCACGTCCTCGCGATATTTGACGAGGCCGTCGGCCAGCCATTTGCCGGCCTCGTCCTCGAACAGCCTGGCGTGCTCGGCGAAGTCGGAGACGATGAAGCCGCGGACGGTGATGCGGCTCGACAGAAACGTCCGCATCATCGCCGGCGAGCGGTCGGGGCCGGCCGGAGGCTCGGTCGCGTTGTAGCTCGACACCAGGCCGCAGAGCGGCACCCGGGCGTGGGTGTTGAGGAGCGGCAGCACGGCCTGCCACACCGCGCCGCCGACGTTCTCGAAATAGATGTCGATCCCGTCGGGGCAGGCGGCCTTGAGCCGGTCGGGGAAATCCGCTGCGCGATGGTCGATCGCCACGTCGAAGCCGAGCTCGTCCTTGACGAAGCGGCACTTCTCCGTCCCGCCGGCGATCCCGACGGCGCGGCAGCCCTTGATCCTGGCGATCTGCCCGACCATCGAGCCGACCGGCCCGCTGGCGGCTGCGACCACCACGGTCTCGCCCGGCTTCGGCTTTCCGATTTCCAGGAGGCCGACATAGGCAGTGCGGCCCGGCATGCCGAGCACGCCGAGATGGGCGGTCTCGTGGGGGCCGCGCGCGATCTTGTGGGCGGCCTTGCCGGAGGTGAGGCTGTAGTCCTGCCAGCCGCCGAAGGCGAGGACGTGGTCGCCGACCGCGAGCTCCGGCAGGTTCGACGCCACGACCTCGCTGATCGTGCCGCCCGGCATCAGGCCGTCGATCTCGACCGGGGCGGCGTAGGACTTCCCGGCGTTCATGCGCCCGCGCATATAGGGATCGAGCGAGAGCCAGCGCGTGCGGAGCAGCGCCTGGCCTGGCCCCGGCTCGGGCACCGGCTCGCGCACGAGGCGGAAATCGGTCGGCTTGGGCTCGCCCACCGGGCGGGCGGCGAGGACGATGCGGCGGTTTTCGGTGTCGGCCATGGCCTGCCTCCGGCGGTTGCCGGGCGATTACGCCATCGGGGGCATCGGCCTGTCGATAGGCTCGCGCGTCACAGCCGCGTACGGGGCGCCGCTGTCCCGCCTGCGGCGAACTGCGTTAGAACTAAGCGAAGGAGAGACCGCACCCCATGCCAGACCGCACCCGCCGCCCCCCCGATGCCCGCACCGCCGCGGAGGCGGCCTTCCGCAAGGCGACCACCAAGCCGATTCCGGCGCCGGCGCGCGCCCCGGTGCTTCCGGGCACTCGCGAGAGCGTGACGCTCCGGATCGACCGCGCCGTGCTCGAGCATTTCCAGAGCGGCGGGCCGGGCTGGCAGGATCGCATCAACGACGCGCTGGTCGAGCTGATCGGCACCGGCAAGGCGATCAAGCCGGACGAGCTCAACGCCTCGAACGACGAGTAGGACCTCGCCCCGTCAGTTCAACAGGCTGTAGCTCTGGTTGTAGTCGCCGCCGACACGGGCGAAGTCGCCGCGAGCGACGTTGCTCGCCGGGTTGATCTCGATGGCGCGGGCGTAGGCGGCGCGGGCGTGCTGCAGGTCGTTGGCCTTCTCGTAGGCCGCGCCGCGGCCGAGCCAAGCGTCGAGGTTCTTCGGGTCGAGCGAGATCGCGGTGTTGAAGTCGTCGATCGCTTCCTTGATGTCGCCGACGGCGATCTCGCTCTGGCCGCGGGCGATGTAGGGCGGCACCGCGTTGACGTCGAGCGTGATGGCGCGGCCGAACGAATCGATCGCGGCCTGCTGCTGGCCCTGGAGCTGGTAGGTCAGGCCCTGGTTATGCAGCGCCTGGGCGTTGTGCGGGTCGATGTTGAGCGCGGCCTGGTAATCGGCCAGCGCCTGCTGGAGCTGCCCGGCCTGACGGTAGAGATTGCCGCGGCCGACATAGGCGATGCCGTAGTTCTGATCGGCCTGGATGGCGCGGCCATAGTCGGCCAGCGCCGCGTTGCGGTTGCCGAGCTTGTCCTCCGCCAGGGCGCGGTTGGCATAGGCCTTGGCGAAGCCGGGATTGATCTTCACCGCCTGGGTGAAGTCCGCGATCGCCTTGTCGTAATTGCCGATGCGGGCATAGGCGGCGCCGCGGGTGTTGTAGGCATCCGGGTCGCTCGGATTGCGGGCGACGGCCTGGCTCAGCGAGTCGATGTTGACTTCCTGGGCGGCGTAGACCTGCGGGTCGACGACCGGCCCGCTCATGCTCTGGCAGCCCGCGAGCGCCAGTGCGCCCGCAGCCGCCGCGGCCCACGCGCCATGCCCGATCCGTCGCGTCATTGGAGGCCTCCGCGCCATTCCGCCGATCGGCACCGGCTCCGCCCGCCGATTGCCGAGAGCGCTTCGACCGCCCGTTGCGGGCGGCCGGCTTACTTCTTGCGGACGGGAATCAGCCCTTCGCGCTGGGCGCGCTTGCGCGCCAGCTTGCGGGCACGCCGCACCGCCTCGGCCTTCTCGCGAGCGCGCTTTTCGGAGGGCTTCTCGTAATGGCCGCGAAGCTTCATTTCACGGAAGATGCCCTCACGCTGCATCTTCTTCTTGAGCGCCTTCAGCGCCTGGTCGACATTGTTGTCGCGAACGAGAACCTGCACGGGCTGTCCGTCTCCGGCTGAGATCAGCTTGATGGCCGGCGGGCAAAACATCGCGTAGCGCCGCGATGCGCGTCGCCGCCGGGACGGGAGCATGTAGCAAAAGGGGACAGGAAAATCCAGCCCGC
>DASZVN010000109.1:0-3564 GCA_035547055.1 Hyphomicrobiales bacterium
CGCCGTATAGAAATTGTTGATCTCGCGATAGTTGTCGGGGCGCACCGGATGGGCGAACGGCCCGGCGTCCTCGGTGAACTGCTGGGCGCGCAGCGTGCGGACGTCCGAGATGCGCTTCACCGGGCGCGAGCGCTGGTCGGAGGAGAATTCCTGGTCGCGGAAGACGGTCAGCCCTTCCTTGAGGCAGAGCTGGAACCAGTCGCGGCAGGTGATGCGGTCGCCGGTCCAGTTGTGGAAATATTCGTGGGCGATGACCGCCTCGATGCCGGCATAGTCGCCGTCGGTCGCGGTCTCGGGGCTGGCGAGAATGTATTTGTCGTTGAAGACGTTGAGCCCCTTGTTCTCCATCGCCCCCATGTTGAAGTCGGACACCGCGACGATGTTGAAGACGTCGAGGTCGTATTCCCGGCCGAAGGTCTCCTCGTCCCATCGCATCGCGCGCTTCAGCGCATCCATGGCATAGGTGGCGCGCGGCTCCTTGCCGTGCTCGACATGGATGCCGAGCTTCACCACGCGGCCCGACATGGTGACGAAGCGGTCCTCGACCACGCCGAGATCGCCGCCGACCAGCGCGAACAGGTAGCTCGGCTTGGGAAAGGGGTCGTGCCAGACGGCGAAGTGGCGGCCGCCGTCGAGCGTGCCCTGCGACACGAGGTTGCCGTTGGAGAGCAGCACCGGCGCGGCCGCCTGGTCGGCCTCGATGCGGACGCGATAGGTCGCGAGCACGTCGGGCCGGTCGAGGAAATAGGTGATGCGGCGGAAGCCCTCCGCCTCGCATTGGGTGCAATAGGTGCCGCTCGAGCGGTAGAGTCCCATGAGCTGCGAGTTGCCGGCAGGATCGACCTTGGTCCGCAGGCGCAGGCGGAACGGGCGCTGCGGCGGCTGGTGCAGCGTGAGGCTGTCCGGCGTCGCGGCGAAGGCGTCGGCCGGCAGCGCCTCGTTGTCCAAGAGGGGCGGGGCGTCGAGGACGACGCCGTCGCCGTCGAGCGCGAGCGGCGCTCCGGCGCGGCCCGCGGGATTGGGCTTCAGCGACAGCTCGGCCGTGACGATCGTCGCCGACGGGTCGAGCCGGAAGTCGAGCTCGACGGATTCGATCAGGTAGTCGGGCGGGGCGTAGTCGGCGAGGCGGATCGTCCGCGGCTCCTCGGATCGCATCGCTGCTCCTCAATGCTCGGGGTGGCAATTGCACGATAGACGCCGCAGCGGCGCATTGCGAGGCGCGGTTGGGGCGTCGTTGCGAGGAGCACGGAACTCGGGCCTGCCCGAGTTCCGATCCCCATCGTTCAGGTCGGGCGAACTCGACCTGAATGACGAAGCAATCCAGAAGTTACAGGCGCCGCGCTTGGTGCCCCTGGATTGCTTCGCTTCGCTCGCAATGACGGGGCTCGCCCTTCTCACCGCACCGCGGTGAAGAAGCGCGACAGGCGGAGCTCGGACGGCCAGGTCCAGGGCGGGCCGTCGGCCGCCGCGAAATCCCAGGAGCCGACCACGGCGTCGACCTTGCCGACGAGGTTCGCCACCGGCAGCAGCCCGACGCCGCCGTCGGCGCGCGGCACCCGGCTGTCGGCGGAGTCGTCGCGGTTGTCGCCCATGACGAACAGGTCGTGCGGCGGCACCACCACCGGCGGAGTGTTCTCCAGCGGCGAGCCCGGCGCGGTCAGGAAGATCAGATGGCTGCGGCCGCCGGGCAGGGTCTCGACGAAGCGCGCCGCGGTGACCGACGAGCCGTCGTCCCGCTCGATCCGGCCGTTTCCGTCGCGCCGCAGGCCGACCGGCGTGCCGTTGATGACGACCTGGCCGTCCCGCACGGCGATGCGGTCGCCGGGGAGGCCGATGACCCGCTTGACCCAGATTTGCGAGCGGTCGCCCGGCCAGCGGAACACCACCACGTCGCCTCGCGCCGGCAGCGCGCCCAGGATGCGCCGGGTCGGCCCCAGGGGCAGGGCGGTCGGCAGCGAGGCGGCGCTGTACCCGTAGGCGAACTTGGCTGCGACCACGGCGTCGCCGATCTGGAGCGTCGGCTCCATCGAACCCGAGGGCACGTAGAACGGCTCGGCGATCGCGGTCTTGGCGACGGTCACGACGAGGAGGGCGACGGCGATATCGGCGAGGAGGCCGAGCCATCCTCCTGCCCGGCGGGGCGCCGCCTCCGCATTCTCGCTCATCGGCATCGGTCCTTTCGCAACAGGATGCGTCGCTCCAAGCTCCGCGCCGTCTCCGGCATTTGTTGGGCACTCACCGGGTCGGCTCGGCGTGGCCGACGATGCGGGCGATGCCGGGATGGTCGCGGCGGAGCCCGCGCTCGACCGCGTCGATGGCGTCATGGGCCTGGCGCACCGAGATCGCCGGGTCGAGCACGGCGTGGAAGTTCACCACCAGGCCCCCGACGGTCGAGCGCACCCGGATGTCGTGGACGTCGCGGACCACGTCGCCGGTCTCGCGGGCGATCCGCGCGAGCTTTTCCGCTACCGCCTCGCGCTCGGCCGCGGGAATGTCGCGGCCGTCGAGGCGCTCGGGCGTCAGCGGCTCGATGTGGCTGTCGACCTCGATCGCGCCGCCAAACTCGGCACGAAGCTCGTCCTCGAAGCCGGAGGCCACGGCATGGGCCGCGGCGAGCGGGAGATTGCCGTCGACCTCGATGTCGAACGACAGCGACAGCCGCCCTCCGACGTGCTGGACGATGAGGTGGTGGATCGCGAGGCGACGGCTCGCCGCCAGCACCAGCATCCGCGTCTTGATGGTCTCGTCCTCGGCCTGCACCGGGCTCGCGGTGATCGCGATCTCGATGCCCGGCACGGCCGCCCGCACGGCCGCCGCCGCCTCGTCCGTGATGGCGGCGACCCGCTCCAGCGGCAGCGCCCGGTCGACGCTGACCAGCACCTCGGCGAAGGTGCCGCTGCCGGTCGGCCGCACCCGGACCTGGTCGACCGAGGCGATGCCCGCGACCGCCGCGGTCGCCTGCGTCACCCGTTCGGCGACCCCGGCCGGCGCGGTGTCGACCAGGACGTCGAAGGTGCGGCGGCCGAGCCGCCAGGCGGCCCACCAGATGAACAGCGAGACGATCAGCGCCGCGACCGCGTCGGCCGCCGGCCAGCCGAGCCAGACCACGCCGAGGCCGATCAGCACCACCAGCGAGTTCAGCATGTCGCCGGTGAAGTTCAGCGCGTCGGCCTCGATCGCCTGGCTGCCGGTCTCGGCCGCGACCCGGCGCAGGCTCCGCGAGCGCCAGAAATCGACCACGAGCGACAGCCCCATGACCGCGACCGGCAGCCACGACATCTCGAGCTCGGGCGCGCCGCCGGCGAGCCGGCGGAGCGCGGCCAGCGCGATCCAGCCGCCGGCCGCGACCAGGAAGCCGCATTCGACGAAAGCGGCCACGCTCTCGAACTTGCCGTGGCCGTAGGGATGGTCGGCGTCGGCCGGGCGGTCGGCGGCGCGGACGGCGAAGAAGGTAACCGCGGTGGCGGCGAGGTCCATCAGGCTGTCGACCGCGCCCGAAATGACGCCGAGGCTGCCGGAGAGAATGCCGATCACGAGCTTCAGCGCCGCCAGGGCCGCCGTCGC
>DASZVN010000110.1:0-1829 GCA_035547055.1 Hyphomicrobiales bacterium
CGGGCGCGCCACTCGGCGCCGTCGAACTCGGCGGGCTCGGACTCGTCGAGGAAGCGCTGGAGGACGGCGGCGAAGCGGCCGGGGCTCTCCACCTGGGGGATGTGGCCGGCGTCGGGGAAGACCTCGAGGCGGCTGCCGGGCAGCTGGGCGTGGGCGGCGCGGCCGTGGGCGACGGGGATGATCGGGTCGCGCTCGCCCCAGATGATCAGCATCGGCAGGGCCTCGGCGAGGTAGAGGCGATCGAGGGCGGCGACGCGCTGGCCGTCGGTGTCGACGACGGCATGAAGGGTGGAGAGGAAGGCCTTGCGGCGGTCGGCATCGGCGAGCGAGGCGTAGGCGCGGCCGACCTCGGCGAGGTCGACGTTCGGCCGCAGGCCGAGCTTGCCGAGGGCGCCGGCGAGCCAACCGCCGGCGACCGATCCCGGCCCGGCGGTGGCGCGGAGGAAGAGGTCGGCGCCCGGGAGCGCCGCGGCCCGGAGGACCGCCCCCACCTCGGGTCCGAGGCCGCCGCTCGAGACGAGCACCAGCCGTTCGACCATCTCCGGGAACTGGTAGGCGAACTGGAGGGCGACGCCGCCGCCCAGGCTGTGGCCGACCAGGGTCGCGCGCTCGTGGCCGAGGGCGATCATCAGGTCGCGCAGGCCGCTCGCCAGGCTGCCGAGGCTGTAGTCGCCGCCGCCCGGCTCGGAGTCGCCGTGGCCGGGGAAATCGGCGGCGACCACGGTGTTGCGGAGCGCCAGCGGCTCGATCACCGGATCCCAGTTGCGGGCCGTGCCCGCCATGCCGTGGACGAGCAGCAACAACGGGCCCTCGCCCGCCTCCAGGTAGCTGATGGAGCGGCCGTGGACGGAGACCGTCTGAACGGTCGAGAAGCTTGCATCGATCGGTGGCACGATCCAATTGGTACCCCATCGGGCGGCGGAGGTGACACCACGTCGGGCGATTCCAATACTGTCGCGCCGCAGTGAAGTGGCCCTCGATCAAGCGGTCCTCCGTCTCCGCCGACGAACGCATCCCGCGCGGCGCGATCATCGTCGTCGCCGTCGGCCTGCTCGCGACCCTGGCGGCTGCGGTGCTCACTACGGGCAAGGGCAGCGGCGAAGCGGCCCACCTCGAATTCACCAAGACGCGGAAGATCGCCGACTCCAAGGCGGTCACGGTGCCGGGCAGCAACGACGCGAAGATGCGGCTGGTCGAAGGCAACATCAGATCCACGAACACCAACACCGCCGGTTACTCGCTCTTCCGGGTCTTCTACGTCCTGAAGATCGACAAGGGGGCGCCGATCGGCGGCGGACGCATCCTTTGCTCGATCCACGTGCCCCGCTCCGGCACCGAAATCGCCCACAGCTCCGGCACCGGCTCCCTGCGAATGCTTTATCCGCGCTCCTCACGCGAAGGCATCTACGGACAGCCGATCCCGGAAGGCGTGGTAGCCCAGTTCTCCTCGCACGGCTACGAACTGGCGGTGCTGGAAGAAATCAGCGAAGACATGCCCGCGCGCTGGGCCTCGATCCAAGGTGTGAAGCTCGGCTGGCCCCAATTCGAAGAAGGGACCGAGCACCTCCTCTACTACCTGCCGGACGGCAAGGCGAAGGAAACGGTTCTCTTGCCCTCCTACTCGCTCTGGAAGACGCAGAAGCCCGCGAAGGCGCAGATCGCCTGCACGCTTCAGGTCGCGGCCGGCAAGGCGACGGTGGAAACCGAAGGTTCGCTGACGAGCGTTCCGCCGCCGATCGACGAAGAAGCCGAAGAAATCGCCCAGGAAGAACGCGAAGAAGCCGAAGAATCGGCGGAAGAAAGCGAAGAATCGGAAGGCGAATAGCGCC
>DASZVN010000111.1:0-24909 GCA_035547055.1 Hyphomicrobiales bacterium
CCCGCCGGTCTGGTCGCCGATCCGGGCGGCCTGTTCCGGGTTGGCCGCTTTGGCCAGCAGCAGGGCAGTCTCGCCATCGCCCTCGCCGTTGGGCGGCGCCACGCGCACGAATCGCTTGGCCGAGCCCTGCGGCGTGTCCTCGACCAGGCGGAAGCCCAGCACTCCGGTGTAGTAGGCAATGGCGCGGTCGTAGTCGTCGACCAGCAGCGTGAGCGCGCCGATCTGCTGCCGCGGCGACACGGGGTCGGTTACGGCTGGATGCCTTCGACCGGCCGCGCCTTGGCGAGCTGGTCGAAGGCCATGGTGGTCTCCAGCAGCTTCGGCATGTGCTTCAGCGGCACCATGTTAGGCCCGTCGGACGGCGCCTTGTCGGGGTCCTGGTGGGTCTCCATGAAGACCGCGGCTACACCCACGGCAACGGCGGCTCGCGCCAGCACCGGCACGAACTCGCGCTGGCCGCCCGAGGTCGTCCCCTGCCCGCCCGGCTGCTGCACCGAATGGGTCGCATCGAAGATCACCGGCGCGCCGGTCTTGGCGAGCTCCGGCAGCGCCCGCATGTCGGAGACCAGTGTGTTGTAGCCGAACGAGACGCCGCGCTCGGTCACGAGCACGTTGGGATTGCCGGCGCCGACCAGCTTGGCGACGACGTTCGCCATGTCCCACGGCGCGAGGAACTGGCCCTTCTTGACGTTGACCGCGCGCCCGGTCTCCGCCGCCGCGACCAGGAGGTCGGTCTGGCGGCACAGGAAGGCCGGAATCTGGAGCACGTCGACCGCCTCGGCGACCGGCGCGCACTGGCCGGCGTTGTGGACGTCGGTCAGGACCGGGAGGCCGAGGCTCTCCCGGATCTCGGCGAAGACCGGCAGCGCCGCATCCATGCCGACGCCGCGGGCCGACGAGGCGCTGGTGCGGTTCGCCTTGTCGAACGAGGTCTTGTAAACGAGGCCGATGCCGAGGCGGCCTGCGATCTCCTTCAGCGCCGCCGCGACCTCGAGCGCGTGGGCGCGGCTCTCCATCGCGCAGGGACCGGCGATGATGGCGAGCGGCAGGCGGTTCCCGAAGCGGGCGGCGCCGACCTGAACGAGCGGGTTCGGCGCCGGAATCGGCTGGTGCGCGGTCATGGCCGGACCCTAGCCGCCGTGCGCTGCGAACGCCACCGCGACGCCGCCGGCGGCCTCGGCCGGAACCACGATCAGCGCGCCCCGCGCCTCGTGCGCCACGCCGCCCTGGGCCAGCGTCGCGGCGGCGCGGTCGAGATCGGCGACGGCGAAGCGGATCGCCGCCCGGGTCGCGAGCGCGCCGTAGAGGGCGGCGAAGGCGGCCGGCGTCACCACCTCGATCGCGCCGGTCGGCAACGCGATGAACACGCCGAGCGAGGTCGCCCGCATCTCGCGGACGCCGGTCAGCGCCGACAGGAAGATGTGGTGGTCGCTCGGATTGTCGGCGACGATGACGACCGCCGCGGTCGCCGCCGCGCCGTTGGCGTGGTGCTGCAGCGCCGGGTCCCAGAACCGGTCCGGCGTCAGGTGCTGGCAGGCGGCGAAGGCGAGATCGGGCAGGCGCGGGCTGGCCGCGAAGGCGAGGCGGAAGCCGACCTCGACCGCCGTGCCGTCGCCGCGCTCGCCGCCGCGGAAGAACTCCAGCATGGCGAAGTCGCCGAGGCCCACGCCCTGGAAGGCCGCCGTGTCGGCCGCGGCGTCGGCGCTCTTCAGGATGATGGTGGACAGGCCCTCGCGCCAGCGCAGGAGGTCGCGGTTGAAGGCGGCGAAGGAGAACTGGCCGGGCACCGGTTCCGGCACGCGCCCCGGCTCGGCGACCGCGAGCAGCTCGATGAAGGTCCGGTCGGCGAGCTGGACCAGCCGGTTGTGCGTGCCGAACGGATGGCGGTTCTCGGCGCCGACGCGAAAGCCCATCGCGCGCCATGCGGCTGCGGCCGCGTCGAGATCGCGCACCGCCACGACGAGATGGTCGAGCCCCCGTGCCATCCGCCGAGAGTGCGCGTCCGCTCAGGGAATGGCCAGCGCCATGCGCCGGCTCCACAGATGGTGCGCAGTCATGCCGACGGCCATCGCCACGACGAAGCCGATCAGCTTCGGCGACAGGCTCGCGATGTCCACGATCGCCGGGCCGGGGCAGAGCCCGACCAGGCCCCAGCCGAGGCCGAACAGCACCGCTCCGCCGATCAGCCGGCCGTCGACGTCGTGGAGCGCCGGCCACGAGAAGCGCGGCGCCGCGAGCGGCCGCGCCTGCCGGCGCGCCCAGAGATAGCCCGGGATCGCCACGACCAGGGCCGCCGCCATGACGATGGCGAGGCTCGGGTCCCAGTCGCCGAACAGGTCGAGGAAGCCCAGCACCTTGGTCGGGTAGGCCATGCCCGAGACGACGAGGCCGAGGCCGAACAGGAGGCCGCAGACGAGGCCCGAAAGGGTTTCGCGCATGGCTCAGCCTCCGATCACGTGGCGCATCAGCGCCACCACGACGAAACCCGTCAGCATGAAGGTGACGGTCGCGACGATCGAGCGCGGCGAGAAGCGGGCGATGCCGCAGACGCCGTGGCCCGAGGTGCAGCCGTTGCCGAGCCGCGTCCCGAAGCCGACCAGGAGCCCGGCGGCGAGGACGACCGCCCAGCTCGCCGGCATCGCCGGCCGGGCGAAGGCGCCGCCGGCCGCCATCCAGAGGAGCGGCGCCGCGACCAGCCCGATCAGGAAGGCGTAGCGCCAGCCGGAGTTCGGCGTGCCGACGAGGGCGTTGGAGGCAATGCCGGTGATGCCGGCGATGCGGCCGTTGAGGACCATCAGCAGGACGGTGGCGAGGCCGATCAGGCCGCCGCCGATGGCCGCCGAGATGGGCGTGAAATGGGACATGGATCGGACCTTCCCGCGTGCCGTTGGAAGCGGCTCGCCCGCGACCGCCATCGGGCGCCCGCTCAGCGGCAAATGTATTCCGAACGCATCCTGTTACAACCCTAAAATATACACCTTAGTTATGTTCTATATTTCCGCGGATGATTGGAGCGCGCCCTCCGCGTCGCGACGCCTCGGAGTCTTTTCGGAAACCGCCAACGCCGCCCGCGCTCCCTACGGCCCCTCCTCCGCACCGATGCCCGGCCGGTAGTCGGCGGCCCCCCATTGGACGATGCGGCCGCCCTTGCCGCGGCCGACGGCTTCCTCATCGTAGCCGTAGTGGCGGGCGAGGCGGTCCAGCGCCAGCGTGAGCACCACCTTGGCGGAGCGCACCGGCCAGCGCCGCTCCTGCTCGACCTGCTCCAGCCGCTTCAGGAAGCAGCACACGTCGACGAGGATGCCGTGGAGCTCGGGGCCGACCGCCTCGAGGGCGTGGCCGAAACGCTGCCGTGCGGCGAGCGCGCCGTCGGCGAGGTCGCCCGGCCGGCCGCCGGCATGGCGGTCGCGGCCGGTCGTCAGCTCCCAGTTGGTGGTGGTGCGCGGCATCAACTGGCCGAAGGTGAAGTCCTGCCGCAGGCGCTCGCCTGCGGCGAAGGCGGCGGCGCCGACGAGCCGGCGGCGGTGCAGCCATTCCAGCGGGCTCTCGATCGCCGTGCCGGGTGCCTTGGGGGCGGGTGCGGACTGCCGCCGGCTGCGGCTCCGCCCCTTCACGACCGCACCCCGGCGAAGCGCTCGGCCCAGCGCCGCAGCGTCGCCTCGACGATGCCGAGCGCGGCGTCGAAGGCCGCCTGGTCGCGGCGGTCCTCGATCGCGGCGCAGGCGTGGATGACGGTCGAGCGGTCGCGCCCGACCAGGCGGCCGAGCGTCGCCGGGTCGAGCCCGAAGCCCACATGGAGCAGGTAGATCTCGACCTGCCGCGCCAGCGCGGCGCGCGCGCTGCCACGCACGGGAGCCGTCACGTGCCCGGCGCCGACCGCGAACAGCGCCGCCGCCACCGCCGCCGCGACGCGCACCAGCTCCGGCCCCCGCCGATAGGTATCGAGGTCGATCACCTCGCATTCCGCAGCCGCCATGGCCCGCCTCCTCGTTGTTGAACGAGGTTATGTTTTTTTTCCTAGTACGGTCAAGATAGGAAATCTATCCACAGTCCCGGCGGCAGCGGCAACCTGGCGCCTCTCCCGATCCGGAGGCATCCCATGACCGAATCCATTCCTGCCGCCCCGTCCGGCCGCCGCCCGATCCGTGCCTGGCGCGCCGAGGCCGCGGCCGCAGCGGCGCCCGCCGCGCACCCGGCGCTCGCCGCCGCGCTGCTCTTCACCGGGGGGACGTCCGCGGACGCGGCGAACCGCCTGCGCCGGGCGCTCCGGGCCGAGCGCCGGCACGCCTGCCGCGGCGACCGCCACTACGACATCGGCCGCCACCTCGCTTTGATCGCGGCCTGCGCCGCCCTGGGCGCTACGCCGGCTCGCGGGCCGGGGCCGGCAGCGGCGGCGCGTCCTCGGGCAAAGGAGCCGGCGGCTGGATGATGCCCATCGACATCACCAGCTTGAACGCCTCGTCGGTCGAGAGCTCGATCTCGCGCACCTTGCCGGCGTCGACCATGACGAGATAGCCGGTCGTCGGGTTGGGCGAGCACGGCACGAACACGCAAAGCGAGTTCGCCGGCAGCGCCGCCGCCAGCGCACCCTGCGGCGGCTCGGTGATGAAGCAGAGCGACCACAGCCCGGGCGCCGGCCATTCGAGCACGCCGACGCGGCGGAAGGTGCCGCCTTCCTTGCGGAACACGGTCTGGAAGATCTGCTTCACCGCGCGATAGAGCCCGCGGACGAAGGGCATGTGGTCGAGCATGCCCTCGCCCACCCCGATCACCGAGCGGCCGACCAGGGTCGCGGTCAGGAAGCCGATCAGGGTGATCGCGACGATCGCCACGAGGAGGCCGTAGCCCGGCACCGAAATATGAAGATAGGTCTCGGGGCTGTAGCGGGCCGGGATCAGCGGGTTGACCCAGGCGTCGACCAGGTTGATCAGCCACCACGAGATGTAGATCGTGACCGCGAGCGGCCCGGCGACGATCAGCCCGGTCAGGAAATAGGACCGCAGCCGGGTGCCGATGCCGCGGCGGACGGCGGGCCGTTCGTCGGGGCCGCCCGGCAGGCCTGCCGATGGGAAGCGCTGATCGGGCATCGCCCCTCGCCGCAAGGCCGCCGGTCCCCTCGCCCGGCCGCCATCAAACTCCTCCGCCCCCCGGACACTCTAAGGCATGCGCCGGCCGGATTGAATCGATTCCTGTCCGCGGTCTCCGGTGCCGGCCTCCCTGCGGCCGCGGAGGCCCGCCATGGCCAGGCTCGCCCGGCCATCCATGTCCTCTTCCTGCCGGCGGCTTCGCAAGTCACGGATGCCCCGGACCAGGTCCGGGCATGACGGGCTATTCCACCGTCACGGACTTGGCGAGGTTGCGGGGCTGGTCGACGTCGGTGCCCATGAAGACCGCGGTGTGGTAGGCGAGGAGCTGCACCGGGAGCGCGTAGAGCAGCGGCGCCACGAAGGGCAGCGAGTCCGGCACGACCAGCGTCGCCGCGGCCTCGCCGGCGGCGGCAGCGCCGCGGCGGTCGGTCACAAGCACGATGCGCCCGCCGCGAGCCGCGACCTCGGCCATGTTGGAGGCGGTCTTCTCGAACAGGCCATCGAACGGGGCGACGACGACGACGGGCACCTCCTCGTCGACCAGCGCGATCGGCCCGTGCTTCAGCTCGCCCGCGGCATAGCCCTCGGCGTGGATGTAGGAGATTTCCTTCAGCTTCAGCGCGCCCTCGAGCGCCAGCGGGAAGCTGGTGCCGCGGCCGAGATAGAGCGCGTTCCGGGCCCGCGCCAAGGTCGGCGCCAGCGCCTCGATCTCCGGCTCGAGGTGCAGCGTCTCGACCATCAGGCGGGGCAGGCCGACCAGGCTCGCCACCAGCTCGGCCTCGTCCTGCTCGCTCAGCACGCCCCGCGCCCGCCCTGCGGCGATGGCGAGCACCGCCAGCACCGCGAGCTGGCAGGTGAAGGCCTTGGTCGAGGCGACGCCGATCTCGGGACCGGCCAGCGTCGGGAACACGGCGTCGGCCTCGCGCGCGACCGTCGAGGTCGGCACGTTGACGATGGCCGCGACCTTCATGCCCTGGCTCTTGCAGTGGCGGAGCGTCGCCAGGGTGTCGGCGGTCTCGCCCGACTGCGAGATCATCAGGCCGAGGCCCTCGCCCGTCAGCGGCGGCTCGCGGTAGCGGAACTCGGAGGCGACGTCGATGTCGACCGGGAGCCGCGCGAGGCGCTCGAACCAGTAGCGCGCGACGAGGCCGGCATAGTAGGCGGTGCCGCAGGCCGAGATCGCGAGGCGGTCGATCCGGGCGAAGTCGATGGCGGCCGGCAGCGGGTTGAGGCGCCCGCTCGCCATGTCGAGATAGTGCGCCAGCGTGTGGGCGACGACCTCGGGCTGCTCGGCGATCTCCTTCGCCATGAAGTGGCGGTAGTTGCCCTTGTCGACGAGGAGCGAGCCCACCGGCGTGCGCTGCGGCTCGCGCGCGACCGGCTTGCCGGCGCGGTCGAGCACGCGGACGCCGTTCCGGCTGAGCACGGCCCATTCGCCGTCGTCGAGATAGGCGATCTGGTCGGTGAAGGGCGCCAGCGCGACGGCGTCGGAGCCGAGGAACATCTCGCCCTCGCCATAGCCGATCGCGAGCGGGCTGCCCTGGCGGGCGCCGATCAGGAGGTCGTCCTCGCCCGCGAACAGGAACACCAGCGCGAAAGCGCCGCGGAGCCGCTCCAGCGCTGCCGCGACGGCCTGCTCCGGGGTCTTGCCGGCATCGAGCTCGCGGGTGACGAGATGGGCGACGACCTCGGTATCGGTGTCGCTGGTGAAGGCGGCGCCGGCGTCGGCGAGCTCGCGGCGCAGCTCCTTGAAGTTCTCGATGATGCCGTTGTGGACGATGGCGACGCGGTCGGTCGCGTGGGGATGGGCGTTGCGCTCGCTCGGCGCGCCGTGGGTCGCCCAGCGGGTATGGCCGATGCCGATGGTGCCGGCGAGCGGCGCGGCCGCGAGGCGCGTTTCGAGATTGCGCAGCTTGCCTTCGGCCCGGCAGCGCGCGAGGCGGCCGCCCTCCAGCGTCGCGACGCCGGCGGAATCGTAGCCGCGATATTCGAGGCGCTTCAGCGCGTCGACGACCTGGGGCGCGGCTGCGCTCCGGCCGAGAATGCCGACGATGCCGCACATGGCTTGGCTCCCGCAGGCGGCCCGGCCGCCGAGGCCGCGGACTGTATGTCCGCCGGATTCTCCCGCAAAATCACGAAGGATTTCCGAATCCGATCGGAGAATCCGGGGCCTTCGCCATGGCCGGGCTCGTCCCGGCCCCGCGATTTCCTGCCCCGCCCAGCGCCGGGCATGACGGCGGAAATCCTTCGTTGGGCGGGCGCGCGCAGCGTACCCACGTCGTCGGCATCGGCGACGCCGAGGCCCACCCTACGAAATCCTCGCCTACGCCCTCTCCTTCGCCCAGGCCGCAAAGGTCCTGCCCTGGTCGGCGAGGCGGTCGAGCAGCGGGGCCGGCTTGAAGGCATCATCGCCGGTCTCCTCGTGAAAGCGGCGGAGGCGGTCGCGGATCGTCTCGAGGCCCACGCTGTCGGCCCAGTACATCGGGCCGCCGCGCGCCGCCGGCCAGCCGTAGCCGTAGACCCACACCACGTCGATGTCGCCGGGGCGGATCGCGACGCCCTCGTCGAGGATCTTCGCCGCCTCGTTCACCATCGGGTAGAGCTGGCGCTCCAGCAATTCCTGGTCGGAAATCTCCCGCGGCCTGATGCCCCGCGCCGCCTGCGCCTCGCGGACGATCTCGGCGGTGTCCGGGTTCGGCCGCGGGGTGCGGTCGCCCTTCTCGTAGCGGTAGATGCCGGCGCCGGTCTTCTGGCCGAGCTGCTTGCGCTCGACCAGGGCATCGACCACCGGCTCGGGCTCGCCGCGCTCCTTGCGCACGCTCCAGTCGATGTCGAGCCCGCCGAGGTCGAGCATCGCGAGATGGCCCATCGGCATGCCGAACCCGGTCAGCGCGCCGTCGACCCGGTCGGGCGGCGCGCCTTCCAGGAGCAGCTTCATCGACTGCCAGCCGCGCGCGAACATGATGCGGTTGCCGATGAAGCCGAAGCAGACGCGCGCCAGCACCGGCACCTTCTTCAGCCGCTGGCCGAACGCCATCGCAGTCTGGATCACGGAGTCGGATGTCTTGGCCCCACGGACCACCTCCAGCAGCCGCATCACGTTGGCCGGGCTGAAGAAATGCAGGCCGATCACGCTCTCGGGCCGCTTCGTCGCGGCGGCGATCCGGTCGACGTCGAGGGTCGAGGTGTTGGTCGCGAGCACCGCGCCCGGGCGGGCGTGGCGATCGATCTCGGCGAAGAGCTTCCGCTTCACGTCGAGGTTCTCGAACACCGCTTCGAGCACGAGGTCGGCCCCGGCGATGTCCGCGAGGTCGAGGCTCGGCGCGATCAGCGCCATCCGCGTCTCGACGTCCTCGGCGGTCATGCGGCCGCGGGAGGCGGAGCGCTCGTAGTTCTTGCGGATGGTCGCGAGCCCGCGGTCGAGCGCCGCCTGGCTCATCTCGACCAGCGTCACCGGGATGCCGACATTGGCGCAGGCCATGGCGATGCCGCCGCCCATGGTGCCGGCACCGACGATCGCGACCGAATTGACCGGCAGCGTCCTGGCGTCGGGCGCCAGGCCCGGAATATGCGCCGCCTCGCGCTCGGCCGCCGCGACATGGGCCTGTGCTGCCGTCTCGTCGATCTCGGACATGGCTCCCTCCCCTCGCTAGTCTTGTGGTGGACCGCCCCACGCACTTGCAGGCGGCCAGTCGCCGCGGCAACAAGACGGGGCTTTGATCCTCCCCTGCGAAGCGGGGGAGGTGCCGAGCGCAGCGAGGCGGAGGGGGCCTTTTCGGCACACGGCACCCCCTCCACCATGCTTCGCATGGTCCCTCTCCCCCGCTGACGCGGGGGAGGATTTTGGCGCTCCTACTTCTCGGGCAGAAGCGCCATCACCTCGCACTGGACCAGCATCGGCGGGTTCAGGCCGTCATAGGCCAGGGTGTGGCGGGCGGGGCGGCTCGCCTCGTCGGGGAACATCGCGAGCCACTCCTTGTTCACCGGGCCCCGGCCGCCGCGGTCCTTCATGAACACCGTCATCTTGATGATGTCGTCCGGGCTGCCGCCGGCCGCCTCGAGGATGCGGCGGATATTGACGAACATGAAGCGGCACTGGTCTTCCAGCCCCTCCGGGATCTTGCCGGTCTCGGGGTCGCTGCCCGAGATGCCGCCGGAGACCAGCAGCCGGTCGATCACCGACGCCGCCGGGATCGGCACCGAATGGGAGAAGTTCGGGATCTCGATGCTGCGGCGCTTCATGCGGCCCTCCTGGTGTTTCTTGTTGCCCACTGTCCCCTGTCATCCCGGACGCCGCAACGCGGCGATCCGGGATCCGGTCACAAGCGCCGTGCCACAACCCGGATCCCGGCTCTCGCCTCCGGCTCGGCCGGGACGACAGACGGCGTGCTCGTGGATGGCCGGGACAGGCCAAGCCATGACGGCAAGCACGGTTCGATCCCGCGCCATCACCCCGCCCGGAGGTAGAGATCCGGGCCTGCGCCCGCCGGCAGGCGGGTGACGCGGCCCTGGCCGATCAGGAAATTGAGGTGCGCCAGCGCCTCGCCGACGGCGAGCACGAGCTGCACGCCCTCCAGCGCACGGCGGAACAGCACCGGCAGGATGCGGCTCGCCGGCGCCGGCTCGCCGAGCGCGGCGACGACGTTGTCGAGATGGTCGCGATGATGGCGGGCGAGCGCCGCGGCGCGGCGATGGAGGCCGTGGAACGGCAGGCCGTGGCCGGGCAGCACCAGCGTGTCCTCCGGCAGCGTCTCCAGGCGCTTCAGCGAAGCCAGGAAGTCGGCCAGCGGGTCGGCGTCGGGCCGGCGCGGGAACACGCTGACGTTCGGCGAGATCGCCGGCAGGATCTGGTCGCCGGCGAGGAGGATGCGGCCCTCGGGATCGTAGAGGCAGGCGTGCTCGGGCGAGTGGCCGGAGCCGCCGACGATGCGCCAGCGCCGGCCGCCGATCGCGATCACGTCGCCCGCGGCGATGACCTCGACCCCCTCGCCTTCCAGCGGCAGGCGCGCGCCCTCGCGCGAAAAGGTCCGGCTGACGATGCCGTCGATCGCGTCCTCCTCCAGGCCGACGCGGCGGTAGAACGCCGCGACCTCCTCGGCCTGGGGCAGGATGCGCCCGAACGGATCGCGCGCGAGGTCGAGCTCGCGCCGGGTCATCATCACGGTCGCGCCGGTCGCCTGGTGCAGCCAGGCCGCCTGGCCGACATGGTCGGGGTGGCCATGGGTGCAGAGGATGCGCGCGACCGGCCGGCCGGCGAGTGCGCCCTCGAGCAGGGCCTGCCAGCGCCCGCGCGTCGCGTCGTTGGGGACGCCGGTGTCGACGATGGTCCATCCGGCCTCGTCGTCCAGCACGTAGACGTTGACGTGGCCGAGCGGCCCCGGCACCGGCATGCGCAGCCAGCGCAGGCCGGGCGCGACCTCGGTGATCGCGTCCGGGTCGGCCGGATCCGGCCAGGGATAGTCGAGATCGCTCTGGGGCGTGGCCATGCTGTTGAGGGCTCAAGGGGAATGCCGGGGGCTTATAGCCGATCCGGACGGGCGGCGCGACCACCGCCGTCGGGTGTCCAACGCGAACGCGTTGCGCACCGCGGGCGCCTGTGCGTGATGGTGCGCATCGGCGCTGCCGATGCACACCCTACTTCGCCATGACCTCGCCGCGCAGGGCCGCGAGGGCCTCCGGGGTGTCGATGTCGAGGAAGGCGCCGTCGCCGTCCACCGGGACCTCGACCACCGCCTCGCCGTGCTCGCCGAGGAGGCCGCGGCCGCCGACGTCGCCGGTGACCTTGACCAGCTCCGGAAAGAAGCGGCGCGCGAACAGCACCGGGTTGCCGCGATGGCCGCCGCGCACCGGGACCACCGCGAGCTTGCCCTCGTCGGGCCTGAACGCCGCGACGAGGCGCCTGATCAGCCCGGCATCGACCCGCGGCATGTCGCCGAGCAGTACGACCGCGCCGTCGATCTCCGCCGGCAGCGCGGCAAGGCCGGCGCGGAGCGAGGTCGAGAGACCCTCGGCGTAATCGGGGTTGTGCGCCTTCACCAGCGGCAGGTCGGCCAGGGCGCGCTCCAGGGCATCGTTCTGGTGGCCCGTGACCAGCACCACGGGACCGAGGCCGGCGGCGAGCGCCGCCTCGGCCGCATGGCGCACCAGCGGCTTGCCGTCGACCTCGGCGAGCAGCTTGTTCGGCCCGCCCATGCGGGTGCCGCGCCCGGCCGCGAGGAGCACCGCGCCGACCTTCGGCGTCCCGGCCTCGGGCAGCTTCTCGGCGCGGGGCTGCGGCCGGCTCACGATCTCCATCAGGAGGCCGCCGAGCCCCATGCCCTTGACGTCCTTCGGCGTGACGGGGATGCCGGCGAGGAGACGGTGCAGCACCCAGTCGAAGCCGTTCTCCTTGGGGCTGCGCGCGCAGCCCGGCGCGCCCAGCACCGGCTTGCCGTTGGCCATGCGGCCGAGGACGAGGAGCTGGCCGGGATCGACCGGCATGCCCATGTGCTCGACCGTGCCGCCGGCCGCCTCGATCGCCGCCGGCACCACGTCGCGCCGGTCGGTCACCGCCGAGGCGCCGAACACCACGACCATGTCGTGACCTTCGGCTTCCAGCTCCTGCAGCGCCGCGGTGAGAGGCGCCGTCTCGTGGGGCACGCGAACCTCGTGGCCGAGACGGGCGCCCGCCGGCTCCAGCCGCCCTTCGAGGACGCGGAGCGTCTTCTTGACGACCTTCTCCTGCAGGCCCGGGAGCAGCGTCGAGACCACGCCGACCGAGCCGCCGTGCCAGGGCGCGACCCGCATCAGCGGCGCCGCGGCGCGGCACACGGCTTCCGCCTTGGCGAGAATCCCGGCCGAAACGGCAAAGGGCACGATCTTGATCGTGCCGATCATCTCGCCCTCCTCGACCGGCTTGAACGCCGGGAGCGTCGCGAGCGCCACCGCCTCGTCGATATTGTTGAGTTCGTCAACCGCAGCGGCGTCGATGACGAGCACGCCGGCACGGGCCGCGAACAGGTTGGAGCGGCCGGTGAACGGCGCCTCGACGATCACCTCCGGGCCGGCCATGGCGTGGGCGAGGCGCTCGGCCGCGACGTCCTCGCCGACGTCGCCCGGGTCGAGCCGGGCCACCACGACCTCGTTGATGCCGGCCTTCTCCAGCGCCGCGGCATCGGCGTCCGACACCACGGTGCCCTTCTTGAGGACGAAGCCGTCGATGCGGATGGCGTGGGCGGCGACGCCGCCGACGGCCTCGCGCGGCGGCAGCGGACCGAACTTCATGCGGTGGCCTCGGCGGGCTGGCGCGGCGCCCGCGCCTTTTCGACGACGAGCCGCCGGACCTGGGTGATCTCGGCGAAGATCGCGACCGCGATCTCCTCCGGGCTGACGGCGCCGATGTCGAGCCCGATCGGCGCGTGGATGCGCTGGAGCGCGTTGTCGCCGATGCCGGCCGCGCGCAGCCGGTCGAGCCGGCGGCCGTGCGTTTTTCGCGACCCCAGGGCGCCGATGTAGAAGCAACCGGCGTTCAGGGCGGCGATCAGGCCCGGATCGTCGATCTTGGGATCGTGCGTCACGGCGACGAAGGCGGAGAAGCGGTCGAGCACGACCTTCTCCAGCGCGGTGTCGGGCCATTCGGCCAGCACCTCGCCGCCCGGGAAGCGCTCGGGCGTCGCGAAGGCGGAGCGCGGATCGATGATCGTCATGTCGTAGCCGAGCTGGCGCGCCATCGGCGCCATCGCCTGCGAGATGTGCACGGCGCCAGTGACGACGAGCTTGGCCGGCGGCACGTGGACGGTGACGAAATAGCGCTTGCCGTCCGCCTCGACGGTGCGGCTCCGCCCGGTGCGGAAGCCTTCGACGATCTCGTCGGCGAGCGGATCGGCGGCGTAGTCGTCGCCCTTGACCAGGCGCTCGTCCCCGCTTTCGAGATCGGTGACGACGGCCGCGGCGCGGCGCGCCGCGCGCTCCTCGTTCAGCGCCTTGAGCAGCGCGAGGTCCATCGCTCAGCTCACCTTCTCGACGAAGACCCGGATGCGGCCGCCGCAGGACAGGCCGACCCGCCAGGCGGTCTCGTCGGCGACACCGAACTCCAGCATCCTGGGCTTGCCGCTCTCGAGCACGTCGAGCGCCTCGGTCACGACCTCGCCCTCGACGCACCCGCCCGACACCGAGCCCTCGAAATTGCCCTCGCCGTCGATCACGAGATTGCTGCCGACCGGGCGCGGCGCCGAGCCCCAGGTCTCGACCACGGTGGCGAGGGCGACGTCGCGGCCCGCCGCGCGCCACTCTTCCGCGGTCTTCAGAAGATCGCCTTCCTGCAACGTGCTCATCCGACCTTCTCCTCTCTGGGATAGAGATAGTAGCGCGGATCGGCGGTGGAAACGCCCTCGCGCGCCAGCGCCTTCGCCAATCCCTCCATCGATTCGAGGTTGTGGATCGGGCGGAACTCGTCGACATGCGGCAGCATGGCGCGGATGCCGGCGGCGCGGGCGGCGAAGGCGGAATAGCCGAGCAGCGGGTTCAGCCAGACCAGGCGGCGGCAGGAATGGTGAAGCCGCTCCATTTCGGGGCCGAGGCTCTCGCCGCCGTCGCGCTCCAGGCCGTCGGTGAACAGCAGCACCACCGCCCCCTGCCCCAGCACCCGGCGGCTCCACTCGTTGTTGAAATGGTGGAGCGCGGTCGCGATGCGGGTGCCGCCCGACCAGTCCTGGCATTCGGCCGAGGTGCGGCGCAGCGCCTCGTCGGGATCGCGGATGCGGAGGGCACGGCTGACATTGGTGAGGCGGGTGCCGAACAGGAAGACGTGGAGCCGTCGCCCGGACGCCCCCAGCGCGTGCAGGAAATGCAGCAGGACCCGGCTGTAAGGCGCCATCGAGCCTGAGATATCCAGGATCGCGACGAGCGGCGGATGGCGCCAGCGCGGCGCCTGCCGCGCCAGCGGGATGAGATCGCCGCCGGTGCGGAGGCTGGCCCGGAAGCTGGCGCGCGGGTCGATCCGCCGCCCGCGGGGATTCGTGGCGTGGCGGCGGGTCGGGACGAAGTCGGCCGGCAGCACGAGGCTCGCCACGCGGCGGCGCGCCTCCGCGATCTCGGCGGCCGACATCTCGGCAAAATCCTTCTTCCGTAGCACCTCCTCCTGCGAGACGGTGAGGCGGGCGTCGGCCTCCTGCTCCTCCTTGCGGATGGTCGCGCCGGACGACGGGTTGAACGCCTCGGCGACCCGGCGCGACAGCCGCTCGCCCTCGTCGTCCGGCGGCGCCTCCTCGTCGGGCGGCTGGATCAGCCCTTCGAGCGGGCTGCGGGTGCGGAAGAACAGCGCGAAGGCCTGGGCGAACAGCTCCATATGCTCGCGCCTGGTGACGAACACGGCGTGGAGCGTCCAGAACATGTCCTCGCGGGTGCGGACGCCGGCGAGCTCGACCGCCCGCAGCGCGTCGATCACCGCTCCCGGTCCGACCGGCACCCCGGCCGCCCGCAGAAGCCGGGCGAAATGGATGATGTTGTCGGCGAGCTGCCCGTCCATCTGCCTTCCCGTCGCGCCCGGGCTCGCGGCCCGCGCATCCACGCGTTACGACCGCACCGCCGGGACCAGGCCGTCTCCGGCGCGGCGGCGTCCCTTACCATAGCGGAGCGATGCCGAGCGTCATAGCCTGCGGGGTATGACGCATCTTCCGCAACCAGGGTCAAGCCATAGGTGGGCATCGGCCGGGCCGATGCCCACCCTGCCGGTGCTAGTCGAGCTTCACCGCCTTCAGCGTGTCCTGGGTCGGCAGCGGATGGCCGGCGCGGCCATAGTCGGGCTGGGCCGGATAGGCCAGGATCTCGTCGTTGTAGAGCTTGCCGTTCTTGTCCTTCTTGACCACGCGGATATAGACGTTCTGGATCAGGTCGCGGGTCTTCGGGTCGATCTGGACCGGGCCGCGCGGGCTCTCCCACTTCATGCCCATCACCGAGGCGATCGCCTTGTCGGCGTCCTTCTGGCCCTTGGTCGCCTCGATCATGTGGTAGATCACGCGCATGCCGTCATAGGCGTCGACGTGGTTGGTGTTGACGATCACCTTGGGATAGCTCTTGGCCATCAGCGCAAGAAAATGCTCGTTCTCGGGCGAGCGGTGCGAGGCCGAATAGTAGAAGCAGGTGACCATGCCGAGGGCGAGGTCGCCATATTGCGGCAGGTTCTCCTCCTCGGTGTCGGCCTGGCCGATATAGCCGAGGCCCTGCTTCTGCAGCCCGCTGTTCTTGTAGGCCGTCATGAACGCGTAGACCGGCCCGCCGCCCGGCATGAAGCCGAACATCGACTGCGCCCCGGTTGCCGCCGCGCGGTTGAGATAGGGCAGGAAATCGGTGGTCGAGAGCGGAATGCGGATCTTGGCCGTGACCTGCCCGCCCATCTTCTCGAAGGCGTCGGAGAAGAACTTCTCGCCGTCCCAGCCGGGGGCGTAGTCCGACACCATCGTCACCATCTTCTTCAGGCCCTGGTCGCGGGCATAGACCGCCTCGGGCACCGAGATCTGCGGCACGGTGAAGGACACGCGGAGGAAATAGGGCGACTTGTCGAGGATCGCCGAGGTCGCGGCGTTGAAGATGACGATCGGCACCTTGGCCTGGTTGGCGAAGGCGCCGAGCGCGAGCGCGTTCGGGCTGTAGACGATGCCGGCGAGGTACTGCACCCCCTCCTTGACCACCAGCTCCTGGGCCAGCGCGCGGACCTTCAGCGGGTCGGGACCGGGAATGTCGCGGGTGACGATCTCGATCTTGTCGCCGCCGACGGTGTCGCCGTGCTCCTTCATGAACACGTCGATCGCCTGCTTCCAGTTCTCGCCGTAGATCGCCGAGCCGCCCGAGAACGGCGCGATCAGGCCGATCTTGATGGTCTTGGCCAGCGCCGGCGCGGCGAGCGCCGCGGTCATGGCGGCGGCGAGCGCCGCGGAACGCACCCAGTGTTTCATCCCGATGTCTCCCCTGCCTTTATGAAAACGGTCGACTCTGCCCGTCATGCCCGGCCTTGGGCCGGGCATCCACGAGTTTGGGTGTGCGATGCGCGACGGAAGTCGTGGATGGCCGGGACAAGCCCGGCCATGACGGAGAGGATCATTCCGGCGGCCTCCATCGTCAGTCGGCGTAGCCGAGGGTGGCGCCGCCGTCGATCAGAAGCTCCGCGCCGGTGACGTGGCGCGAGGCCGGCGAGGCGAAATAGAGCGCGGCGCCCTGGATGTCCTCCGGCCGCGCGACGCGGTGGAGCGGCGCGAGGCGCTCGAACGGAGCGCGGGCCGCAGCCTCCTTCAGGCGGCCGCCGCCGATATTGGTGACGACCGGCCCCGGCGCGATGGCGTTGACCAGGATGCCGTCCCCGGCGAGCTCCAGCGCCACCTGGCGGATGAACTGCGCCAGCCCTGCCTTCGAGGTGACGTAGGCGGTGCCGACGTGGAGCTCGGTCTTGGTCGCCGAGATCGAGCTGGTGAAGACGATACGGCCGCCCTTCTGGCGCCGCATCGCCGGCACCACGGCCTGGACGGTGTTGAAGGCGCCGGTGAGGTTGGTCGCGAGCACCCGCTGCCAGAGGTCGGGCGGCAGGGCCTCGATCGCATGGTCGCGGTCGCGGCTGCCGTCGGTCTTGAGGAAGCCGGGGCCGCCGCTGATGCCGGCATTGGCGAAGACGACGTCGAGCCGGCCGTGGCGGGCGAGGAGGTCGGCGACGGCGGCGTCGAGCGAGGCGCGGTCGGTCACGTCCGCCACCGCGCCGTGGACCTCGGCGCCGGCGGCGCGGAAACGCGCGACCGCGGCATCCAGCGCCGCCGCATCGCGGTCGGCCAGCGTCACCACGGCGCCGTTCTCGGCCATGACCTCGGCGATGGCGAGGCCGATGCCGCTCGCGGCGCCGGTGACGAGCATCACCAGGCCGCGCACGTCGAAGAGGTCGGCCGCCTTCATGACGGGCCGGCGCCTCAGGCGTGCCCGGCGGCGAGGCGCATCCGCACCTCTTCGAGGAGGCGGCTGGCCTCGCTCGCGCCGATGCGGGCGACGTCGTCCTGGTACTTCAGGAGCGCGCCCGAGGTCTCCTCCACCAGCGCCGGGTCGAGCGCCTTGGCGTCGAGCGCGACCAGGGCCTGGGCCCAGTCCAGCGTCTCGGCGACGCCCGGCGCCTTGAACAGGTCCTCCTGCCTCAGGCGCTGGACGAAGCCGACCACCTCCGCGGTCAGCCGCTCGTTGATGCCGGGCACCCGGAGCTGCACGATCTGGCGCTCGCGCTTCGCGTCCGGGTAGTCGACCCAGTGGAACAGGCAGCGCCGCTTCAGCGCGTCGTGGACCTCGCGGGTGCGGTTCGAGGTCACCACCACGATCGGCGGGTGCGGCGCCTTGATGGTGCCGAGCTCGGGGATCGTGACCTGGAAGTCCGACAGCGCCTCGAGGAGATAGGCCTCGAAGGCCTCGTCGGCGCGGTCGATCTCGTCGATCAGGAGCACCGGCGCGCCCGCCGGGTCGGGCTCCAGCGCCTGGAGCAGCGGCCGCCGGATCAAGTAGCGCTCGGTGAAGACGTCCTCGACGAGGCGCTCGCGGTCGACCGTGCCCTCGGCCTCGGCGGCACGGATCGCGACCATCTGCGCGGCATAGTTCCACTCGTAGACCGCGCTTGAGATGTCGAGGCCCTCGTAGCATTGCAGGCGCACCAGCGTGCGGCCCAGCGTCTCGGCCAGCACCTTGGCGATCTCGGTCTTGCCGACGCCGGCCTCGCCCTCCAGGAACAGCGGCCGGTTCAGCTTCAGCGCCAGGAACAGCACCGTCGCCAGCGCCCGCGAGGTGACGTAGCCGCCGGATTCGAGGAGGGCGATGGTCGCGTCGATCGACTGCGGAAGGCCGCGCTGGGCCGGGACGGTGGCCGTTTTCATCAGCTTGGAAATGCCTGGAAGGAGGAGGGAAGCGCCGGACTTTAGCCCGCCCGCCGCGGCAAAGCGACGTGCCGGTAGCACAGCGCGGGCGAATTGTCGCCTGCCGGCCCCGCTGCTACCGTTCCCGCAATCGCCGACAACGGATTCGGCCGGCCATCCGGCGGCCGGGCGCATGGGGGAAGCCGCGGGCCGATGGCCTATTTCCTGCAACAGCTCATCAACGGCCTGACGCTCGGCTCGATCTACGGCCTGATCGCGATCGGCTACACGATGGTCTACGGCATCATCGGCATGATCAACTTCGCCCATGGCGACGTGTTCATGGTCGGCGCCTTCATCGGCCTGATCGCGATCCTCGCGCTCGGCGCGGTCGGCGTCACCGCGGTGCCGCTGGCGCTGTTCCTGGTCCTGATCGTCGCGATGGCGCTGACCGGGCTCTACGGCTGGGCGGTCGAGCGGGTGGCCTACCGCCCGCTCAGGGGCTCGTTCCGCCTGGCGCCGCTGATCTCGGCGATCGGCATGTCGATCCTGCTGCAGAACTACATCCAGGTCGTGCAGGGCGCCCGAGTGAAGCCGCTGCCGCCGATCCTCCACGGCGGCATCGTATTGATGAACCAGGGCGATTTCGTCGTCCGCCTGTCGGAGGCGCAGATCCTGATCGTGGTGACGACGCTGGTCCTGATGGTGGCGTTCTCGCTCGTCGTCACCCGCACGGCCCTCGGCCGCGCCCAGCGCGCCTGCGAGCAGGACCGCGGCATGGCGGCGCTGCTCGGCATCGACACCGACCGGGTGATCGCGCTGACCTTCGTCATCGGCGCCGCGCTCGCCGCCGTCGCGAGCGTGATGTACCTCGTCTATTACGGCGTGATCGACTTCTACATCGGCTTCGTCGCCGGCATCAAAGCCTTCACCGCCGCGGTGCTGGGCGGCATCGGCTCATTGCCGGGGGCGATGCTCGGCGGGCTCCTGATCGGGCTGATCGAGACCTTCTGGTCGGCCTATTTCTCGATCCAGTACAAGGATGTCGCCGCCTTCTCGATCCTCGCCATCGTCCTGGTCTTCATGCCGAGCGGCCTGCTCGGCCGGCCCGAGGTGGAGAAGGTCTGAATGACGGTCGCCCCGGCCGACGCTGCCGCGGCGGCTGCCTCCGGCACCGCTCCCTCCCCGCGCCGGCTCCAGGTCGCGCTCCGCGAGGGGGCGCTCGCCGGCCTCGTGGCGCTCGGCCTGTTCGGCCCGATCCTCGGGCTCCGCACCGTCGAGAAGAGCGGCGGCCAGCTCGGCCTGACGGGCGACTGGCAGAGCGTCGCCTGGGCGGTGGCGGCGGTCGCGGTCGGCCGCTTCCTCCTCAGCCTGTTCGTCTGGCAGCGCCGCGGCGGGGCGATGGTCCGCGCCGCGCTGCCGACGCGCCTCGGCCCCGCGCTCGGCCGCACCGGCCGCTGGGTCGCGCCAGTCCTGATCGCGCTCGCCTTCGCCCTGCCCTTCCTCCCCGGCGTCGGCCGCGCCCAGATCGACCTCGGCATCCTGATCCTGACCTACGTGATGCTGGGCTGGGGCCTCAACATCGTGGTCGGCCTCGCCGGGCTGCTCGACCTCGGCTACGTCGCCTTCTACGCGGTCGGGGCCTATTCCTTCGCGCTGATCGCCAAGAATTTCGGCCTCGGCTTCTGGGCCTGCCTGCCGCTCGCCGGGCTGTTCTCGGGCTGCTGGGGCCTCATCCTCGGCTTCCCGGTGCTGCGCCTGCGCGGCGACTATCTCGCCATCGTCACCCTCGCCTTCGGCGAGATCATCCGCATCGTCCTCGTCAACTGGCAGAGCCTGACCAACGGCCCGAACGGCATCGGCGGCATTCCCAAGCCGACCCTGTTCGGCATCCCGTTCACCCGCAGCGAGCACGGCTTCGCCGCCCTGACCGGGCTGCACTATTCGTCCGAGCAGCGCTTCGTCTTCCTCTATTTCATCATCCTCGCGCTGGCGCTGGTGACGAACTTCTTCACGCTCCGCCTGCGCCGCCTGCCCATCGGCCGCGCCTGGGAGGCGATGCGCGAGGACGAGATCGCCTGCCGCGCGCTCGGCATCAACACCACCAACACGCGGCTCACCGCGTTCGCGCTCGGCGCGATGTTCGGCGGCTTCGCCGGCGCCTTCTTCGCGACGCGGCAGGGCTTCATCAGCCCAGAGAGCTTCGTCTTCCAGGAATCGGCGCTGATCCTCGCGATCGTCGTGCTCGGCGGCATGGGCTCGCAGCTCGGCGTCGCCATCGCCGCCATCGCGATGATCGGCGGGTTCGAATATTTCCGCGAGTTCCAGCAGTTCCGCATGCTGGTGTTCGGCGGGATGATGGTGCTGATCATGGTGTGGCGGCCGCGCGGGCTGATCGCGACCCGCACGCCGACGGCCTATCTCAAGACGCGCCGCCGCATCTCGGCGGAGCTGGTCGGACAGGGCCACGGATGAGCGGCGCCGGGGAGCCCCTGCTCCGGGTCGAGCGCCTGTCGATGCGCTTCGGCGGCCTCGTCGCGATCGACGGGCTGGACTTCACCGCGATGCGCGGCGACATCACCGCCGTGATCGGCCCGAACGGCGCCGGCAAGACCACCGTCTTCAACTGCATCACCGGCTTCTACAAGCCGAGCGCGGGCCGCCTCGCCTTCGCCCCCGAGAGCGCCGCCGCCTTCGCGGCGCTCCCGGCGCTGACCGCCTCGGGCGACCGCTCGCGGCGGACGCCCGGGGGGCCGCTCCACCTCCTCGAACGCCTGCCCGACCACGCCATCGCCAAGGCCGGCGTCGCCCGCACCTTCCAGAACGTCCGCCTGTTCGGCGGCATGACGGCGCTGGAGAACCTCCTCGTCGCCCAGCACCGGCCGCTGATGCGGGCCTCGGGCTACACCGTCGCCGGGCTGTTCGGGCTCGGCCCCTACCGGACGCGCGAGCGCGAGGCGATCGACCGTGCCCGCTACTGGCTCGATCGCGTGGCGCTCCTGGAGCGCGCCGACGACCCCGCCGCCGCCCTGCCCTACGGCGCCCAGCGCCGGCTCGAGATCGCCCGCGCCATGTGCACCGCCCCGCCGCTGCTCTGCCTCGACGAGCCGGCCGCCGGCCTCAACCCGCACGAATCCGCCGCGCTGAACGAGCTCCTGCTGTTCGTCCGCGCCGAGCACGGGGCCTCGATCCTCCTGATCGAGCACGACATGAGCGTGGTGATGGAGATCTCCGACCACGTCGTCGTGCTCGACTACGGCCGCAAGATCGCCGACGGCCCGCCCGAGGCGGTGAAGCACGATCCCCGCGTGATCGCCGCCTATCTCGGGGTCGAGGACGAGGAAGAGGCCGCCCGCGTCGCCGAGGAGATCCGGGCGTGAGGGACCCGCGTCGCCCGCGCCGTCATGGCCGGGCTCGTCCCGGCCATCCACGACTTCCTTCGGGCTGTGCTGCAAACTCGTGGATGCCCGGACTAGGTCCGGGCATGACGGGGCTGTGCCGCGGAGCCGCGTCATGACCCAGCCGCTCCTCGCGGTCGAGGGCGTCGAGGCCTATTACGGGGCGATCGCGGCGCTGCGCGGGGTCGACCTCGACGTGCGCGAGGGCGAGATCGTCGCGCTGATCGGCGCCAACGGCGCCGGCAAGTCGACGCTGATGATGACGATCCTCGGCAACCCGCGCGCCCGCGCCGGCCGCATCGTCTTCGACGGCCGGGACATCGCGGCGCTGCCGACCCACGCCATCGCCCGCCTCGGCATCGCCCAGGCGCCGGAGGGGCGGCGGATCTTCCCGCGCATGAGCGTGATGGAGAACCTCCAGCTCGGTGCGACCGGCGCCGACCCCGCCGGCTTCGCCACGACGCTGGAGGAGGTGCTGGCGCTGTTCCCGCGCCTCAAGGAGCGGCTCGCCCAGCGCGGCGGCACGCTCTCGGGCGGCGAGCAGCAGATGCTGGCGATCGCCCGCGCGCTGATGAGCCGGCCGCGCCTCCTGATGCTGGATGAGCCCTCGCTCGGCCTCGCGCCGCTGATCGTCAAGCAGATCTTCGCCGCCATCGCCGAGCTGAACCGCCGCGACGGGCTGACCGTCTTCCTGGTCGAGCAGAACGCCTACCACGCGCTCCGCCTCGCCCATCGCGGCTACGTCCTCGTCAACGGCGCCATCCAGATGTCCGGCACCGGCCGGGAGCTGCTCGCCAGCCCCGAGGTGCGCGCGGCGTACCTGGAGGGCGGACGGGGAAAATAGGGCTGCCCCTTACCTCCCCCGCTGCGCGGGAGAGGTCGAGTCGCCCGCAGGGCGATCGGGTGAGGGCCAGTGGCATCGCAGCGGGGAAGAGTGCGCGCGATGGCAGGCCCCTCACCCCGACCCTCTCCCGCAAGCGGGAGAGGGAGAAGGGACGCCTACCGCGCCAGCACCGCCACGGCTTCGACATGGGCGGCGTGGCGGAACTGGTCGATCGGCGTCACCGCGCCGAGCCGATAGCCGCCCTGGACCAGGACGGCGAGGTCGCGCGCCAGCGTGTCGGGATTGCACGAGACCGCGACGACGCGCTTCACCCGGCTCGCCGCCAGCGCCCGCGCCACCGCCTCGGCGCCCGCCCGCGGCGGGTCGAACACCACGGCGTCGAAGGGCTCCAGTTCGGCCCCGGCGAGCGGCCGGCGGAACAGGTCGCGGCGGAGCGTCGCGACCGGCTTCAGTCCGGGAGCATGCCGCGCCGCCCGGTCGAGCGCCGCCAGCGCCGCCTGCTCGCTTTCGACGGCGGTGACCGCCGCCCCGCGCGCAAGGCGAAGCGCGAAGGTGCCGCAGCCGGCGAAGAGATCGGCGGCCCGCCGCGCGCCGCCGACGCCCGCCGTCACCAGCGCCGCCAACGCCTCCTCCCCCGCCGCCGTCGCCTGGAGGAAGCCGCCAGGCGGCGGCGCGATCTCGACATCGCCGAAGCGCAACACCGGCGGCCTCCGCTCGACCAGCACCTCGCCGTGAAGCGACAAGCGGGCGAGGTCATGCGCTTCCGCGAGCCCGACCAGGTCGAGCCGCATGGCCTCGGGCACCCGGCCGGGGCCGCGGAGGTCGAGGTCTATCCCGCCGAGGGTCGCGGTCGCGACCGCGTCGAGCGGCTTGCCCAGCGCGGCAAGCGCTTCCGCAGCCGCGGCGACCGCCGGCACGGCCGCCTTCAGGCCGGGCACCAGCAGCGGACAGGGATCGGCGGCGAGGTCGACCAGGTCGTGGGTGCGGGCGAGGTTGAAGCCGACGCGGCAGCCGCCGCCGGGCCGGCGCCGCGCGTGGAGAGTGGCGCGGCGGCGGCCGGCGCCATGGGCGTCGACGGTCGGCGCCACCTCGGCGGCGACCCCGGCCCGCGCGAGGGCATCGACGACGAGCGCGCGCTTCCAGGCGAGCGCCGCATCCTGACGCCAGTGCTGCACGGCGCAGCCGCCGCAGGTGCCGGCGTGCGGGCAATAGGGCGCGATGCGCTCGGGCGACGGCGCCAGCACCTCGACGAGGCGGGCGCGGCCGCCCGCCTCGCGCTCGACCAGGACGCGCTCGCCCGGCAGCGCGTGGGGCACATAGAGCGGACCGGCCGGCGTCTCGGCGATGCCGTCGCCGCGGTGGCCGAGGCGGGCGATCGCGACCTCCTCAGCCACGCCGCGCTCCGAGCAGGAACTCGCGGTTGCCGTCGCCGCCGGCGATCGGCGACGCGATGGTGCCCAGCACCCGCCAGCCGAGCCCCGCGACCAGCGCCGCGGCGTCGCGGCAAACGGCCTCGTGCAGCGCCGGGTCGCGCACGATGCCGCCCTTCCCGACGCCGGCGCGGCCGACCTCGAATTGCGGCTTCACCAGCGCCACCAGTTCGGTCGCGGGCGCCGCCAGCGCCAGCGCGGCCGGCAGCACCGCCGCCAGCGGCGCGAAGCTGACATCGGCGACGATCAGGTTCGGCGGCGACGGCAGGTCGGCAGCCGCGAGGTCCCGGACGTCCTTCCCCTCCAGCGACACCACCCGAGGATCGCCGGCGATCTTCGGGTGAAGCTGGCCGTGGCCGACATCGACCGCGACCACCGTCGCCGCGCCCCGCGCGAGCAGCACGTCGGTGAAGCCGCCGGTCGAGGCGCCGACGTCGAGGCAGACGCGGCCCGCGGGGTCGATGCCGAAGGCGTCGAGCGCGTGGGCCAGCTTCACCCCGCCGCGCGACACCCAGGGATGGGCCGGCGCCGCCTCGATCGCGGCATCAGGCGCGAGCAGATCGGAAGGCTTCGCCACCGCGCGGCCGTCCGCCACGACGGTGCCGGCCGCAATCGCCGCCTGGGCCTGTGCCCGCGTCGCGAACAGGCCGCGGGCCACGAGCAGCCGGTCGGCCCGCTCGCGGGTCATCGGCACCGATCCGCCATGCCCGGCCTTGGGCCGGGCATCCACGAGTTTGGACAGCACGCCGTTGAAGGAAGTCGTGGATGGCCGGGACAAGCCCGGCCATGACGGAGACTTTTCGTCCTCATGCAGGCGCCTCGGCCCGTTCCGCGACGAGCGACATGCGCTGCCGCGGCGGCCGCGAAGCCAGCACCGCCAGCGGCTCCGGCCCGCACGTGATGGCGAAATAGTCGTAGGAGGCGGGGCCGTCGCCGGCCATCAGGAATTGGAAATGGCGGCGGAAGAAATTGTACTTCGTGGCCGCCCGCGTCTCCGCCGTCATCACCTCGTCGATGAAGACCTTTCGCGTCACGGGGTTGCGATCGCGCGCGGGGTCGCGGGGCAGGCCGCAGGCGGTCGCCGGGTCGTGCCGCCAGAAGGCGAGCCAGTCCCACTGCGCCTGGAAGTCGACCCAGATGACGTCGCGCTCGGCGACGAGACGCGCGATCGCCCGGCGCAGCCGCGCCGCGCCGGGGTCGAGCCCGCACCAGGGAATCGCCGAGCCGAGGCTGACGAAGCCGACCGCCGGGCCGTGGCGGCCGAGCGCCGGGTCTTTCTCCAGCGCCCTCGCCAGCGCCTCG
>DASZVN010000112.1:0-10225 GCA_035547055.1 Hyphomicrobiales bacterium
GCGCTGATCCCGTTCCTCGAGAACGACGACGCCAACCGCGCGCTGATGGGCTCGAACATGCAGCGCCAGGCGGTGCCGCTGCTGAAGGCCCAGGCGCCGTTGATCGGCACCGGCATGGAGGCCGTGGTCGCGCGCGACTCCGGGGCCGCGATCGCGGCGCGGCGCGCCGGCGTGGTCGACCAGGTCGACGCCACCCGCATCGTCATCCGCGCCGAGGAGAACGACCCGACCCGGCCGGGCGTCGACATCTACAACCTGATGAAGTTCCAGCGCTCCAACCAGTCGACCTGCATCAACCAGCGGCCGCTGGTCCGGGTTGGCGACCGGGTGCAGAAAGGCGACATCGTCGCCGACGGTCCGTCGACCGATCTCGGCGAGCTCGCGCTCGGCCGCAACGTCCTCGTCGCGTTCATGCCGTGGAATGGCTACAACTTCGAGGACTCGATCCTGCTGTCCGAGAAGATCGTGCAGGACGACGTTTTCTCTTCGATCCACATCGAGGAGTTCGAGGTCGCGGCCCGCGACACCAAGCTCGGTCCCGAGGAGATCACCCGCGACATTCCGAACGTCTCGGAAGAGGCGCTGAAGAACCTCGACGAGTCCGGCATCGTCTATATCGGCGCCGAGGTGCAGGCCGGCGACATCCTGTGCGGCAAGATCACGCCGAAGGGCGAAAGCCCGATGACGCCGGAGGAGAAGCTGCTCCGCGCCATCTTCGGCGAGAAGGCCTCCGACGTCCGCGACACCTCGCTCCGCGTGCCGCCGGGCGTGCAGGGCACGATCGTCGAGGTCCGGGTCTTCAACCGCCACGGCGTCGACAAGGACGAACGCGCGCTTGCGATCGAGCGCGAGGAGATCGAGCGCCTCGCCAAGGACCGCGACGACGAGGTCGCGATCCTCGACCGCAACGTCTTCGCCCGCCTCGCCGACATCCTGACCGGGCAGACCGCGGTCGCCGGCCCCAAGGGTGTCAAGAAGGACACCAAGATCACCCGCGCGGTGCTCGACGAGGTGCCGCGCTCGCAGTGGTGGAACTTCGCCGTCGCCCAGGACAAGGTGATGAGCGAGCTCGAGGCGATGCGCAAGCAGTACGACGAGTCGAAGAAGCGCCTCGAGCAGCGCTTCCTCGACAAGGTCGAGAAGCTGCAGCGCGGCGACGAGCTGCCGCCCGGCGTGATGAAGATGGTCAAGGTCTTCGTCGCGGTGAAGCGCAAGATCCAGCCCGGCGACAAGATGGCGGGCCGCCACGGCAACAAGGGCGTCGTGTCCAAGATCGTGCCGGTCGAGGACATGCCGTTCCTGGAGGACGGCACCCAGGTCGACATCGTGCTGAACCCGCTCGGCGTGCCGAGCCGCATGAATGTCGGCCAGATCCTGGAGACCCATCTCGGCTGGGCTTGCGCCGGCCTCGGCCACCAGATCGCCAGGGCGCTCGACGCCTGGCGCGCCGGCCACAGCGAGAAGGAGCTGCGCAAGCAGCTCAACAGGGTCTACGGCGACGACCCCGCGATCAAGGCGATGGAGGACGGCGAGCTCGCCGAGCTCGGCGACAACCTCCGTGGCGGCGTGCCGATCGCGACCCCGGTGTTCGACGGTGCCAAGGAGCACGACATCGAGCACATGCTGGAGATGGCCGGCCTGAGCCACAGCGGGCAGGTCTCCCTCTACGACGGGCGCACCGGCGAGCCGTTCGATCGCGAGGTGACGGTCGGCTACATCTACATGCTGAAGCTGCATCACCTGGTGGACGACAAGATCCACGCGCGCTCGATCGGGCCGTACTCGCTGGTCACCCAGCAGCCGCTCGGCGGCAAGGCCCAGTTCGGCGGCCAGCGCTTCGGCGAGATGGAGGTGTGGGCGCTGGAGGCCTATGGCGCCGCGTACAGCCTGCAGGAGATGCTGACGGTGAAGTCCGACGACATCGCCGGCCGCACCAAGGTCTACGAGGCGATCGTCCGCGGCGACGACACCTTCGAGGCCGGCATCCCCGAGAGCTTCAACGTGCTCGTCAAGGAGATGCGCTCGCTCGGCCTCAACGTCGAGCTGGCCTCGGAGAAGCGGCAGGCGAACGAGCTGCCGCCCGCCGAAGCCGCGGAGTGAATCTTCCTCTCCCCGCCGCGGGGAGAGGGTCGGGGTGAGGGGGCGCTTGCCGCAAGCGCTTTCCTGTCCGGCGGCGCGCCGGCCCCTCACCCGGTCGCCCTTCGGGCGACGCGGCCTCTCCCCGCTGGGGCGAGGTGAACAACGGAATTTTCGCCGGGACCGGCCGCCACCGGATCCCGGCAGCAAGGAGACGGCGATGAATCAGGAAGTGATGAATCTTTTCAACACGGCCACGCCGGCGCAGACTTTCGACCAGATCAAGATCGCGATCGCCAGCCCCGAGAAGATTCTGTCCTGGTCCTTCGGCGAGATCAAGAAGCCGGAGACGATCAACTACCGCACCTTCAAGCCCGAGCGTGACGGTCTGTTCTGCGCCCGCATCTTCGGGCCGATCAAGGACTACGAGTGCTTGTGCGGCAAGTACAAGCGCATGAAGTACAAGGGCGTCATCTGCGAGAAGTGCGGCGTCGAGGTCACGCTGTCGCGGGTGCGGCGCGAGCGCATGGGCCATATCGAGCTGGCCGCGCCGGTCGCCCATATCTGGTTTTTGAAGTCGCTGCCGAGCCGGATCGGCCTCCTGCTCGACATGACGCTGCGCGACCTCGAGCAGATCCTCTATTTCGAGAAGTACTGCGTGCTCGAGCCGGGGCTGACCGCGCTCAAGGACCGCCAGCTCCTCAGCGAGGAGGAGTATCTCGCCGCACAGGACGAGTACGGCGAGGACAGCTTCACCGCGCAGATCGGCGCCGAGGCTATCCGCGAGATCCTGAAGGGCATGGATCTCGACAAGATCGCGGCCGACCTCCGCCAGGAGATCGCCGACACCGACTCGGACATCAAGAAGAAGAAGCTCGCCAAGCGGCTCAAGATCGTCGAGGCCTTCGTCGCGTCGGGCAACAAGCCCGAGTGGATGATCCTGACCCAGGTGCCGGTGATCCCGCCGGATCTGCGCCCGCTGGTGCCGCTCGACGGCGGCCGCTTCGCGACGTCGGACCTCAACGACCTCTACCGCCGCGTCATCAACCGCAACAACCGCCTGAAGCGGCTGATCGAGCTGCGCGCGCCCGACATCATCATCCGCAACGAGAAGCGGATGCTGCAGGAGGCGGTCGACGCGCTGTTCGACAACGGCCGCCGCGGCCGCGTCATCACCGGCGTCAACAAGCGGCCGCTGAAGTCGCTCGCCGACATGCTGAAGGGCAAGCAGGGCCGCTTCCGGCAGAACCTGCTCGGCAAGCGCGTCGACTATTCCGGCCGCTCGGTCATCGTGGTCGGGCCGGAGCTCAAGCTGCACCAGTGCGGCCTGCCGAAGAAGATGGCGCTCGAGCTGTTCAAGCCGTTCATCTATTCGCGGCTCGACGCCAAGGGCCTCGCGGCGACCGTCAAGCAGGCCAAGAAGCTGGTCGAGAAGGAGAAGCCCGAGGTCTGGGACATCCTCGACGAGGTCATCCGCGAGCATCCGGTGCTGCTGAACCGCGCTCCGACGCTCCACCGCCTCGGCATCCAGGCGTTCGAGCCGGTGCTGATCGAGGGCAAGGCGATCCAGCTTCATCCGCTGGTCTGCGCCGCCTTCAACGCCGATTTCGACGGCGACCAGATGGCGGTTCACGTGCCGCTGTCGCTCGAGGCCCAGCTCGAGGCCCGCGTGCTGATGATGTCGACCAACAACATCCTGCACCCGGCCAACGGCGCGCCGATCATCGTGCCGAGCCAGGACATCGTGCTCGGGCTCTACTACCTGTCGATGCTGCGCGACAACGAGCCCGGCCAGGGCATGATGTTCGCCAACATGGGCGAGGTCGAGCACGCCCTGTTCGCGAAGTCGGTGACGCTCCACGCCAAGATCAAAGGCCGCTACATCGGGGTCGACGAGGACGGCAACGAGGTGTCGAAGATCTACGACACCACGCCCGGCCGCCTGATGCTCGGCGAGCTCCTGCCCAAGCACCCCAAGGTGCCCTTCGACGTCGTGAACAAGCTCATGACGAAGAAGGAAATCTCCAACATGATCGACACCGTCTACCGCCACTGCGGTCAGAAGGAGACGGTGATCTTCTGCGACCGGGCGATGGCGCTGGGCTTCCACAACGCCTTCAAGGCCGGCATCTCGTTCGGCAAGGACGACATGCTGGTGCCCGAGAGCAAGCACCGCATCGTCGAGGAGACCCAGGCGCTCGCCAAGGAATACGAGCAGCAGTACCAGGACGGCCTCATCACCCAGGGCGAGAAGTACAACAAGGTGGTCGACGCCTGGGCCAAGTGCACCGACAAGATCGCCGAGGAGATGATGCAGCGCATCTCGTCCGTGCAGAAGGACGAGCAGGGGCGCGAGCGGCCGATCAACTCGATCTACATGATGAGCCATTCGGGCGCCCGCGGCTCGCCGGCGCAGATGAAGCAGCTCGCCGGCATGCGCGGCCTGATGGCCAAGCCGTCGGGCGAGATCATCGAGAGCCCCATCATCTCCAACTTCAAGGAGGGGCTGTCGGTGATGGAGTACTTCAACTCCACGCACGGCGCCCGCAAGGGCCTCGCCGACACGGCGCTGAAGACGGCCAACTCCGGCTACCTGACCCGTCGCCTGGTCGACGTCGCGCAGGATTGCATCATCACCGGCGAGGACTGCGGCACCGAACGCGGCATCCACGTCCGCGCCATCGTCGATGCCGGCCAGGTCGTGGCCTCGCTCGGCAGCCGCATCCTCGGCCGCACCGCGGCGGAGGACCTGGTCCATCCCGTCACCGGCGAGACCATCGTCGAGCGGGGCGCGATGATCGAGGAGCGCGAGGTCGACCTCATCGCCCAGGCCCAGTTGCAGGAAGTCAAGATCCGCTCGGTCCTGACCTGCGAGGCCGGCACCGGGGTGTGCGTCAAGTGCTACGGACGCGATCTCGCCCGCGGCACGCCGGTCAACCACGGCGAGGCGGTCGGCGTCATCGCGGCGCAGTCGATCGGCGAGCCGGGCACCCAGCTCACGATGCGCACCTTCCACATCGGCGGCACCGCCCAGATCGCCGATTCGTCCTTCGTCGAGTCGAGCTTCGACGGCAAGGTGCACGTCAGGAACCGTCAGGTGGCGCGGAACTCCGACAAGGAGCTCATCGTCATGGGCCGCAACGTCGCGGTCGTCATCCAGGACGCCGACGGCACCGAGCGGGCGACCCATCGCCTGCAGTACGGCGCGCGCCTCAAGGTCGACGACGGCGACACCATCAAGCGCGGCCAGCGCATCGCCGAGTGGGACCCCTACACCCGGCCGATCCTGAGCGAAGTCGACGGCACGGTGTCGTTCGAGGACCTGGTCGAGGGCGCCTCGATGACCGAGACGGTCGACGAGCTGTCGGGCATCACCAAGCGTGTCGTCATCGACTGGCGCGGCTCCAGCCGCACCCAGGATCTCAAGCCTGCGATCGTGGTGAAGGCCGACGGCAAGGGCCACAAGAAGTCCGAGGCCCGCTACCTGCTCCCGGTCGAGGCGATCATCTCGACGAGCCCCGGCGGCAAGATCAAGGCGGGCGACGCCGTGGCGCGCATCCCGACCGAAAGCGCCAAGACGCGCGACATCACCGGCGGCCTGCCGCGGGTGGCGGAGCTGTTCGAGGCGCGGCGGCCGAAGGATGCGGCGATCATCGCCGAGATCAGTGGCACCATTCAGTTCGGGCGTGACTACAAGAACAAGCGCCGCCTGACGATCGTGCCGAGCGAGGACGGCGTCGAGCCGGTCGAGTACCTGATCCCTAAGGGCAAGCACATCTACCTTCAGGACGGCGACGTCGTGGAGAAGGGCGACTTCCTGGTCGACGGCAATCCCGCGCCGCACGACATCCTGGCGATCCGCGGCGTGGAGGCGCTCGCCGCCTACCTCGTCAACGAGATCCAGGAGGTCTACCGGCTCCAGGGCGTGCTCATCAACGACAAGCACATCGAGGTGATCGTCCGTCAGATGCTGCAGAAGGTCGAGATCGACGAGGTCGGCGACAGCGACCTCCTGCAGGGCGAGCAGATCGACCGCGTCGAGATGGACGAGATCAACGCCCGTCTCCTCGCCGACAAGAAGAAGCCGGCAACCGGCCGGCCGGTGCTGCTCGGCATCACCAAGGCGAGCCTGCAGACGCGCTCGTTCATCTCCGCCGCCTCCTTCCAGGAGACGACGCGGGTGCTGACCGAGGCCGCCGTCAACGGCAAGTCCGACTCGCTCGAGGGCCTGAAGGAAAACGTCATCGTCGGCCGCCTCATTCCCGCCGGCACCGGCTCGGTGATGAACCGGGTGCGCGAGATCGCGACCCATCGCGACGAGCTCATCCTGGCCCAGCGCCAGGCCGAGGCCATCGAGGAAGGCGCCGAGCCGGCGCTGATCGGCGCCGAACCCGAGCGCGAGCGGGCGCCCTCGCGGCGGTAGGGGCGAGCTTCGCCCCTCATGGCCGGGCTCGTCCCGGCCATCCGCGATTTCCTTCGTAGATGGGCAAGCGCAGCCTTGCCCACGTCGAGGGCATCGGCCCTGCCGATGCCCTCTTACAAGGGCGAAGGAAAAGCGGCGGCGGAACCTTCGTTTTTCCTCCGCCGATGGGTTGACGGAACAGAGTCGCGAGAATAGGTTCCGCCAACTTTTGCGGCAGGCGGTAGACCGAGCCTTTCGCTGCGGCCCAACGCGGCGAGATTTCCGGGCTAGACGCTGCCGGACCACTTAGCGGGTCACATGCGGGACATGATCGCGGGCGCCTTGCTCGCGGTCCTCTGGTTCGAGAGGGCGCCAGCCGCGCGTGCGGTTGGTGCCCGTCAGCGTTCTGCGACGCTTCCGGCGTCGCGGGGCGAACGAAGATGCGGCGCCCTGCGCCGCGGAGTGAAAGGCGAACGATGCCGACGATCAGTCAGCTCATCCGCAAGCCGCGGCAGGCGCCAGTCTACCGCGAGAAGGCGCGCCATCTGGAGCAGTGCCCGCAGAAGCGCGGCGTCTGCACCCGCGTCTACACCACGACCCCGAAGAAGCCGAACTCGGCGCTTCGCAAGGTCGCCAAGGTGCGCCTGACCAACGGCTTCGAGGTGATCGGCTACATCCCGGGCGAGGGCCATAACCTCCAGGAGCATTCGGTGGTGATGATCCGCGGCGGCCGCGTGAAGGACCTGCCGGGCGTGCGCTACCACATCCTGCGCGGCGTGCTCGACACCCAGGGCGTCAAGGATCGCAAGCAGCGCCGCTCCAAGTACGGCGTGAAGCGGCCGAAGTGAGCGGGAGCGAGCAGCGCTCGCGACCGACTCATCCCCGGACAAGCGCCGCAGGCGCGCCGATCCGGGGATCGGTTCGGAAGTAAGGCGTGGATGGCCGGGGCGAGCCCGGCCATGACGGAAGAGTAGAACGAAGACCGGAGCCACAGCATGTCGCGTCGCCACCGCGCCGACCGCCGGGAGATCATCCCGGACCCGAAATTTGGTGATGCCGTGCTCACCAAGTTCATGAACTGCATCATGCGCGACGGCAAGAAGTCGGCCGCGGAGTCGATCGTCTACGGCGCCTTCGACACCGTCGAGCAGCGCATGAAGCAGAACCCGATCGAGGTGTTCCACGCCGCGCTCGGCAACGTCGCGCCGGCGGTCGAGGTCCGCTCCCGCCGCGTCGGCGGCGCCATCTACCAGGTGCCGGTCGAGGTTCGTCCCGACCGCCGCCAGGCCCTCGCGATCCGCTGGCTGATCACCGCCGCGCGCGACCGCAACGAGAAGACCATGGTCGATCGCCTGTCGGCCGAGCTGATGGACGCCGCGCAGAACCGCGGCACCGCCGTCAAGAAGCGCGAGGACACGCACCGGATGGCCGAGGCCAACCGCGCCTTCTCGCACTATCGCTGGTGACCGGCGAAGACCGACCAAGGAATACGACAATGCCCCGGACCCACGCGATCGAGGACTATCGCAACTTCGGCATCATGGCCCACATCGATGCCGGCAAGACGACCACGACCGAGCGCGTCCTCTACTACACGGGCAAGAGCCACAAGATCGGCGAGGTCCATGAGGGCGCCGCCACCATGGACTGGATGGAGCAGGAGCAGGAGCGCGGCATCACCATCACGTCGGCCGCGACGACCGCGTTCTGGAAGGGCAAGCGCCTCAACATCATCGATACGCCCGGCCACGTCGACTTCACCATCGAGGTCGAGCGCTCGCTCCGCGTGCTCGACGGCGCGGTGTGCGTGCTCGACTCCAACCAGGGCGTCGAGCCGCAGACCGAGACGGTGTGGCGCCAGGGCGACAAGTACCACGTGCCGCGGATCGTCTTCGCCAACAAGATGGACAAGATCGGCGCGGACTTCTTCCGCTGCCTCGACGACATCAAGACCCGCCTCGGCGCCAGGCCGGTGGCGATCCAGCTTCCAATCGGCGCGGAGAGCCAGTTCCGCGGCGTGATCGACCTCGTCCGCATGGTCGGCGTGGTGTGGGAGGCCGAGGACCTCGGCGCCACCTTCCGCGACATCCCGATCCCGGACGACATGCTCGAGCAGGCCAAGGCCTATCGCGAAGCGATGATCGAGGCCGCGGTCGAGCTCGACGACGACGCCATGGCCGCCTATCTCGATGGCAACGAGCCCGACGAGGCGACGCTGAAGCGCCTGATCCGCAAGGCGGTGCTCGGCGGCGTGTTCTTCCCGGTGCTGTGCGGCTCGGCGTTCAAGAACAAGGGCGTGCAGCCGCTGCTCGACGCGGTCGTCGACTACCTGCCGTCGCCGGTCGACGTGCCGCCGATCAAGGGCATCGACGTGCGCACCGGCGAGGAGGTCGTGCGCCACGCCTCCGACGACGAGCCGATGTCGCTTCTCGCCTTCAAGATCATGGACGACTCCTTCGTCGGCACCATCACCTTCTGCCGCATCTATTCGGGCAAGCTCGAGAGCGGGCAGGGCGTGGTGAACTCGACCCGCGACAAGAAGGAGCGGGTCGGGCGCATGCTCCAGATGCACGCCAACGACCGCCAGGACATCAAGGAGGCCTATGCCGGCGACATCGTCGCCCTGGCCGGCCTCAAGGACGTCCGCACCGGCGACACGCTGTGCGATCCGCAGAAGCAGGTGCTGCTGGAGAAGATGGAGTTCCCCGATCCGGTCATCGAGATCGCGATCGAGCCGAAGTCCAAGGCCGACCAGGAGAAGCTCGGCGTCGCGCTGCAGAAGCTCGCCTACGAGGACCCCTCGTTCCGCGTCTCGACCGATCCGGAGTCGGGCCAGACCATCCTCAAGGGGATGGGCGAGCTCCATCTCGACATCAAGGTCGACATCCTGAAGCGGACCTACAAGGTCGACGCCAACATCGGCGCGCCGCAGGTCGCCTATCGCGAGAAGCTCAGCCATCGCGCCGAGGTCGACTACACCCACAAGAAGCAGACCGGCGGCTCGGGCCAGTTCGCGCGGGTGAAGATCGTCGCCGAGCCGGCCGAGCCCGGCGCCGGCTACAGCTTCGAGTCGAAGATCATCGGCGGCAACGTGCCGAAGGAATACATCCCGGGCGTCGAGAAGGGTCTCGTGAGCGTGCTCGGCTCGGGCGTGCTCGCCGGCTTCCCGGTGGTGGATCTCCATGTCGAGCTGATCGACGGCGCCTACCACGAGGTCGACTCCTCGGCGCTGGCCTTCGAGATCGCGGCCCGCGCCGCGCTCCGCGAGGCGCTGCAGAAGGGCCAGTCGGTCCTGCTCGAGCCGATCATGAAGGTCGAGGTGGTGACGCCGGAGGAATATACCGGCTCGGTCATCGGCGACCTGAACTCGCGGCGCGGCCAGATCCAGGGCCAGGACATGCGCGGCAACGCCAATGTCGTGAACGCGATGGTGCCGCTCGCCAACATGTTCGGCTACGTCAACAACCTGCGCTCCATGAGCCAGGGGCGTGCCACCTTCACCATGCAGTTCGACCACTACGAGCGCGTGCCTTCGGCGGTCGCCGCCGAGGTCCAGGCCAAGTTCGCCTGATAGCGTCAACAACCCAAGGAAGATCAACGGAGCTTCGCCATGGCTAAAGAGAAGTTTTCGCGGACGAAGCCGCACTGCAACATTGGGACGATTGGCCATGTTGATCATGGCAAGACGTCGTTGACGGCGGCGATTACGAAGGTATTGGCGGAGACGGGCGGGGCGACGTTTACGGC
>DASZVN010000113.1:0-15742 GCA_035547055.1 Hyphomicrobiales bacterium
ACGTACTAGGTTGTGCACAAATGAGCACAGGTGTTTTCCAATGGCCGCTACCACGACTGTCACCATCCGCGTCAGCCCCGAGGTCAAGGAAAAGCTCGGGCGCCTCGCGCGGGATACCCGGCGTAGCCGCGCTTTCCTGGCTGCCGAGGCCGTGGCCGACTATGTCGACCGCGAACTGGAGATCATCGAGGGCATCGAACGCGGACGAGCGGATGTCAGGGCCGGGCGCGTTGTCCCGCATGAGCAAGCCGTGGCGGAGGTCGAGGCTGTGCTCAAGGCCGCGCGAGACCGACGTAGGTGAGGCGAGCGGTTTCATGGTCCCGTGAAGCGCTCGACGACCTCAAGGAGCAGGTCGAGTACGTCGCCGCCGACAATCCTCGAGCTGCCGAGGGCATTTCGCAGCGAATTCTGCAGACTGCTAAATTGCTGGGGGCCATTGCCACGGGACGCCGAGGTCGCTCGGCGGGCACGTACGAAAAATCGATCTCCGGCCTTCCATATGTTCTCGCATACGAGATCATCGGCGACCCGGCAGGCGAGACAATTTCCATCCTTAGGGTCATTCACACTTCGCGAAACTGGCCGCCGGAGGGTTGGCCCGATGACGCTTGACGCGCGCCTGTTTGCGTCTAAATAGTAAGGTAACCTTACTATTGGAGCCGCGGCCATGGTCGAGGCCAACCACGACACGCTCGGCTTCCTCGTGGTCGAGGTGGCGCGCCTGTTGCGCCGCCGCTACGACCGCGCGCTCGACCGCGCCGGGCTCGGCCTGACCCATGCCGAGGCGCGCACGCTGGCGCTGATCGGGCGGGCGCCGGGGCGGCGCCAGGCGAGCCTCGCCGAGGCGCTTGCGATCGAGCCGATGACCCTGACCGGGCTGCTCGACCGGCTCGAGGCCGCGGGCCTCGTCGCCCGCCGCACCGATCCCGCCGACCGCCGCGCCAAGCTGGTCGCCGCCACCCCGAAGGCGCGGCCGGCGCTCGGCGCGATCGCCGCCGTCGCGGCCTCCGTGCTCGACGAGACCACCAGGGGCCTCTCCATCGCCGAGGTCGAGGCGGTGCGGGTGGCGCTGGCGCAGATGCGCGAGAATCTCGCCGCCGAGGCGCCGGCGGACGCCCTCGCATGAGCGCGGCGCCGACGCCCCTGATGGGCCGCGGCCGGACGATCGCGCTCGGCGGCGTCCTGCTCGCGCTCGGCTCGATCTCGCTGTCGATCTACACCCCGGCGATGCCGGTGCTGGTGCAGGCCTTCGGCACCACGATCGGCAGCGTCAAGGCGACGATGACGTTCTATTTCGCGGGCTTCGCCCTGGCCCAGCTCGTCGCCGGGCCGCTGTCCGACGCCTATGGCCGGCGGCCCGCGACCTTCGGCTTCCTCGGCCTCTATCTCGTCGCGAGCGTGGTCGCGGCGTTCGCGCCGTCGATCCACTGGCTGGTCGTGGCGCGGCTGCTCCAGGGCATCGGCGCCTCCGCCGGGGTCGCGATGTCGCGCGCGATGGTGCGCGACCAGTACACCGGCGCCGCCTCCAACCACATCATGAACATGATCGGCCTCGTGCTCGGCATCGGCCCGGCGATGGCGCCGACCATCGGCGGGCTGACGCTGAAGGCGTTCGGCTGGCAGGCGATCTTCATCCTCCTGATCGTCTATGGCGCGGCCTGCATCGCGCTGGTCGCGACGATGCCCGAGACGCTGGCCGCGCGCGACCCGTCGCGCTTCCATCCGGCCCGCCTGGTCCGCACCTACGGCGCGATCGCGACCGACACCCGCTTCCTCCAGCCCGGCCTGACCGTCGCCACCACCACCGGCTGCCTCTACACGCTCTCGACGCTGCTGCCGTTCGCGATGATCGACCGGGTCGGCCTCAGCCCGTGGCAGTTCGGCCTCGCGATGATCATCCAGTCCGGCTCCTACGTCGCCGGCGCCGCCATCCTGCGGCAACTGCTCAGGCGCTTCACGGCGGAAGCCGTCCTGCCCTATGGCATCGGGCTGATCCTCGTCGCCGGCATCCTGCTCGCGGTCGGGCTCCGCACGCTGCCGCCGAGCGTGCTCACGGTGATGGGCCCGGTGGCGGTGCTGGCGGTCGGCGTCGCCTTCACCCAGCCGGCGGTGACGACCGCCGCGCTGGCCCACTTCCCGACCGCGGCCGGCGCCGCCGCGGCGCTGTTCGGCGCCATGCAGATCGGCGGCGGGCTGGCCGGTGCGCTGGTGGGGCTCCTGATGTCCGACCAGGTGATCGCGCTCGCGACGGTCATCCCCGGCATGGCCGTGCTCGCGATCGCCGCCCATTTCAGCCTCGGCCGCGTCAACCGCATCCGCGCCGCCGAGGCGGTCGCCGCCCCGGCGGCGGAGTAGGGGCATCTTCTCCCTCTTCCCGCAGGCGGGGCGAGGCAGTTCGCGCCTCACTCCGGCTTGGCGCCGGCCTCGTACCAGGCGGCGAGGAGGCGGCGCTCGTCGTCGGTCATGCGGCTGACATTGCCGGGCGGCATCGCCGCCGAGCGGACCGCGACCTCGTCGATGAAATCGGCGGCGGCCAGGATGCGGGCCGGGCTGTCGAGGCGGATGCCGGCCGGCGGCGCGGCGATGCCCGCCATTCCCGGCGTGTCGCTGTGGCACATCGAGCACCGCGCCGAGACGATGTCGGCGACGCGGGTGAAATGAGGCGCCGGCGGCAGCGCACCGAGCTCGTGGCCGGGCCGGCCGGCGTCGGTCAGCCAGCCGATCACCGCCATGCCGAGGGCGGCGGCGAGCCAGGTCCACCACGGGCTCTCGCGACCGGCGTGGCGCTCGTTGAAGAAATGGCGGATCAGGGGGCCGATCAGGAGCAGGATCGCGACGATCACCCAGTTCCACCGCGTCGCGTAGAACAGCGAGTAGTGGTTCGAGATCATCAGGAAGACGACCGGCAGGGTCAGGTAGTTGTTGTGGACGGAGCGCAGCTTGCCGGCGGCGCCCAGCGCCGGGTCGGGCTCGCGGCCGGCGATGAGGTCGGCCACGATCGTCTTCTGGTTCGGGATGATCACCACGAAGACGTTGGCGACCATGATGGTGCCGATCAGCGCGCCGATCTGGGTGAAGGCGCCGCGCGCGCTGAAGAGATGGGTGAAGCCGTAGGTGACGGCGACGAGGAAGACGTAGCCGATCAGCGCCACCACCGTCTGGTGCTTCGCCAGCGGCGAGCGGCAGAGGCCCTCGTAGAGGAGCCAGGCGATGGCCAGCGTCGCGAGGCTGAGGAGCCCGGCCTGCCATGCGCTCAGCGGCAGCACGTCGGGATCGACCAGGAACAGGCCGGCATGGAGGTAGTAGACCAGGATCAGGAGGCCGAAGCCCGAGATCCAGGTGGTGTAGGCCTCCCATTTGAACCAGGTCAGCTCGTCCGGCATCTGCGCTGGCGCGACGAGGTACTTCATCATCCGGTAGAAGCCGCCGCCGTGGACCTGCCACGCCTCGCCGTGGACGCCGGCCGGCAGGCCCGGCGCCGGCCGGAGGCCGAGGTCGAGCGCGATGAAGTAGAACGAGCTGCCGATCCAGGCGATGGCGGCGACGACGTGCAGCCAGCGCACCATCGCGCTCAGCCATTCGGTGACGACGGGGTCGATCATCTTCGGGAGGTCTTCCGCGGTGCCCGCGGCAGGATGGCGGCGGCGGCGGCTTTCATGCAAGACATTCCGGGTGGCAGGAGAGAACGGCGATGAGCGGGTTGGACGGCGCGGCGGTGATGGTGTTCGGCGGCAGCTCGGGCATCGGGCTCGGCACGGCGACGGCGGCGATGGCGGCCGGAGCCAAGGTCACCGTCGCCGGCCGCGACCCGAAGCGGCTCGCCGCGGCCGGCGCCGCGGTGTCCGGCGTGGAGACCGTGCCGCTCGACGCAGCCGACGAAGCGGCGCTCGCCGCCTTCTTCGCGGGCCGCGCGCCGTTCGACCATGTCGTCGTCAGCGTCGGCATGGGCGGGCGCGGCCGGATCGCCGAGCAGAAGCCGGCCGAGGCCATGGCCGCCTTCGAGGCCAAGTTCTGGACCTACTATCGGGTCGCGCGCACGGCGAAGATCGTGCCCGGCGGCTCGCTCACCGTGATCTCGGGCGTCATCGGCCACCAGCCGGCGCCCGGCGCCGCGCTGATCTCGGCGATCAACGCCGCCGTCGAGGGCCTGACCCGCGGCCTCGCGGTCGATTTCGCTCCGACGCGGGTCAACACCGTATGTCCCGGCCTCGTCGACACCGCGCTGTGGGATCGCTTGAGCGCAGCCGACCGGCAGGCGATGTATGCCCGTGCCGCCGCGACGCTGCCCGCCCGGCGGGTCGGCCAGCCTGCGGACATCGCCCAGGCCGTGCTGATGATGATGACCAACCCGTTCGTCACCGGCACCACGCTCGTCGTCGACGGCGGCGCCCTCCTCGGCGGGGCGCGCGACCATTAGCCGATGCCGGTCTTCACGCCCCACCAGGATGCTGCCCTCGGCGCCGTCGCGGCCTGGCTGAAGGCGCGGCCGGGCCATGGCGCGACGCCGCAGGTGTTCCGCCTGTTCGGCTATGCCGGCACCGGCAAGACCACGCTGGCGCGCCATCTCGCGGAGGGCGTCGACGGCGCCGTCGCCTATGCCGCCTTCACCGGCAAGGCGGCGCTGGTGATGCGGAGCAAGGGCTGCGACGGCGCCACCACCATCCACGGCCTGATCTATCGCGCCCGCGAGCGCGACGCCGAGACCCCGTCCTTCGAGCTGTGGGAGGACTCGCCGGCCGCCCACGCCAGCCTGATCGTCATCGACGAATGCTCGATGGTCGATGCCGAGCTCGGCCGCGACCTCCTCTCCTTCGGCACGCCGGTGCTGGTCCTGGGCGACCCGGCCCAGCTCCCGCCGGTCAAGGGCGCCGGCTTCTTCACCGAGGCCGCGCCCGACGCGATGCTGAGCGAGGTCCATCGCCAGGCCGCCGACAACCCGATCGTCCGCCTGTCGATGGAGGTGCGCGAGGGCAAGCGGCTCGAGCTCGGCCGCTGGGACGACACCGAGGTGGTGCGCCGCGCCGATTTCGCCGCCGACCGGGTCGACCAGGCCGGCCAGATCCTGGTCGGCCGCAACGCCACCCGCCAGCGCTTCAACGCCCGCATGCGCGCCCGCCGCGGCTTCGAGGAGCCGCTGCCGCTCGCCGGCGACCGCCTGGTCTGCCTCCGCAACAACCGCAAGAAGGGCCTGTTCAACGGCGGCCTGTGGACGGTGGCCCGCCGCGCCGTCTCGAAGTCGAGCCTCGTCACCATGCACCTCAAGCCCGAGGACGAGATCGGCGCCAAGCCGACCAAGGTGACGGCGCGGCCGGAATGCTTCCTCGGCGGGCTGGAAACGGTCGAGTGGGACAAGCGCAAGCGCTACGACGAGTTCGATTTCGGCTATGTCCTGACCGTGCACAAGGCGCAGGGCTCGCAATGGGACGACGTCATCCTGTTCGACGAGAGCTTCGCCTTCCCCGACGGCCGCGAGCGCTGGCTCTATACCGGCATCACCCGCGCCGCGAAGCGGCTGACCGTGGTGGTATGAGCACAAGTCACGCCGTCGTCGGGCTTCTGCCGAAGAATCACCTTCTTTCGCAGTTATTCACGCCTCACCCCAACATGATGAGGCAACTCATGCGGATGAACCGGCGGCTCTCGGCGCGCGCTGTTCTTTGTGTGTCCCTTCTCACCTTTCCCTTTGCCGCAATGGCGGCCGCCAGCGCGACCGGCGAGGCGGTTTACCTCAACCGCTTCGACGGCGGCTGGACCGGCGAGGGCGCCGTGCGCCTCGCGCCGGGCACCCCGCCGGTGTCGGTGAGCTGCTCCCTCACCGGCAGCGCCGCGGGCGCGGCGCTCACCCTCACCGGCCGCTGCGGCGGCGGGCTGATCGGCAGCAGCGTGTCGGCGCGCCTCGCCTATGACGCGGCGAGCCACGCCTATCGCGGCTCGTGGAGCGCCGGCGGGTCGAACGCGACCCTCGCGGGGCGGCGCCACGGCGAGGAGATCGCGCTGGACGTCGCCGCCGCCGACGAGCCCGGCCGCCACCTCACGCTCGCGCTCGACCAGGGCCGCCTCCACCTCTCGATGACCCGCAGCGACGACCACGCCGAAGTGCTTCGCCTCGCCTTGGTCAAGAACTAGCGGCGAGGATGCGCCCCCTCCACCATGCTTCGCATGCTCCCCCTCCCCCGTCTGCGACGGGGGAGGATCTGCGTCGCGGCTGCCTGATCCTCCCCTGCGAAGCGGGGGAGGTGGCGAGCGCAGCGAGCCGGAGGGGGCCCGTGCGTTTCAGCCCGGCTCACCGCGGCGCCTCTTGGCAGGGGGCGGCGGGGCGGCCAGAGTGCGCGCTCCCGCCGCCGCCCGACCATCAGGAGCCGCCATGGCCTTTCTCTCCGGCAAGACCGCGCTCGTCACCGGCTCGACCTCGGGCATCGGCCTCGGCATCGCCCGGGCGCTGGCCTCCCAGGGCGCGAACGTCGTCCTGAACGGCTTCGGCGAGCCGGCCGCGATCGGGGCGCTGGTCGAAGACATCGTCCGCACGCACCGCGTCGCGGTGCGGTACGACGCCGCCGACATGCGCAGGCCGGACGAGATCGCGCACATGGTCGCCGGCGCCGAGGCCGAGTTCGGCGCGGTCGACATCCTCGTCAACAACGCCGGCATCCAGCACGTCGCGCCGATCGACGAGTTTCCGGTCGACAAATGGGACCAGATCCTCGCGATCAACCTGTCCTCGGCGTTCCACACCATCCGCGCGGCGCTGCCGAAGATGAAGGCCAAAGGCTGGGGCCGGATCGTCAACACCGCCTCGGCCCATGCGCTCGTCGCCTCGCCCTACAAGGTCGCCTATGTCGCCGCCAAGCACGGCATCGCCGGGCTGACCAAGACGGTGGCGCTGGAGGTGGCGCGCGCCGGCATCACGGTGAACGCGATCGCGCCGGGCTATGTCTGGACGCCGCTGGTCGAGAACCAGATCCCCGACACCATGAAGGCGCGCGGGATGACGGCGGAGGAGGTCAAGCAGGACGTGATGCTGGCGGCGCAGCCGACCAAGGAGTTCGTGACCATCGAGGAGGTCGCGGCGCTCGCGGTCTATCTCTGCTCCGCCGCCGCGGCCCAGATCACCGGCGCCGTCCTCCCGATCGACGGCGGCTGGACCGCGCAGTAGGGGGGCGGGGCGAACCCTTGTAGAATGGGCATCGACCTTGCCGATGCCCACGACGCAAGTCGGGCCTGCCCGACCTGCGCTCCCGATGCTCAACACGAACAAGCTCGTGTTGAGGTGGGCAAGCTGCGCTTGCCCCCCTACGACGAGGCGGCGCGGGCGCCGAGGCCGACGAGGCGGTCGAGGGCGGCTTCGTCCTCGAGGAGATCGGCCGAGCGGGCGCGGTGGACGATGGTGCCGCGCTCCAGCACCACCGCCTGGTCGGTCAGGGACAGCGCGATGTTGCCGTGCTGCTCGACCAGGACGAAGGCCATGCCCTCGTCGGCGGCCATGCGGCGGACGGCGTCGGTCAGCTCGTCCACGATGATCGGGGCGAGGCCTTCCAGCGGCTCGTCGAAGAGGAGGATCTCGGGGTTGGTCATCAGCGCGCGGGCGACGGCCAGCATCTGCTGTTCGCCGCCGGAGAGGTGGTTGCCCATGTTGGCCCGCCGCTCCTTCAGGCGCGGGAACAGGCGGTAGACCGCGGCGAGGTCCCAGCGGCCGGGGCGGGAGGCGACGGTCAGGTTCTCCTCGACCGAGAGCGAGGGGAAGATCTCGCGCTCCTGCGCGACCCAGCCGATGCCGGCGCGGGCGCGCAGATGCGGCTGCAGGCGGGTGATGTCGCGGCCCTTCCAGCGCACCGTGCCGCGCTGCACGTCGGTCATGCCCATCACGGTCAGGAGCAGCGTGGTCTTGCCGACGCCGTTCCGCCCGAGGATGGCGAGGCTGCCGCCTTCCGGCACCTCCAGCGAGATGCCGTCGAGCACCACGGCGCGGCCGTAGCCGGCGCGGATGGCGTCGAGCGCGAGGATCGGCTCAGCCATGGTGGCCGCGCCCGAGATAGACCTCGCGCACGCGCTGGTCGGCGCCGATCTCGGCCGGCGTGCCCTCGACCAGGATGCGGCCGCCGACCATCACGACGACGCGGCTCGCGAAGCGGAAGACGAGGTTCATGTCGTGCTCGATGAACAGGATCGCGATGTCGGGCGACAGCTCCTCGATCGCGGCGAAGAGCTCGCCGCTCTCGTCGGTCGGCACGCCCGCCGCCGGCTCGTCGAGCAAGAGCACCTTGGGCCGGGTCGCGAGCGCGAGCGCGATCTCGAGCAGGCGCTGCTGGCCGTAGGCGAGCTCGTAGGTCGGGCGGAAGCCGACCTCGGCGAGCCGCAGCGAGGTCAGGATGGCGTGGGCCTCGTCGATCGCCTCGCGATAGCCCGGCAGCTTGCGCCACCAGACGCCGGCGTCGCCGCGCCGCTCGCAGACCGCGAGCGCCACCGCCTCCAGCGCCGAGAGGTCGGGGAACAGCGTGTTGATCTGGAAGGTGCGCACGAGGCCGCGCCGGACCCGCTCCTCGGGCTTCAGCGCGGTGATGTCCTCGCCGCCGAGGAAGACCTTGCCGCGGTCGGGCGGCAGCATCCCGGTGATGAGGTTGATGAGCGTGGTCTTGCCGGCGCCGTTCGGCCCGATCAGGGCATGGCGGGCGCCCGGCGGCAGCGTGAGCGAAATCCCGCTCGCCACCACCAGCGAGCCGAAGCTCTTGTCGAGCTTGTCCGTCGCGAGCGCCGCTTCCGTCACCGCCGGCTCCACCCGGCGGGGACGAGGCGGGCGAGGCCGCCGAGGATGCCGTTCGGCAGGAACAGCACGACGGCGACGAGGAGCAGGCCGATCCAGAAATACCAGTAGCGCGGATCGAGCCCGGAGAGCTGGTCGCGCGCCACCATGTAGACGATGGCGCCGACAAGCCCGCCATAGAGCCGCCCGGTGCCGCCGAGGATCAGCATGACGAGGACGTCGGCCGAGCGCTCGAAGCCGAGCGTGTCGAGCGCGACCGTCGAGGTGGTCTCGGTCAGGAGCGCGCCGGCGACGCCGGCGAAGGCCGCGGCGATGGTGTAGATCTTGCGGACGTGGGACGGGCTCGAGGCGCCGATCGCGGGCATCCGGACCGCGTTCTCGCGGATGCCGCGGAGCGCGAGGCCGAAGGGCGAGCCGGTCAGCCGCCGCGCCACCAGGAACAGCAGGAACAGCACCGCCAGCGCGTAGCTGTAGGCGGTGTAGCCGTAGAGGTCGAAGTCGAAATAGCCGAGCAGCGGCTTGATCCGGATGCCCTGGAGGCCGTCGTTGCCGCCGGTCAGCCAGCCGAGGCTGTTGGCGGCCTGCGCCAACAGGAGGCCGATGCCGAGCGTGATCATGATCAGCGCGAGGCCGCGGAAGCGGGCGATGATGAAGCTGGTGAGGTAGCCGAACACCGCCGCGACGGCGGCCCCGGCCACGAGCCCGACCAGGGGCTGCCCGAAGCCGTATTTCGAGATGATGCCGGCGGTATAGGCGCCGAGGCCGAAGAAGGCGGCGTGCCCGATCGAGACGATGCCGGCATAGCCGAGGATGAGGTCGAGCGAGAGCGCGAACAGGGCCGAGATCGCGATCTGGCTGGCGAGGCTGAGATAGTCCGGCACGAGCCAGAACGGCAGCAGTGTCGCCAGCCAGAACAGCACCTCGACCGGGCGCCAGCGGGTCTTCCCGGCGAGGTAGCGGTGCGGGCTCGCGGCCGCGTCGGAGACGGTGGTCGCGGTCATGCGGCGCGCTTTCCGAAGATGCCGATCGGCCGCCACATCAGGAGCGCAAGCATCACCAGGTAGATCAGGAACGAGCCGAGCTGGGGCACGTAGTACTTGCCGGCCATGTCGGTGACGCCGATCAGGACGGCGGCGGCGAACGAGCCCATGATCGAGCCGAGCCCGCCCATCGCCACCACGATCAGCACGTAGATCAGGTAGGTGAGGGCGAAGGACGGGTCGAGCCCGACCATCTCGATCGCGAGCGAGCCGCCGAGCCCGGCGAGGCCGCTGCCGAGCGCGAAGGAGGCGGCGAACACCAGGCTCACGTCGATGCCGAGGCCGCGGGCCATGCGCTGGTTGTCGACCGCGGCGCGGATGCGGGCGCCGAAGCGGGTGTATTCGAGCAGCACGATCAGGAGCGCGGCGACGACGAGGCCGGTCGCGATCAGGAAGATGCGGTAGTAGGGGAAGCGCAGATCGCCGAGGACGACCGCGCCGTCGAGGCGGGGCGGCATCGGCACCGGCTGCTGCATGGTGCCGAACACATAGGCGGCGCCGGCGACCGAGATGAACACGATGCCGATCGTCAGCATCACCTGGTCGAGGTCGCTGCGGCGGTAGAGGCGCTGGAAGATCAGCCGCTCGAACACGACGCTGGCGAGGCCGGCGACGAGGAAGGAGATCGGCAGCGTCGCGAGGAACGGCCAGCCGAAGTGGTTGACCAGCGTGACGGTGACGTAGCCGCCCAGCATGGCGAAGCTGCCGTGGGCGAGGTTCACGAAGTTCATCATGCCGAGCGTCACCGACAGCCCGACCGAGAGCAGGAACAGCAGCATGCCGTAGGCGAAGCCGTCGAACAGGACGCCGATCATGGCGAAGCGTGCCTCACGTGCCGGGCCGGCCGTCGCCGTCATTGCGAGGAGGGCGAAGCCGACGAAGCAATCCAGGGGCGGCACGCGCCGGCGGCTGCGGCCCCTGGATTGCTTCGCCTCGCTCGCAATGACGGGAGCAGGACGCCACCGTCAAGCTTTCCAATACCACACCGTCATGCCCGGCCTTGGGCCGGGCATCCACGAGCTTGCAGCGCCGGCGCTGGAGGAAGTCGTGGATGGCCGGGACAAGCCCGGCCATGACGGGCGTGTGGCTGCGGTGTTCAGTCGACCGGGTTCTTGACGTTGGGGATGGTGTCGACGAGCACGTTGTTGAGCTTGCCGTCGGCGAGCTTCTGCACCTGGAAGATGTAGACGTTCTCGATGATGTCGCGGGTCGCGGGATCGATCGAGACCGGGCCGCGCGGGCTCTTCCACGCCATGCCCTTGGCGGCGTCGATCAGGGTCTGGCCGTCGGTCTTGCCGCCGGCCTTCTTCAGCACGGCATAGATCAGATCCATGCCGTCATAGCCGCCGATCGAGAAGATGTCGGGGTTGCGGTTGTAGTCCTTGCGATAGTCGGCGAGAAACGTCGCGTTCTCGGCGGTCTTCAGATTGTAGTTGTAGTTCCACACCGTGTAGATGCCTTCGGCGATCGCCCCCATCGACGCCAGCGCGTGGTCGTCGGTCAGGACGTCCTGGCCAAGCACCTTGACCTTCTTGGGGTCGATGCCCTGCTCGGCGATCGCCTTGCCGACCGCGCCCGGCTGCGCGCCGCCGGGCACCCAGATGTAGATGCCGTCGGTATTGGCGTCCTTGGCGCGCTTGACGAAGGCCGAAAAGTCCGGGTTCTCGGTCGGGAACGCGGTCGAGCCCACGACCTTGCCGCCGGCCTTGGTGAAGCCGTGCTCGAACGCCTTCTGGGCGTCGAGACCGGGGCCATAGTTCGATACCATCGTGAAGACGGTCTTCACCCCATGCTGCACTGCCCAGCCGCCGAAGGCGGCGTTGAGCTGCGGCGTCGTCGACGACGTGCGCGTCATGTAGGGCGACTTCTGGGTGATGATCGAGGTGGCGGCATTCATCACCACCATGAACTTCTTCGACTCCTTGGAGACGTCGCCGCAGGCGAGCGCATTCGGCGTCAGCAGGAAGCCCGCCAGGATGTCGACCTTGTCGCGGACGATCGCCTCCTGGCACAGGCGCTTGGCGACCGCCGGATTGATGCCGCCGGTGTCCTTGCGGACGAAGACGATCTTCTTGCCGCCGACGGTGTCGCCATGCTGCTTCACCCACAGCTTGATGGCGTCTTCCATCTGGGTCGCGGTGTCAGCGAACTGCCCGGAAAACGACATGATCAGCCCGATCTTGACGGTGCCGGCGGCGTTCGCCGACGGCGCCGCCAGGGCGGCGAGGGCGAGCACGCCCAATCCTGCAAGTGCCTTGCGCATCGACAGTCCTCCCTGTGGCCGGGCGGGCCCGGAACAGGAATCCCCGCCCGTGCCCAAGCCATCTCGGCATCTTGTGTTGCCTTTTGGCGCTATTGTCGAGAGGGTCTTGCCATCTCCGACCGCGCGCCGCCGGCCTCGCGGTTGCAGCGGCGCGGACGCAACCGCAAGCATCCTTCCGGGTTAGGGCAAGGCGGGGACGGGCTACCCGAAAGAGGTGTGCGCATTCCCCGTCGGGGTATTGGAGGCCTGCGCGGCATTGTCGCAAGGTGCCGCCGCATCGGCGGGCACTTCCGTGATCGGGGGAGAGAGCACGGAATGGACTACGAACTCTATTATTGGCCCAACATACCGGGCCGTGGGGAATTCATCCGGCTCGCGCTGGAGGAAGCCGGCGCCGGCTATATCGACGTCGCGCGCTCGCACAAGAAGGGGCAGGGGGTGCAGGCGCTGACCGCGCTCCTCACCGGCGAGGACGTGCAGCACCCGTCCTTCGCCCCGCCGTTCCTGCGCCACGGCGATCTCCTGATCGGCCAGACCGCGGCGATCCTGACCTATCTCGGGGCGCGCCACGGCCTCGCCCCGGAGGACGAAGCCGGCCGGCTGTGGACCCACCAGCTCCAGCTCACCATCGCCGACCTCGTGGTCGAGGCGCACGACACCCACCACCCGATCAGCTCGACCCTCTATTACGAGGAGCAGAAGGCCGAGGCCCAGCGCCGGGCGGCGATCTTCCGCACCGCGCGCATCCCCAAGTTCCTCGGCTGGTTCGAGACCGTGCTGAACCGCAATCCGGCCGGGCCGCACCACCTCGTCGGCGACGCCGCCACCTATGCCGAGCTGTCGCTGTTCCAGGTCATCGAGGGCCTGCGCTACGCCTTCCCGCGGGCGATGGCGCGGACGCTCGGCGAGTTTCCGCGGGTCGCGGACCTGAGCTGCGCGGTGGCCGATCGGCCGCGGATCAGCGCCTATCTCGCCAGCCCCCGCCGCATGGCGTTCAACGAGCACAGCATCTTCCGCCACTATCCCGAGCTCGACGGCTGAGACGCGCCGCCGCCGGTGCGGGGAGGCGCAGCCGGCGAAGCGATCCGGGGGCCGCCGGCACGGCGGTCGAGGGCCTCGATTGCTCCGCTTCGCTCGCAGTGACGGTCGCGCGCAATCGCGACTCCGTGTTCCCGCACGACCTCGAAGCGGTCGCATTCTCGGCGGTGCCGACGCCGGGACTGCGGCGCCGGAAGGAGCCGAGCGCGATGAGCGAGGCGAGCGGGCCGCCGCCCGACGACCACGAGCTCGCGGCCTTTCAGCGGGGCGAGCTGCCGCTTCTCAGGCGCGCCGCGGTCCGCGCCTGGCTCGACCGCGATGCGGCGCTGCGCGAGCGCCTCGCCGGAGTCGCCCGCGCCGAGTCCGGCGCCGCACGCGGGGCGGCGCGGGATCGGCAGGGGCGGCTGCGCTGGACGGCGGCGGTGCCGGTCGCGGCGGGCTTCGCGCTGATCGCAATCGGCTTCGCCGCCGGGCGCTGGCTCGCGCCCGCGGCCGATCCGCCGGTCCAGGCGGCGGTGGCGCCGCCGGGCGGCTGGCGCCAGGCGGTCGCGGAATATTTCAGCCTCGATACCGCCGAGTCGCTCGCCGCGATCGCCGACGACGCGGCGGTGCGCCAGCGCGAGCTCGACGCCGCCGCCAGGAAGCTCGGGCTCGCGCTGCCGCAGGCGGCGCTGACGCTGCCGGGCCTCGCGCTGAAGCGGACCGACGTCTTCGCGTTCCACGGCATGGCGCTCGCCGAGCTCCTCTATCTCGACCCCGTCCACGGGCCGGTCGCGCTCTGCATCATCGCCAACGGCCGGCCCGATGCCCCGCTCCGTGCCGAGGAGCGCGAGGGCCTCAACCTCGTCTTCTGGCAGCGCCGCGGGCTCGGCTTCCTGATCATCGGCCATGGCCCCGCGGCCGATCTGATGCAGCGCGCCGAGACTGCCGCCCGCCGCCTCGCAATCTGACGCCGCCGCGTAACACCCTTGTGACGCCGCGCGAGCGTGCAGAGCCGGATTATCGCCACCCTGCCGTGGTGAGCCGCAGCGGCCAGGAGGCAGGAGCCGCGCGTGACCGCCATCGCCCACATCAACCGCATCGGCTGCGCGGTGCCGCGCCACGACGTCCACCACGACTTCGTCGGCTTCGCCGCGACCCTGATGCGCGAGCCGCGCGGCCAGGCCCTGTTCCAGCGCATGGCCGAGCGCGCCGGCATCGAGCACCGCTGGTCGTGCCTGGAGCCGGCTCGGCACGGCAGCAACGGCGCCATCACCGCCGACAATTTCTATCGCCGCAGCCGCTTTCCCTCGACCGGCGAGCGGATGGAGCGCTACGAGCGCGAGGCGCCGGCGCTCGCGGCCGCAGCGGTGGAGCGGCTCGGCCTCGGCGAGGAGCGGCGGCGCATCAGCCACCTCATCGTCGCGACCTGCACCGGCTTCTCGGCGCCCGGGCTCGACCTCGAGATCGTCCACCGCTGCGGCCTCGACCCGGCGGTCGAGCGCACCATCGTCGGCTTCATGGGCTGCTACGCGGGGGTGAGCGCGCTGCGCCTCGGCCACCACATCGTGCGCTCCGATCCGGCGGCGCGGGTGCTGATCGTCGCGGCCGAGCTCTGCACGCTGCACTTCCAGGAGAGCGACGACATCGAGCAGGTGCTGAGCTTCCTGATCTTCGGCGACGGCGCCGCCGCGGCGCTGGTGAGCGCGGCGCCCGAGGGCCTCGCGCTCGACCGCTTCCACACCGCGCTCCTGCCCCACGCCGCCGACGAGATCACCTGGCGGATCGGCGACCTCGGCTTCGACATGCTGCTGTCCGGCCAGGTGCCGCAGACCATCGCCGAGGCGCTGCGCGACGGCGCCGCGCTCGGCGGCATCGACCATCGCGCGATCCGGCTGTGGGCGGTGCATCCCGGCGGCCGCTCGGTGCTCGACGCGGTCGAGAGCGCGCTCGCGCTCGACCCCGCCGCGCTCGCGCTCTCGCGCGCGGTGCTCCGGCGCTACGGCAACATGTCGTCGGCGACGGTGCTGTTCGTGCTGGCGGCGCTGCTGCGGGCGCAGGGCGAGGCCGGGGCGCGCGGCTGCGCCATGGCGTTCGGCCCCGGCCTCACCGCCGAGACCATGCTGTTCCGCCGCGCCGCGTGAGGCCGGGGGTGCCGGATTTCTCGCGCCGCGCCCGGCTCGCCGAGTGGATGGACGACCCGGCGACGGACTATCCGACCTTCCGCGCCTGCCTGGCCGACCTCGCCCGGGTCAACCGGCTGACCCTGGCCTATCCGCCGACGCTTGCCTTCCTCGACCGCGTGGTCCGCGCAGGGCTCGTGCCGCGGCGGCGGCCGCTCGCGATCCTCGACGCCGGCTCGGGCGACGGCGACATGCTGCGGGCGATCGACCGCTGGGCGAGGCGGCGCGGCATCGCCGTCGCGCTGACCGGGGTCGACCTCAACCCGTGGTCGGCGCGGGCCGCCGCCGCGGCGACGCCGCCGGGCCGGCCGATCGCCTGGATCACCTCGGACCTGTTCGCCTACCGTCCGGCCGCGCCGCCCGACCTCGTCATCAGCTCGCTCTTCACCCACCACCTCGACGACGGCGCGCTGGTCCGTTTCCTCGCCTGGATGGAGGCGAATGCGGCGACGGGGTGGTTCGTCAACGACCTCCACCGCCA
>DASZVN010000114.1:0-8250 GCA_035547055.1 Hyphomicrobiales bacterium
CGCGCGATCGCCCGGCGCAGCCGCGCCGCGCCGGGGTCGAGCCCGCACCAGGGAATCGCCGAGCCGAGGCTGACGAAGCCGACCGCCGGGCCGTGGCGGCCGAGCGCCGGGTCTTTCTCCAGCGCCCTCGCCAGCGCCTCGGCCGCGAGCACGGGCCCGCTGGAATGGCCGATCACCAGCACCTCGTCGTCCTCGGCGGCCGCCACCCGCGCGGCGATGATGTCCGCAAACGCGGCGATGCGGGCGTCGACATGACCGAAGCGGCCGCGGAGATAGCCCCAGTTGAAGTTCATGTCGTCGACGAGATGCGACATGTAGAGCGGTGCCTCGCGCGTCCGCCGCACCACCCAGGCGAAGGCAGCGTAGAGGAGCGGAAAGGCGATCACCGCGCCGCCCCAGCCCGGCAGGCCGGCGAGCCGGGCGAGCGGCGCCAGCGCAAAGGCCAGCAGCACCGCGAGCGCCGTCGCCAGCAGCGCGCCGCCGAAGAAGAAGAAGGCAGTGCCGAACCAGATGGCGAGGAATTTCCGGCTCTCGCGGCCGATGCGCCACATCTGGCCGTTCATGATCGCCGTCAGCGTGCCGTAGCCGCCGACGACGAGCCGCTGCCAGTTCGGCCGGAAATAGACCCGGGCGATGATGTCGTCCCAGCGGAGGAAGGAGAAGATGGTCTCGGTCTGCCAGGCGCCGGCGTCGCAGCGGGCGGTCCAGGTCGCCTCGAGCGAGCCCTCTGGCGCGGCGAGTTTCGAGACTTGCGTCGCGATGCCGCTCTCTTTGTGGAACTTCCAGAACTCGCGGCGGAACAGCGCGTAATAGCCGACCGGCCCGCGCGGATCGAAGCCCGAGATGTAGAACACGCGCCGCCGCCGCACCCGGCCGGCAGGCGCCTCGGGCGGTGGCGTCGCGGTCGCTGCGTCGCTCGTCATCGGCGGGGTGGTAGCATATCGGGCCCGCGGTCACCTCTCCCCGTCATGCCCCGCCCTCTCCGTCATGGCCGGGCTTGTCCCGGCCATCCACGACTTCCTCCCTCCCTGCGATTTGCAAGAACTCGTGGATGCCCGGCCCGAGGCCGGGCATGACGGGGGAAATCGTCATTGCGAGCGAAGCGAAGCAATCCAGGAGCCCCAGGCACGGCGCCTGCCGCCCTGGATTGCTTCGTCGCTTCGCTCCTCGCAATGACGTCGCGCCCAGTCCCGCCAACCTCTCGTCAACCGCGGCGGGTTATGATGCCGCCCGCGTCGCGGAGAGCTTGCATGACGATCCTGGTGACCGGAGGCGCCGGCTATATCGGCTCCCACATGGTGCATGCGCTGCACGACCGCGGCGAGGCGGTGGTCGTGCTCGACAACCTCTCGACCGGGCGGCGGCGGGCGCTGCCGCAGGGCGTGCGCCTCTACGAAGGCGACACCGGCGACGGGGCGCTGGCCGCCCGCATCATCCGCGAGAACGAGGTCGAGGCGATCATCCATTTCGCCGCCTCGATCGTGGTGCCGGACTCGGTCGCCGACCCGCTCGGCTACTACCGCAACAACACCGCCAACTCGCGCACCCTGATGGAGGCGGCGGTAAAGGGCGGCGTTCGCCGCTTCGTGTTCTCCTCGACCGCGGCGGTCTACGGCGAGCCCAAGACGGTGCCGGTCGCCGAGGATGCGCCGACCGACCCGCAATCGCCCTACGGCTCGTCGAAGCTGATGACCGAGACCATGCTGCGCGACGCCGGCCGCGCCCACGGGCTCGACCACGTCATCCTGCGCTATTTCAACGTCGCCGGCGCCGATCCTGCGCTCCGCACCGGCCAGTCGACGCCCGAGGCGACGCATCTCATCAAGGTCGCGGTGCAGACCGCGCTCGGCCTCCGGCCCAAGATGGCGGTGTTCGGCACCGACTATCCGACGCCCGACGGCACCTGCATCCGCGATTACATCCACGTCACCGACCTGGTCGGCGCCCATCTCGCCGCGCTGGAGCATCTTCGCGGCGGCGGCCAGAGCGCGACCTTCAACTGCGGCTACGGCCGCGGCTTCTCGGTGCTGGAGGTGATCGGCGCGGTGAAGCGCGCGATCAACCACGACTTCCCGGTGGAAACGACCGGACGCCGGCCGGGCGACCCGGCGGCGATCGTGGCCGATTCCGGCCGGCTGCGGGCCGCGCTCGGCTGGGAACCCCGCCTCGACGACCTCGACACCATTGTCGCCCACGCCCTCGCCTGGGAACGCAAGCTGATGCAGGAGGGGTGAGGTTAAGCCCCTCCCTCACTGTCATGCCCGGGCATCCACGAGTTTCGGCGCCGCCCGAGAGGGAAGTCGTGGATGGCCGGGACAAGCCCGGCCATGACGGGCTTGGTTCGTCATTGCGAGCGAAGCGAAGCGATCCAGAGGCCACCTGCACGACCTCGCGGCCCCTGGATTGCTTCGTCGCCTTCGGCTCCTCGCAATGACGGTCGACCATAGCCGCCAACTTTCCGCCGCGGCGATCCTGCACTAAGATCCGGCGAAGCTTGGAGATGTTCCGGTGCTGTCTCGATTGCGCACGGCCGCCGCCTCGCCGCTGTGGGCGGTGCAGCTCGTCACCGGCGCGAAATCGTTCGAGCAGAACAAGCTCATCGGTAGCCGCCGGCTGAACGAACACGGCCTCCATGTCCGCCGCGTCGCCGCGGCGCACCGCCTCGCCGCCGCCCGGCGCGCCCGCCTTGCTCACCTCGTCGGCGACGCCGACCGCGCTGCGTTCGACCGCGACGGCTATGTCGTCCGCCGCGACTTTCTTCCCGCCGGGGCCTTCGCCGCGCTCCGGGACGAGATCGCAGGCTTCCGCGGCCCGATCCGCGAGAAGGCCGAGGGCCGCACCATCCTCCGCAAGGTCACCGTCGGTCCGGCCGTCCTCGCCGCGATCCCGGCGCTCCGCGCCGTGCAGGATTCGCCCGACTGGCAAGGCCTCTGCCGCTATGTCGGGAGCCGCGACATCGCGCCGGCGATGTACCTCCAGGGCGTGCTCCAGCATGCCGCCGACGGCGCCGAGGACCCGCAGACCTTTCTCCACGCCGACACCTTCCACCCCACGGTGAAGGCCTGGCTGTTCCTGACCGACGTCCTCCCCGACGAGGGGCCGTTCACCTACGTCCCCGGCTCCCACCGCCTGACGCCGGCGCGGCTCGACTGGGAGGGGCGGATGAGCCTCGACGCCGCCCGCTCGCCGGATTTCGAGACGCGGCAGGGCTCGTTCCGCATCGCGGAGAGCGGGCTTTCCGCGCTCGGCTTCCCCCCACCGGTCGCGGTGGCGGTGCCGGCAAACACGCTGGTCGTCGCCGACACCTTCGGCTTCCATGCCCGCGGACGCAGCGTCCGGCCCTCGCTCCGGGTCGAGGTCTGGGGCATCGGCCAGCGCAACCCGTTCCTGCCCTGGACGGCGCTCGACCACGCGGTCGGCGCGCTCGGCACCGTGGGCCGGATCGACGACCCCTGGGACGTGCGCACGGGCATCTCGATGTTCGAGCGGCCCGCCGACGCCGCGGCGGCCTGAGACCCGAGCATGATCCCGAAAAGTGTGCAGCGGTTTTCGGAAAAGATCATGCTCCAGCAAGAGCTTTGAGATGGCGCGGCTCGCTCCCCTGTCGCTCTTGAAGAGCCCGCTCTGGGTCGCGGGCGTGTTCGGCGCCGACAAGTCCTTCGCCGACAACCCGATCCTCGGCAGCCCCTATCTCAACCGCAAGGGCCTCCACCTCGCCCGGCTGAACGCGGCGGCGAGGATGGCGGCGCGGCGCCGCGCCCGGATCGGCCGCCTGCTCGACCCGGCCGACCGGGCCGCGTTCGACCGCGACGGCTACCTCGCCAGGCGGGACTTCCTGCCGCCGGACGCCTTCGCCGCGCTCAAGGCCGAGCTCGACGGACGGCCCCTGCCCGGCTGGGAGCAGCGCCAGTCGGGCGGCGGCACGGTCGAGCGCATGGTGCCGCTGCCGCCGCCGCTCCTCGCCACCCTGCCCCGCCTCGCCGCCTTCCTCGACGACCCCGCGGTGCTGGCGCTGATCCGCTACGCGGCCTCGCGCGGCGGGCGGCCGAGCTTCTTTCTCCAGACCATCATCGCCGAGCCGTCGCCGAAGGGCCGCGCCGACCCGCAGACCTTCTTCCACGCCGACACCTTCCATTCCACGACCAAAGGCTGGTTCTTCCTGAACGACGTCGGCGAGGACGACGGGCCGTTCACCTATGTCCCCGGCTCGCACCGGGCGACGGAAGGCCGCCTCGCCTGGGAATATGCGCAGAGCCTCACGGCGCGGAGCCACCCCAACCGCCACCACGCGGTCGGCTCGTTCCGCATCGCCGCGAGCGAGCTCGGCGCGCTCGGCTACGGCCCGCCGCGGCGGATCGCGGTGCCGGCGAACACGCTGGTCGTCGCCGACACCTTCGGCTTCCACGCCCGCGCCCCGAGCGACCATCCGACGGTCAGGACCGCGATCCACACCACGCTCCGGCGGAACCCGTTCCCGCCCTGGCTCGGCGGCGACCTCCGCAGCCTGCCCGGCCTCCGCGGCCGCGACGTGACGCTCTACCTGGAAATGCAGGCGCTCCGCCGCCGCCTCGGCGGCCGCGGCCCGACCTGGCGCCCGGTCGGCGCGGTGCCGCTGGATGCACCCGCACATGTGTGAGGGCAGGCACCCGAGCCCGTCATGCCCGGACTTGGTCCGCGCATCCACGAGTTCACGGCCTCGCGCGAAAGAAAAGTCGTGGATGGCCGGGACAAGCCCGGCCATGACGGACGGGATTCACCGCCCCAGAATGGCGCGCTTCTTCTCGCGGATGTGATCTTCGACATCGTTGGCGCCGCCGGCGCCGCCGAGATAGGCGTCCTGCACCGCGGTATCGCTCAGAAGGTCGGCGGCACGGCCGGACACGGTGATGCGGCCGTTCTCCAGCACATAGCCGCGGTCGGCGATGGCGAGCGCGGCGCGAGCGTTCTGCTCGACCACGAACACCGTGCCGCCGGCGTCGCGGAGCGTCACGATCTCGCGGAGGATCTGCTGGGCGACGATGGGGGCGAGCCCCAGCGAAGGCTCGTCCAGCAGCAGCAGCCGCGGCTTCGACATCAGCGCGCGGGCGATCGCCAGCATCTGCTGCTGGCCGCCGGAGAACGTCTCGGCCCGCTGCCGGCGCCGCTCGGCGAGGATCGGGAAGCGGGCGAACTGCTCCTCCAGCGCAGCCTGGATCCCGCCGCGGTCGCGGCGGGTGTAGGCGCCCATCAGGAGGTTCTCCTCGACCGTCATCGCGCCGAAGAGCTGGCGCCGCTCGGGCACCTGGACGAGGCCGGCCTGGACGATCGCGGGGGTCGGCTGGCGCGTCAGCGCCTTGCCGTCGAAGCGGATGGCGCCGCCGGCGCAAGGCACGAGGCCCATCACCGTGTTGAGCAGCGTCGACTTGCCGGCGCCGTTGGCGCCGATCAGCGCGACGATCTCGCCGGCCGCGACCTCGAGCGAGACGCCGTGCAGCACCTCGGTGCGGCCGTAGCCGCTCCGAACGCCCTCAAGCGTGAACAGCGGCGTCGGCATCGGCTTCCTGCCCGAGATAGGCGGCGATCACCTTGGGGTCGGCGCGCACCTGAGCGCTCGGCCCCTCGGCCATCTTCTCCCCGTGGTCCATCACCACGATGTGGTCGGCGAGGCCCATCACCAGCCGCATGTCGTGCTCGACCAGGAGCACGGTGACGCCGAGCGCCGCGATGTGGAGGATCAGCTCGGAGAGCTGGGTGGTCTCGGTGTCGTTGAGGCCCGAGGCGGGCTCGTCCATCAGGAGCAGCGTCGGCTTCAGCGCCAGCGCGCGGGCGATCTCGACCAGGCGCTGGTGGCCGAACGGCAGCGCGCCCGGGTTCGCCTCCTCGAAGCCCGAGAGGCCGACGAAGGCCAGCGCCTGCCGCGCCGCCGCGCGCGTCGCCGCCTCCTCGCGGGCGACGCTCGGCCACGCCACCGAGATCGGCAGGATGCCGGACGAGGCGAGGCGGTGGCCGCCGCACATCACGTTCTCCAGCACGCTCATGTTGTCGAAGAGCTGGAGGTTCTGGAAGGTGCGGCCGACGCCGAGCTCGGCGATCTGGGTCGGCAGGAGATTCGCGATGTCCTGTCCGCCGAAGCGGATGGCGCCGGAATCGAGCGGCAGCGAGCCGCAGACGAGGTTGAACAGCGTCGTCTTGCCGGCGCCGTTCGGTCCGATCAGCGCAGTGATCGAGCCGGGCTGCACCGCGAAGCTGACGTCGTGGACCGCGCGCAGGCTGCCGAACGACTTCGAGACCGCCTCGACGGACAGCATCGGGGCGCCGCCGCTCGCGGCAGCCGGCTCGGTCCAGCGTGGCAGCGCCGCACGGTCGGGCGTGCCGGCGCTGGCCGGCACCGCGGCGCGACGGGTGAACAGGCGGTCGTAGAGGTCGCTCGCCGCGCCGGCGATGCCGCGCGGGAATGCGATCAGCACGATCACCGTGAGCGCGCCCATGATGACGCCCTCCCACAGCGGCAGCGACAAGTCGCGCAGGAGCTCGCGCAGCCCGACGATGATCGCGGGCCCGAGCGCGCCGCCGCCCCAGATCGAGGTGAGGCCGCCGACGATGACGCCGGTGAGAAGGTTCAGGCCGTAGTCGAAGCCGAAGACCGTCGGGTCGGTGGCGCGGAGATAGTGGACCAGCAGGCTGCCGGAGACGCTCGCCATGCCCGAGCCGATGACGAACATCTGGATCTTGTAGCGGGCGATGTCGACGCCGACCGAGCCGGCTGCGATCTCGCTCGCTGCGATCGCCCGGAGCGCGCGGCCGATGCGCGAATGCTCGATGTTGAGCGAGATCCAGACCGAGGCCAGCACCAGCGCCCAGATCAGGTAGAAGAAGGCGAGATCGCTCTGGAGCGTGATGCCGAACAGGCCGAATTTCGGCACGCCGACCACGCCGAGCGGCCCGCCGGTGATCGCCGTCGCCTCGGTCGCGACCACGATCAGCATGAGCTGCAGGGCCAGCGTCGCCATCGCCAGGAAGAAGCCGCGGAGCTTCAGGATCGGCGCGCCGATGGCATAGGCGAGGACCATGGAGACGACCGCCGCCAGCACCAGCGCCGCCAGCGGATCCCAGCCGTAGCGCGCGCAGAGGATGGCGTTGGCATAGCCGCCGATCATGCTGAAGGCGGGCTGGCCGATCGCGAGCTGCTGGGCGAAGCCGAGCAGCAGCACCACGCCGACCGCGGTGATCGCCATCGCGCCCGCCGTGATGCCGACGCCGCGGTGGTAGCTGTCGGGATAGACCAGCGGGAAGGCGATCGCGACGATGACGAACAGCGCCGCCATCACCAGCGATTTGGAGGGGCCGAGCCGGCGCATCGCTCAGAGCCCCGCGCCGAGCGCGGCGCGGCCGCGCAGGAACACGCCGCCGCGCACGAGGAGATAGGCGAACAGGACGCCGTAGACGATGAAGTCCTTCCAGCCCGAGGAGATATAGCCGGCGCCGAGCGACTCGATCACGCCGATGAAGAGGCCGCCGAGCACGGCGCGGGTCGGCGAGCGGAAGCCGCCGAGGATCGCGCCGACGAAGCCCTTGATGCTGTAGGTCACGCCGGCGTCCCAGCTCGCCAGGATGATGGGGGTGATGACGATGCCGGCAAGCGCGCCGGTGCCGCCGCCGACGGCGAAGATGATGACCCGGAGCCGCTCGGCATTGACGCCCATGAGGCGCGCGGCCTGGAGGTTGATCGAGCAGGCGCGCACCGCCCGCCCGGTCGCGGTGTAGCGCAGGAAGCCGAAGGTCGCGGCGAGGAGGATCGCCGTGGCGACCCACACCCAGACGCTCTGGATCGGCAGGATGGCGCCCGCCACCGTGAAGGCGCCGTCGCCGGAGAAGCCCGGCAGGGCCAGCGGATCCTTGCCGGCGACGATCAGGGTGACGCCGCGCAGCACCACGGCGACGCCGAAGGTGGTGGTGACCTGGATGAAATGGCCGCGATGGCGCACCGGGCGGAGCGTCAGGTATTCCTGCCCAGCGGCGGCGAGCACGCCCATCAGCGTCGCCGCCAGCGCCGCCAGCACGTAGGGCACGCCGAGCGTCAGGAAGAAGGCCGACCACATGCCGCCGATCATGACGAACTCGCCCTGGGCGAAGTTCAGCACGCCGGAGACGTTGGCGCAGAGGACGAAGCCGAGCGCGACCAGCGCGTAGACGCAGCCGGTCGTCAGCCCCGGCAGCAGAAGCTGAAAGAAGATGGCGGTGTCCATGCGGCTTGCACTGCGGCCGCCGCGT
>DASZVN010000115.1:0-2178 GCA_035547055.1 Hyphomicrobiales bacterium
CGCCTTGAAGGCCGGCTGGTCGAGCCCGTTCTTGGCCTCGACGCGGCCCATGTGGTCGATGATGAAGGGCACCGGCAGGCTGCGGATCATCGGGGTCAGCTCCTCGATGTCCTGGGCGTCGAGATGCAGCACGAGGTGCCAGCCCATCGCCGGCAGCCGCGCCACCACCTTGCGGAAGGTCTCCGGGTCGGGATGGCCGCCGAGATGGCGGACGAAATTGAAGCGGACGCCGCGGATGCCGCCGTCCTGCAGCACCTGGAAGTCCTTGTCGGTGAAGCTGTCGTCGACGACGGCGACGCCGCGGTGGCGCTTGGGGTCGGCGGCGATGGCGTCGAGCATGGCGCGGTTGTCGGTGTCGTGGCACGAGGCCTGGACGAACACCGCGCGGTCGATGCCGAGCCGGTCGTGCAGCGCCCGCAGCATTTCCTTGGGCGCGTCGTCGGGGGTGTATTTGCGGTTCGGCGCGTAGGGGAACTTGTCGGCCGGGCCGAACACGTGGCAGTGCGCGTCGCAGCTCTTGGGCGGCGCCTTGAAGGTCGGGCGGCGTTCGGTCAGCGGCGTCTCGATGTCCATGATCGCGGTGGTCTCTTTCTGCGGATGAATGTTATTCGGCGGCGGCCTTGCGCCCGGCGGCGCCGGAGCTGGCCAATACGCGGTCGAGCAGGTCCTCCAGCTCGGCCTTGGCGATGGCATCGTCGCCGACGAGGTTGCCCTGGTCGGCCGACCAGTCCTGGCGGAGGGCGGTGGCGCGGGCCATGAACGGATCGAGCCCCGCCTCCTCGACGGTGCGGGCGACCTCGCGGACCTCCTCGGCGCGGCGGCGGCCGTGCTTCAGCGCCCGCCCGATCATGTAGCGCACGGTCTTGCGCCAGTCGGTGACGAGGGTGTCGGTCAGCGAGGCCAGCACCTCCTTCTCGACGCCGTATTGCCGTGCCGTCAGCAGGCACTCGACGCACAGCGCCTCCATGCCCTTGATCATGATGCTGCGCGACATCTTCACCGAGGAGGCGGCGCCGATCTTCTCGGAGAACGGCGTGAGATCCATGCCGAGACCCGCCACGGCCTCCATGAACGCCGCGGCGTGGCGGCCGCCGAGCAGCATCGGCGAGGCGAGGCCCTTCGGCGGCACGCTGGTCATCACCGCGGCCTCGACGAAGCGGCCGCCGGCGCCCTCGATCGCGGTCGCGATCTCCTGCTTGGCGCCGGGCGAGACCGAGTTCACGTCGAGATAGAGGGCGTCCTTGGCGAGGTGCGGAGCGGCCGATTGCGCCGCGGCGAGGGCCGAGCCGGCCGTGACGGCGGCGATGACGATGGGCTGGCCGTGAACGGCTTGCGCCGCGCTTTCCGCGCCGGAAATCGCCGGGCCGGCGGCGGCGCGGTTCTGAGCGGCGCGACTCTTGGCGTCGCCGAAGGCGATGTCGAACGCGCGGATCGCGGCAACGCCCTCCGCGGCGAGGTCGCGGGCGAAGATCGAACCGACTTCGCCGAAGCCGATGATGCCGATGCTTGCAGGGACGGACATGGCTGCCTCCCGGACTTAAGCCTAGGGCCGATGCCTCGCTTCGTCATTGCGAGCGAGGCGACGCAATCCAGGGGCAGCAGCCCGCGGCGCTTGCCGCCCTGGATTGCTTCGTCGCTGTGCTCCTCGCAATGACGCGGCGCTCAGCCCTTCCGATAGTCCTCGATCGAATCGTAGTACTTCAGGCCCTTCTTCGCGAGCCGCTCGCGATAGCCGTAGATGTCGAGGCCGAGCTCGCCGTTCACGAACTTCTCGCGCTTCTGCGCCTCGTTGTCGGTGCGGGCCTTGGCGGCGGCGGTGACCTTCTCGACCTCGTCGTGACGGACCACGACGACGCCGTCGTCGTCGGCCACGATCACGTCGCCCGGATTGATCGCGGCGCCGGCGCAGACGATCGGCAGGTTGATGTCGCCGAGCGTCTCCTTGACGGTGCCCTGGGCGTGGATCGCCTTGGACCACACCGGGAAGCCCATCTCGTGCAGCGTGTGCACGTCGCGCACCCCGGTCTCGGTCACGAGGCCGCGGACGCCGCGGGCCTGGAGCGAGGTGCCGAGAAGGTCGCCGAAATAGCCGTCGGTCGAGGCCCCGGTCGGCGTCACCACCAGGATGTCGCCTTCCTTGCACTGCTCGACGGCGACGTGGATCATCCAGTTGTCGCC
>DASZVN010000116.1:0-11416 GCA_035547055.1 Hyphomicrobiales bacterium
GCCGCGGACGCCGCGGGCCTGGAGCGAGGTGCCGAGAAGGTCGCCGAAATAGCCGTCGGTCGAGGCCCCGGTCGGCGTCACCACCAGGATGTCGCCTTCCTTGCACTGCTCGACGGCGACGTGGATCATCCAGTTGTCGCCGGGCGCGACGGTGCAGGTCACCGCGTTGCCGGCGACGAGGGCGCCCGGATAGATCGGCCGCATGTAGGGCGCCAGCAGGCCGGTGCGGCCCTGCGCCTCGTGGATGGTCGCGACGCCGTAGACCTTCAGCGCCTCGACCTTGTCGATCCCGTGCCGCGGGATGTTGCAGATGACGATTCCGGTCATCCGAGGTCTCCCAGCTCGGTCACCGTCTGCGGGAAGATGCGCATGTAGGCCTCGCCGTAGGTGACGCTCATCTTGTCGGAGTTGCGGGTCGCCTGCACGCCGCGGTTCAGCGCCACGCGGGTGTAGTACTCCCAGAGATATTCCTGGCCTTCCATCGCCTCGATGGCCTTGCGCTTCTTCTCCCAGACCGAGCCGATGTCGAGATAGAGGTCGGGCTTCCAGTTGCACATCTCGGTCTGGTGCGGCTCGTAGAGGAAGACCGGCGGCGCCTTGATGACCGGCACGCCCGGATTGTAGCCGTGGGCCTGGGCGGTGATGCGCGCCTCCTGGACGAGGTGGGTCGTCAGGCCGTGGTCGAAATTGTAGGGGTCGTGCATGGAGTGCGACATCAGGAACTTCGGCCGGATCTCGCGGATGAGGTCGGTCATCCGGTAGAGCACCTCGTCGCTCGCGCGGAGCGGGTAGTCGCCGAGGTCCCAGAACTGGATGTCGGCGCCGAGGATGTCGGCGGCCTTCTGCGCCTCGACCCGCCGGGCGGCCTTGACCTTGTCGACGGTGGTATCGCCCTTGCGCCAGATCTTGGCGCTCTCGCCGCGCTCGCCGAACGACAGGCAGACCACGACGACGCGATAGCCCTTCTCGGCGTGGAGCGCGACGGCGCCGCCCGCGCGCCAGACGAAATCGGCGGAATGCGCGCTGACCACGAGCGCGGTCTTCTGGTCTGCCATCGGCTTCAACCCCCCTATGGGACAAACGGAACGCTACGGCCGGCGCACGTCGAGCAAGGCCGGGAAGGGCGAGGGCTGCCGAGCGCAGGAGTGCGAGTCGGGCCTTCCACTAGCGAATCTTGGCGCCGGGGTCGAGATGGCGGATGGCGCCGGGCGTCGGCATCGCGGGGAAGGTCCGGAGGACCCCGACGGCTTGCCTGTGCAGCCTTGCTTCGTATCTAATCAGATTGATTGGTTTTGGTTGGGATATCCAATGGATACCAGGGTGCTCACGGCACACGTACCGCTTCCGCTGGCGGAGAAGGTGGACGAACTGGCCGCCCGTCTCGACAGATCGCGCGGATGGGTGGTCAAGCAAGCCCTGACGGCCTGGGTTGCGCGCGAGGAGGAGGAATACAGGCTGACCCTCGAAGCGCTTGCCAATGTGGATGCCGGCAGAGTCGTCGATCAGGCTGCGGTCGAAGCCTGGGCGAACAGTCTGGGCACTGATAAGCCGCTTCCGCTTCCGAAACCGCAGCGATGACATCGGAGTGGTCGGACCTTGCTCTGGCCGATCTCGATCGCCTTTATGCCTTTCTGGCTGCGGTCAATCCCGGAGCGGCCGATAGGATCGTGCAGGCGTTGGCTGTAGCGCCCAGACGTCTCCTGGACTATCCGCGTCTCGGTGAGCGGCTGGAACAGTTCGAGGCCCGTGAAGTGCGTCGCATCTTCGTAGGCAACTACGAGATGCGCTATGAAATAGTCGGCGAGACGATCACGATTCTGCGCATCTGGCATGCGCGCGAACGGCGCTGAGATCTACGGCCGCCCCAGCGCTTCGGCCAGGACCGGCGGGTCGATGTTGCCGCCGCTGAGGACGACGGCGACGGTCTTGCCGGTGACGTCGAGCTTGCCGGTGAGGACGGCGGCGAGCGCCACCGCGCCGCCGGGCTCGACGACGAGCTTCAGCGTCCGCGCGGCATAGGCGACGGCGTCGAGCGCCTCGCCGTCGCCGACCGCGAGGCCGCCCGACAGGCGTTCGCGGTTGATCGCGAAGGTGATCTCGCCCGGCGTCGAGGCCAGGAGGGCGTCGCAGATCGAGCGGGCGGCGGGGTCGTTGGCGACGCGGTGGCCGGCGGCGAGCGAGCGGCGGTGGTCGTCGAAGGCGGCGGGCTCGACGCACCACGCCCTGGTCGCGGGCGAGCGGTCGGCGAGGGCGGTGGCGATGCCGGCGATGAGGCCGCCGCCGGAGGCCGGCGCCAGCACATGGTCGATGGCGACACCGAACGCCTTCGCCTGCTCGGCGATCTCCAGCCCGACGGTACCCTGGCCGGCGACCACCAGCGGGTCGTCGTAGGGCGGCACGATGACGGCGCCACGCTCCTTCGCGATGGCGTGGCCGATCTCCTCGCGGCTCTCGGTCCAGCGGTCGTAGAAGCGGACCTCGGCGCCGTAGCCCTCGGTCGCCGCGACCTTCACCTTCGGGGTGTCGGCCGGCATCACGATCAGCGCCGGGACGCCGTGGATCTTCGCCGCCGCGGCGACGCCCTGGGCGTGATTGCCGGACGACCAGGCGACGACGCCGCGGCGCCGCGTCTCCGGTTCGAGCGCCGCGAGCTTGTTGAAGGCGCCGCGGAACTTGAAGGAGCCGCAGCGCTGCAGCGTCTCGAGCTTCAGCAGCACGTGGGCGCCGACCCGTTCGTCGAGCAGCGGGTTCGAGACCAGGGGAGTCGTCAGCGCCTGGCCGCGGAGCCGCACGGCGGCGGCCTCGACATCGGCGATGGTGACGGGCAGGGCGGACGCCATGGCCCGTCATGCGCCCTGGCGAGGGCGGGACGCAAGCGCGCAGCCCGTCATTGCGAGCGAAGCGAAGCAATCCAGGGGCCGCTGGCGCCGAGGCCAGCGACCCCTGGATTGCTTCGTCCGCTTCGCCTCCTCGCAATGACGCCGAGGAGATCGGCCTCAGTGATAGCCGTGGCGGCGCTTGATCGACTCGAGCTCGCTCAGCGCCCGGCCGTTCTCGCCGGCGCGGCAGGTCGCATTGTCGGCCTTGAGCTCGTCGGTCGCGGTGTCGTGCACCTTGGGGCTGAGCAGGCCCATCTGGACGTCGCGGTCGAGCATCGCCTGGAAATCGGCGATGGCGTTGCTGCAGTCGGCGGCGGACGCGGGCAGGGCGAACAAACCGGCCACGAGGCTGAACGCGGCGGCGGAGAGGAAGCGGGTCATCGGCGCGCAGGGGTTCGACGGCGGGAGGACGAAGCTTGGCTGTCTGCCCGAGTCGCGGCAAGCCGCGCGTCGTCGCAGGGCGGCCGGGGTCGGGAATTTCGACGCCGCGCCTTCAGTGAAAGGCGTAGGCGTCCATCCGCTGGGTACCGTAGGAGGTCGAGTCGTGAAGGTGCTCGACCCGGCTGCCCTCGCCACCGGCGCCGTAGGCGAAGAAGAGCGGCAGAAAATGCTCGTCGCGCGGGTGGTGGCGCACGGCGAACGGGGCCAGCGCCCGGTAGTTCACGAGATCCTCGGTGCGGTGCTCGTTCAGCGCGGCGTCGACCCAGTCGGCGAAGGCGACCACGTCGGGGCCCGGCTCGCTGTCGGGCTCGCTGCGGTCCATCAGGCCGAGATTGTGGGTGAAGGTGCCCGAGCCGACCAGGAGCACGCCCTCCTCGCGGAGGCGGCGGAGCGCCTGCCCGACCTTCACGTGATGGGCCGGGCCGAGATGGCGCTGCAGCGACATCTGCACCACCGGGATGTCGGCCTCGGGGTACATCAGCATCAGCGGCAGCCACGCGCCGTGGTCGAGGCCGCGGGCCGGCGCCAGCGCTGCCGGGAAGGCGGCCTCGCCGAGGAGCTCGGCGGCATGGTTGGCGAGGTCGCGGTCGCCCGGCGCCGGGTAGTCGATGGCGTAGAGGGGGCGCGGGAAGCCGTAGAAGTCGTGGATCGTCTCGTTGACCGGCATGGCGTTCAGCGCCGGGATCGGCGTCTCCCAATGGCCGGAGACGATGAGGACGGCGTTCGGCCGGCCGATTTCGCTGCCGAGGCCGCTCAGGAAGCGGCGGGCGGCCGAATCCTCGACCGCCAGCATCGGCGAGCCATGGCTGACGAAGAGCGCGGGAAGCATGAGGGGATCCTGTCGTGCGGACAGGAGATTGCGATTGCAGCGCGAAAACGCAAGCCGCCGGAGCGTGTCGTTGCGAGGGGCGACGCCGATGAGCAATCCAGGAGCCGCAGGCGCTGACGTCTGCGAATGCCGGATTGCTCCGCTTCGCTCGCAATGACGTCGAGCGCGCCGTCGTGGCCGGGCTTGTCCCGGCCATCCGCGACTTTCTTTCCCGGGGGCTGCGCTGCAAATGCGTGGATGCCCGGGCCGGGCGCGGCCCGGGCATGACGGGCGAGGTGAACGGTGCCCTATTTTTTCACCGACACGTCTTCCAGCGCGAGATAGGCGCCGCGGTGCTGGATCGGCCGGTAGTCGACGGTCGGCTTCATCGTGTAGACCGCGACCGTGTCCCACAGGACGATGGTCGGCACCTCGTCCTGCAGCACATTCGCGGCCTGGCGGAGGATCGCCGCGCGCTTGTCGGGATCGAGCTCGGCGCTGGCGTCCTTGATGAATTTGTCGATCTCGGGGGTGTTGTAGATCGAGAACGGCCGCGTCGATTCGAACGACATCGTAAGGCCCGTGAGGGCCGAGATGCCGGTGTTGGCGAACGGCTTGTTGGTGATGGCGACGAACTCGGCCTTCGGGTCGGTCTTGGCCTTGTGCAGCAGGTCGAGGACCTGGACGATGTCCTTCTCCTGCGGCTGGCACTTGATGCCGACCTGGGCGAGGTAGAGCGTCACCGCCTCGGCGGTCTCCTTGATGCCGGTGAAGGGCGGGCCGAGATAATAGAGCGGCATGGTGAAGCCGTTCGGATAGCCAGCCTCGGCCAGGAGCGTCTTCGCCAGCGCCGGGTCATAGCTGTAGTTCTTGAGCGAGGGGTCGTAGCCGGGCTCGCCCTCGGCGAAGCGCGGATAGTGCTCGGGGATGCCGGCGAACAGGTTCTTGATCATCGACTTGGTGTCGATGGCATGGGCGATGGCCTCGCGCACCTTCAGCTTCGACCACGGCGCGTTCTTGTTGGCGAAGTTGAACTCGATCGAGATCGACGGGTTCGCCGCCAGCGAGACGGTGTGGAAGCCGGCCTTCTTAAGGCTCGCGACGTCGCCATAGGGCGTGTTGGTGATGAGGTCGACCTCGCCGGACTTCAGCTTGGCGACCCGGGTGTTGTTGTCCTTGATGAAGTAGATCCGCGCCGACTTCACCGGCGGCTGCTTGCCGTGGTAGTCGGGGAACGCCTTGAGGTCGATATACTGGCCGAGCTTGTAGTCGACGACCGCATAGGGGCCGGTGCCGCCCGGGTCGTTGATGAAGTCCTTCTCGCCGACCTTGTCGTAATGCGCTTTCGACAGGATGTAGAGCGGCATGCGGTTGAAGAAATCGACGTCGGGCTGCTTGAAGGTGATGCGGAAGGTGTAGGGGTCGGGCGCCTCGACCTTCTCGACATAGCGCATGTCGCGCGGGAAGAACTGCGAGCCCTTCATGCCGCGCTGGTAGCTCCACATCACGTCGGCGGAGGTCATCTCGCCGCCCGTGGTGAACTTCACGCCGTGCTTGAGGTGGAAGGTGATGACCTTGCCGTCGGCGGAGACGTCCCAGTCGGCGAGGTTCGGCACGGGCTTGCCGTCGGGGCCGAACTTCCAGAGCGATTCCTCGATATTGTTGATGACGACGCGGCTGCTCTCGGGATCGCGGGCGATGAGGTCGTCGAGGCCGAGTGGCTCGGCCGGCGTCGCGGCGGTGAAATCGGGGTGGAACTGCGCATGCGCCGCGCCGAGTGGCACCAGCGGCGACAAGCCCACGGCCACGGCAAAGACCGCCAACGACAGCTTCATCGGTCACCTCCCTCCAACCATTATCGCAGTCTAGGCAGAGGGTAAGGGCGCCATCAAGCCGTCGTTCGCGCCCGAACGAACGGCGCGAGCGGGCTATGGCCGCGTCATCTCCGCAAGCTTCAGCGCGGTGTTCCAGTTGCGGCCCGTCGCCCGCGTGCCGAGGCGCTGCTCGATCATGGCGCCGGTCAGCTTCGAGCGGCCGATGCCGTCGGGATAGACGACATAGGCATGGCGGCCGACCGCCTCGACCGCCTCGCGTCCCTTGATCGCGGCGCGGAGCGCGGCGACCGCGTCGGGGGAGGGCGCCTCCTTCAGCGCGACGAGGAGGAGATGGGCGGGGTCGCGCCGCGCTTCGGCCGCGAACGGATTCGCGGCGACGGCGGCGTCCCATTCCGCCGCGGTGCGCATCATCACGTCGATCCAGCCGCCGAAGCGTCCGGCGAGCGCGGCTTCCAGCTCGGCCTCGATGTCGGCGGGCCGGCCCGCGGCGCGGAAGACGAGGTTGCCGCTCTGGAGCAGCGTGCGGGGCTCGGCGAGGCCGAGCCCCAGCGCCACCAGGCGGAGATCGGCCATCGCGATCTTGGCGTGGCCCCCGACATTGACGCCGCGCAGCAGCGCAATGTGGGTCGCGCCGCTCACCGCCCGGCCGCCTATGCCATGGCCGCGCGCCGCCGCTCCAGGCTCGCGGCCGGCCAGAGCTTCTTCGAATCGTAATAGGCCTCGAAGGCCGGCACCCCTTCCGGCAGCGCCACCCAGGGCTGCTTCGAGCGGGTGTAGATGTGGACGTCGGGCTGGATGGCCGAGGGCGTTTCGAGCGTGCCGACGCGGACGAAGCGCAGCTTCGTCAGGCCGCCGTAATTGCTCCAGAGCGCGGTCTGGCAGGCGGTGCAGCGATGGATGTGGTGCGGCCGGCCGCTGTCGGTCCTCATGAGGAAGCCGGCGGTCTCGCCCGACAGCATCTCCATCCGCTCGGTCTCGATGAGGGCGTTGAGGACGAAGGCGGAGCCGGTCTGGCGCTGGCAGTCCAGGCAATGGCAGCAATGCACGAACATCGGCGACGCCGTGAGCCGGTACCGCACCGCGCCGCAATCGCACCGGCCTTCGAGCTCCGCCATGTCGCGTCTCCCTCGTTGAATCTTCGCTGAAACTATCAGGAATCGCTGCGTATTGAATTCTGATCAGAATTTTTATATTCTGGTCAGACAAGATCGGGTGTCGGCAATGGCGACGTGGCAGGTGCAGGATGCGAAGGCGCGACTGACCGAGTTGATCGAGCGCGCCCACACCGAGGGCCCTCAGACCATCACGCGCCACGGCGCGGAGCGCGCCGTCGTCCTGTCGGTCGAGGATTTTCGTAAGCTGACCGCCCACAAGCCGGACTTCAAGACCTATCTGCTCGGAGGTCCGAAGGTCGAGGATTTCTCGGTCGAGCGCTCGCCGGACACCGGCCGCGCGGTCGAGCTTTGAGCCGTGGCTGGCGGCTATCTTCTTGATACCAACGTCGTCTCGGAAACGCGCAAGGTCCGGCCGCACGGCGGCGTTATGGCATTCCTCGCGGGCGCGGACCAGGGGCGGCTGTTCCTCAGCGTCCTGACCATCGGGGAGCTGCGGAGAGGGGTCGCGATCCGCCGCCGGAGCGATCCCGCCACGGCTGATCAGCTCGGCGCCTGGGTCGACGGCATCGAGACGTTGTTTGCCGATCGCCTGCTGCCGATCGATGCTGCGACGGCGGCGCGCTGGGGCGAGCTGTCTGCGGAGAGAAGCCTGCCGGTGATCGACACCCTGATCGCCGCAACGGCGATGGCCTGCGATCTGACGCTCGTGACCCGCAATGTCCGGGACGTTGCGTCCACGGGAGTCTCGCTTATCGATCCCTGGCAGGCGCAATGATCGACCAAACTGGGAACTGACCTCGGCTAAACGCTGCCATCGTCGCCAGTTTCCGCTGGCACCACAGCGCACAGCCATTATCGACTATCACGTTGCGACTTCGGCTCGGATTTGGCAATGTCCGCGCGCTTTCGGGGGCCCCTGGGCCAAACGATCAATCCTTTGAAGAACAGGAGCGGACGAGCGCCGGCAACGCGGCCTCGACCGGAAAAGGCAGAACCAACATGACCGCAGAGTGGCTGATCATCGTCGCGGGGCTCCTCGCCATCGTCTTCGGCATATGGGCGGTGCGGAGCGTGCTCGCGGCGGACGCCGGCACCGCCCGCATGCGCGAGATCGCGGGCGCGGTGCAGGAGGGCGCCCAGGCCTATCTGCGCCGCCAGTACACCACGATCGCGATCGTCGGCGTCATCATCTTCATCATCCTGGCGTTCCTGCTCTCGGTGCCGGTCGCGATCGGCTTCCTGGTTGGCGCGATCCTGTCGGGCGCCGCCGGCTTCATCGGCATGAACGTCTCGGTCCGCGCCAATGTCCGCACCGCCCAGGCGGCGACGCGGAGCCTTGCCGCCGGCCTCTCGGTCGCCTTCCGCTCCGGCGCCGTCACCGGGATGCTGGTCGCCGGCCTCGCGCTCCTCGCGGTCACCGGCTACTACACCGCGCTCCGCTACAGCGGCTACGCGCCGGGCGACCGCACGCTGGTCGACGCGCTGGTAGCGCTCGGCTTCGGCGCCTCGCTGATCTCGATCTTTGCCCGTCTCGGCGGCGGCATCTTCACCAAGGGCGCCGACGTCGGCGCCGACCTCGTCGGCAAGGTCGAGGCCGGCATCCCGGAGGACGATCCGCGCAACCCGGCCACCATCGCCGACAATGTCGGCGATAATGTCGGCGACTGCGCCGGCATGGCAGCCGACCTGTTCGAGACCTATGCCGTCACCGTGGTCGCGACGATGGTGCTGGGCTCGATCTTCTTCGCCGGCAAGCCGTTCTTCGACAACGCCTTCGTCCTGCCGCTCGCGATCGGCGGCATCTGCATCATCACCTCGATCATCGGCACGTTCTTCGTGCAGCTCGGGGCGTCGCAGTCGATCATGGGCGCGCTCTACAAGGGCTTCATCGCAACCGCCCTGCTGTCGATCGTCGGCGTCGCAATCGTCGTCGCGGCGCTGGTCGGCTTCGGCACCGTGCTCACCACGACGACCGGCACGAGCTTCACCGGCCTCGACCTCTTCCTCTGCGGCCTCTCCGGCCTCGTCGTGACCGGGCTGATCGTCTGGATCACCGAGTACTACACCGGCGTCACCTATCGCCCGGTGCACTCGATCGCGGCGGCCTCGGTCACCGGCCATGGCACCAACGTCATCCAGGGCCTCGCGGTCTCGCTGGAAGCGACCGCGCTGCCGGCCCTCGTCATCATCATCGGCATCCTGGTGACCTACGCGCTCGCCGGCCTCTACGGCATCGCCATCGCGGTCACCACCATGCTGGCGCTGGCCGGCATGGTGGTCGCGCTCGACGCCTTCGGCCCGGTCACCGACAACGCCGGCGGCATCGCCGAGATGGCCGACCTGCCGGCCGACGTCCGCAAGACCACCGACGCGCTGGACGCGGTCGGCAACACCACCAAGGCGGTGACCAAGGGCTACGCCATCGGCTCCGCCGGCCTCGGCGCCCTGGTGCTGTTCGCCGCCTACACCGAGGACCTCGACTATTTCCTCGGCAACGCCAGCCCGACGCACTTCTCCTTCTTCCAGGGCGTCCACCTCGACTTCTCGCTGGCGAATCCCTTCGTCGTCGCGGGCCTCCTGCTCGGCGGCCTCCTGCCGTTCCTGTTCGGCGCGCTCGGCATGACCGCGGTCGGCCGGGCCGCCGGCTCGGTGGTCGAGGAGGTGCGCCGCCAGTTCCGCGAGAAGCCCGGCATCATGCAGGGCACCGACCGGCCCGACTACGGCCGCGCCGTCGACATGCTGACCCGCGCCGCGATCAAGGAGATGATCGCGCCGTCGCTCCTCCCGGTGCTGTCGCCGATCGTCGCCTTCCTGATCATCTGGGGCGTGGCCGGCAAGTCGCAGGCGCTGTCGCTGGTCGGCGCCATGCTGCTCGGCACCATCGTCACCGGCCTCTTCGTCGCGATCTCGATGACCGCGGGCGGCGGCGCCTGGGACAACGCCAAGAAGTACATCGAGGACGGCCATTACGGCGGCAAGGGCTCGGACGCCCACAAGGCCGCCGTGACCGGCGACACCGTCGGCGACCCCTACAAGGACACCGCCGGCCCGGCCGTGAACCCGATGATCAAGATCACCAACATCGTGGCGCTGCTGCTCCTCGCGGTGCTCGCCCACCAGTAGACGCGCTGCTTCCGAACGATACCGTGCCCGGTCCGGCGCCAGCCGCGGCCGGGCACGGTCGTTCCGGGGCTCGGTTCAGCCGAGGTTGAACAGGCGCCGGGCGTTCTCGCCGCGCACCTGGTCGCGCGCGGCCGCCGGCAGGGCGTCGACGCGGGCGAGGCAGCCCGCCATGTCGCCGAGCATGAACGGATAGTCCGAGCCGTAGAGCACCTGGCCGGCGCCGACCGTCGCGATCAGGAAGTCGAGCGTCGGCTGGTCGTAGACCACGGCGTCGTAGTGGAGGCGGCGGAGATAGGCCGCCGGCTCCTCCTTCATGTTCGCGCCGGCTTGCGGGATGGCGTCGAAGGCGCGGCCGAAGCGCTGGCTGAGGAAGGGCAGGGCGCCGCCGCCGTGGCAGGCGATCATCCGGAGCCGCGGGAAGCGGTCGAGAAAGCCGGAAAAGATCATCCGGGCGAAGCAGAGCGTGGTGTCGAAGGTGAAGCCGACGGCGTTGGCGAGCACCGGCACCTCGCCGAAATCGACCTCGGCGGCCGGGCGCGTCGGATGGATGAAGACCGGCAGCCCCATCGCCTCGATCTCGCGCCAGATCGGCTCGTAGCGCGGGTCGTCCGGCCGGGTGCCGGCGATGTTGGTGAGGGTGACGATTCCGACCGCGCCCTCGGCCTGCGCCTGCCTCAGCTCCGCGACGGCGTCCTCGGCGTGCTGCCAGGGCAGCGAGGCCATCCAGCGGATGCGCCCATCGTGGCGCCGCTCGGCGGCGGCGAAATCCTGGTTCACCGCGCGCGCGGCCGCGGCGCCGGCGGCGCGGCCGCCCCAATAGACGTTGGGCGCCGTCAGCGAGATCACGGCGACGTCGACGCCGGCCTTGTCCATCGCCCGGATGCGGCCGTCCCAGTCGAGCATCGCCGGGCTGACCCGGCCGATCGAGCCGCCGCGATAGCGCATCTCGAGATTGGGGCCGAGGCTGCCGTTCTCGTCGCCGTGCTCGCGGATCAGCTCGACCCAGCGGTCGCTGAACATGTGGGTGTGGATGTCGATGACCTGCGCCATGAGGCGGCCTCCCGGATTCGCGGCCTAGGTCATAGACCCATAAAGCGTCTTCTCAAATCGGCTTTGGGCTGATTCCCTTGCGGCGGGACGGAGGGGAAGATGGCGCGCTTTGACCTGACGGATTTCGAGTGGTCTGTGATCCAGCCGTTGCTGCCGAACAAGCCG
>DASZVN010000117.1:0-4774 GCA_035547055.1 Hyphomicrobiales bacterium
GGCTCCCGGCGGGCCGGGGCGGCAGGATAGACACCGAGGATGCGGACCTCCGATGAAAAGAACGCGAGCTCCTCCAGCGCGAGCTGGAGGCCGCGGTCGTCGGGGTGGCCCTCGACGTCGGCGTAGAACTGGGTCGCGACGAAGCGGCCGTCGAGCTGGTAGCTCTCGAGCTTGGTCATGTTGACGCCGTTGGTGGCGAAGCCGCCGAGCGCCTTGTAGAGCGCCGCGGGCACGTTCCGCACCTTGAAGACGAAGCTCGTCACCACCGGGCCGTTGCCGGCGGGCGCCCAGTCCGGCTCGCGGGCGAGGATGATGAAGCGGGTGGTGTTGTGGGCCGCGTCCTCGATGTCCTCGGCGAGGATGTCGAGGCCATAGATCTCGGCGGCGAGCCGCGAGGCCACCGCCGAGCGCGAAAGGTCGTTCGCCTCGGCGATCTCGCGGGCGGAGCCGGCGGTGTCGGCGCCGACCACCGCCGTGAGATGCAGCTTGCGGATGATCTCGCGGACCTGGCCGAGCGCCATCACGTGGCTCTGCACCGTCTTGATGGTGGCGAGGGTCGCACCCTTCGGCGCGACGAGCTGGTGGCGCACCGGCAGGAAGAACTCGCCGACGATCGAGAGGTCGGAGGTCGGGAGGAGGTGGTGGATGTCGGCGACGCGGCCGGCGACCGTGTTCTCGATCGGGATCATGGCGAGGCCGGCCGAGCCGTCGGAAACGGCGGCGAAGGCGTCCTCGAAGGTCGGCTTCGCGACCGCCTCCCAGTCGGGATAGACCTCGGCGGCGGCGAGGTGCGAGTTCGCCCCCGGCTCGCCCTGGTAGACGATCTTCTTTTTCGCGCTCGGCACGGTGGCGGACTCCGGGATTAGTGGCCTCGCGCCGCGAGGATTTCACGGGCGCGGTCGAGGTCGTGCTGGGTGTCGACGCCGAGCGGCACGTCGTCGACGAGGGCGGCGTCGATCCGCATGCCGGCCTCGAGCGCGCGGAGCTGCTCGAGCCGCTCGCGCTTCTCCAGGGGCGACGGTTCGAGGCCGACGAAGCGAGCCAGCGCCGCGCGGCGCCAGACATAGAGGCCGATATGGTGGACGAGGTCGCCCTCGCCCCAGGGCGCGGTGGCGCGCGTGAAATAGAGCGCGCGGAGCCGCTTCGGCCCGAGCGGGCTGCCGACGATCTTCACGACGTTGGGGTCGGCGCGCTCCTCGTCGCGGCGGATGACGGCACCGAGCGTCGCGATGTCGACCGCGGGATCGGCGAGGAGCGCGAGCGCGGCGCGGACGATCGCCGGGTCGATGGTGGGAAGGTCGCCCTGGAGGTTGACGATCGCCTCGGTCTTCCCGTCCGGGTCGAGGCGGCCGAGCGCCTCGAAGATGCGGTCCGAGCCCGACGGATGGGCCGGGTCGGTCAGGACCGCGGTGCCGCCCGCGGCTGCGACGGCATCCACGATCAGGGGCGAATCGGCCGCCACCGCCACCGGCCCGACATCGGCCTCCACCGCCCGCCGCCACACCTGCACCACCATCGGGAGGCCGGCGATCTCGGCGAGCGGCTTGTTCGGCAGGCGCGTCGACGCCATCCGCGAAGGGACAAGAACCAGAACGGACATCGGGTTTCCGGGCCGCCGGCCGGGGCCGGATTTGGCGGCAAAAGGTAGCAGAGGCGGCGAGGTATACGAGTTGTCACGGCGCGGCGAAAGCGGGTAGGTTCCGCGCGCCTTGCGGGGGGCAGCGCGGCGAAGGGCGGCGCGTGCGCCCCATCCGCCCGCAGGGCCCCCGCGTCCGGAGACCGGAATGGACTCGTTCGAGGTCAACAAGATTCTTGGCGCCATCCTCGGCACCCTCACCTTCACGCTCGCCATCAGCATCGGCGCGACGCTTCTCTTCGAGAACAACAAGCCGCCGGCCAAGGCCGGCTTCGCGATCGCGGTGCCGAAGGGCGGGACCGAGACCGCGGCCGCGGCGCCCAAGGTCGAGCCGATCGCGAACCGCCTGGCCAAGGCCGATCCCAAGAAGGGCGAGGCGCTGACCAAGCAGTGCCAGTCCTGCCACAATTTCCAGGAAGGCCAGGGCAAGAAAGTCGGCCCCGACCTCTATGGCGTGGTCGGCCGGCCGATCGCCTCGAAGGCCGATTTCAGCTACTCCTCGGCGATCAAGAAGCTCGCCGACAAGCAGAAGACCTGGACCTTCGCCAATCTTGACGAGTGGCTGGATTCACCGTCGACCGACGCGCCGGGCACCGCGATGACCTTCGCCGGCATCACCCGGCCCGACCAGCGCGCCGACGTCATCGCCTATCTCAACCAGAACTCGGCCAAGCCGCTCCCGCTGCCGAAGCCCGAGGCCGCCCCCGCAGCGCCGTCGAAGGCCAACCCGGCGCCCGCAGCCGGCAACATCAAGGCCGGCGCCGAGGGCGCCGCGGCGGAGCAGCAGTCCAAGGGCGCGGCCGCGACCGGCGAGCCGTTCCAGTCCAAGCCCGGTACCGGGCCGAATCACCCGGCGCCGGCCGCGACCGACGCCGGCAGCGGCAAGGCCCAGCCGCCGGCCGCCAACCCGGCGGCGACCCAGCCGGCGCCGGCGGGCACCCAGCCCACCGCCCCGGCAGCCACACAGCCGAACCAGCCGAAGCCCGGCACCGGCGGGATGGAGACCAAGCCGCAGAAGTGAGCCCGCCGACTTTCCGTCATGCCCGGCCTTGGGCCGGGCATCCACGAGTTTGGCTGGCGCAGCGGTCGAAGAAAGTCGTGGATGGCCGGGACAAGCCCGGCCATGACGGGTGAGGCCGTCGTATCCCCGGCACACGATGGCGGCCATTGGCCGCCGTCTTGATTCGGGGCGCGACTGGAAGAAGCCCGGCTTTGCGACATAATTGACGGCAACCCTCCGGCGATGGAGCCGAGATGCCGCCGCTGACGCCCACCCGCCTCGCCGCCGCCGCGGCGTTCATCCTCGCCACCCTCGCGTTGCCGGCACTTGCCCAGAGCCCGCCACCGGCGGCGCCCCCGGCGACGCAGGGCGGCTGGGTCAATGGCCTGTCGCTGTTCGGCAAGCTGAAATATCCGCCGGACTTCGCCCATTTCGACTACGTGAACCCCGAGGCGCCGAAAGGCGGCACGGTGCGGCTCGCCACCTTCGGCAGCTTCGACAGCCTGAACCCGGTGATCCCGCGCGGCGTGCCCGCCGCCGGCCTGACCCTGGTGTTCGAGACGCTGACGACGCCTGCGCTCGACGAGGTCTCCTCCGAATACGGCCTCCTCGCCGAGGCGGTGCGGCCGGCGCCCGACCTCTCCTCGGTCAGCTATCGCCTCCGCCCGGAGGCGCGCTGGAACGACGGCACGCCGGTGACGCCGGCCGACGTGGTGTGGTCGTTCAACGCGCTGAAGAAGAACAGCCCGTTCTTCGCCTACTACTACCGCAACGTCGTGAAGGCGGAGGCGACCGGGCCGCGCGAGGTCACCTTCACCTTCGACCAGAAGGGCAACCGCGAGCTGCCGCAGATCGTCGGCCAGATGCTGGTCCTGCCACAGCACTGGTGGGAGGGCACCGGCAAGGACGGCAAGAAGCGCGACATCGCCCAGACGACGCTCGAGCCGCCGCTCGGCTCCGGCCCCTACGAGATCGCGAGCGTCCAGCCCGGCCAGTCGGTCACCTATCGCCGGGTCAAGGACTATTGGGGCAAGAACCTCGCGGTCACGAAGGGCACCAACAATTTCGACGTGATCCGCTACGACTATTACCGCGACCCCTCGGTCGCGTTCGAGGCGTTCAAGGCCGGGCAGTACGATTTCCGCGTCGAGAACGCGGCGAAGAACTGGGCGACCGGCTACGATTTCCCGGCGCGGCAGCAGGGCAAGGTCGTGCTCGCGACCTTCCCGATCAGGAACGCCGGCATCATGCAGGCCTTCGCCTTCAACATCCGCCGCGAGAAATTCGCCGACCGCCGGGTGCGCCAGGCCTTCGACCTCGCGATGGATTTCGAGGCGATGAACCGGACGCTGTTCTACGGCCAGTACCAGCGCATCGAGAGCTATTTCCAGAACACCGAGCTCGCCTCGCGCGGCCTGCCCCAGGGGCGGGAGCTCCAGATCCTCGACACCGTCAAGGACAAGGTGCCGCCGGAGGTGTTCACCACCCCCTACACCGAGCCCAAGGGCGGCAGCCCCGAGGCGGTGCGCGCCAATCTCCGCAAGGCGATCGGGCTGCTGAAGGCCGCCGGCTGGGCGGTCGGCGCCGACGGGGTGCTGCGCGACAAGGCGGGGCAGCCGTTCACCGCGGAGTTCCTGCTCGACGACCCGAATTTCGAGCGCGTCGTGCTGTTCTACAAGCAGGCGCTGGTGCGGCTCGGCATCCAGGTCAAGGTGCGCGAGGTCGACGAGGCGCAGTACCAGGACCGGCTGCGGAACTTCGACTACGACATCATCGTGGCCTCGTGGCCGGAATCGCTCTCGCCCGGCAACGAGCAGCGCGAGTTCTGGGGCTCGGCGGCGGCCGACCGCAAGGGCTCGCGCAACTATGTCGGCATCAAGAACCCGGCGGTCGACGCGCTGATCGACGACGTGATCTTCGCCAAGAGCCGCGAGGACCTCGTCGCCGCGACCCACGCGCTCGACCGGGTGCTCTTGTGGAACGACTACGTCGTGCCGCAATGGTCGACCGACAAGGAGCGCTACGCCTACTGGAACCGCTTCTCCCACCCGGCGACGCTGCCCGAATACAGCCTCGGCTTCCCTACCGTCTGGTGGTGGGACGCCAAGAAGGCCGCCGCGACGGGAAATACGCAGTGA
>DASZVN010000118.1:0-27496 GCA_035547055.1 Hyphomicrobiales bacterium
GGCGAGCCCAGCCTTTTCCGCGTTCCGCCGCCTCGCCACTGTCGCGAAAGGCGGCGGCGAGGCGGCGGTGCCGCCGGCACCGCCGCCTGCGCCGTCCGCCGCGCCAGCTTCCGCACCGGCTCCCGCGTCCAAGCCGGCCGCGCCGCCTGCCGCCGCTACCCAGCCGCCGCGCCCGGCGCCGCCGCCCGTGGCCGAGGTGATCGGCCCGCCGTCCGCACCGCCCGCCGCCGCATCGCCGACGGCACCGCCCGCCGCTTCGCCTCCGCCGAAGGTGGCTGCCAAGCCCGCGGTGCCGCCGCCGCTCCGCCCGTCGGCACCCCCGACGCCGCCCTCGCGGCCTGCCGCCGACAAGGCTCCGGCCCGGCGCGAGCCCGGCTTCGATCCGCTCTTCGCCGACATCGAGCGCCAGCTCGAGGAGGCGCTGCGCCGGCCCGATGCGCCCCAGCGCGCCGCCAAGCCGCAGCCGCCCGCGCCGCCGCCGGCTGCGGCCGAGCCGCCGCTTGCCGCCGAGGCCGAACCCCCTCCAGTCTCGCCTCCGCCGGCGCGCCCGCCTGAGAAGAAGCCGGTCTCGCTCGAGGAGGAAATGGCGAGCCTGCTCGGCCGCGATTTCAGCCGCGATAAGAAGTAGGGCGCAGAAGCGCACCGCACTGGTCCCTCCGAAGCCCGCGGTCCAATTCGGCTATCCACGACTTCCTCGGCCCGATCCCTTGCAGACTCGTGGATCGGCGGCCCAAGCCAGGGCATGGTGGGCCGGAGCCTCGATTTCTGACATGACGCGCCGCCGGGCGCTTCTCGGAGTCTTCGTTGGCGCCGCCGCCGGGCTCTGCGCGAGCACGGCCTTCGCCCAGACGATCTCCGTCGATCTCGGCCAGGGCGGCATCACCGAGCGCGCGCTCGAGCTGGTCGCGCTGATCACGGTGCTGTCGCTGGCGCCGTCGATCCTGGTGATGGTCACCTCGTTCACCCGGATCGTGGTGGTGCTGTCGCTGCTCCGCACCGCGCTCGGGACCCAGACGGCGCCGCCCAACACCGTCGTCGTCAGCCTGGCGCTGTTCCTCACCGCCTTCGTGATGGCGCCGACCTTCGAGGCCGCCTACCAGGCCGGGGTGGCGCCGCTGGTGGCCGGCCAGATCCAGCCGCAGCAGGCCTTCGCCCGCGCCGCCGAGCCGTTCCGCGGCTTCATGCTGCGCCACGTCCGCGAGCAGGACCTGATGCTCTTCGTCGACCTCGCCCGCAAGAACGGGCAGGCCGCGACGGCGCCGAACGGGCCCGAGGAGGTGGCGCTCTCGACCCTGATCCCGGCCTTCATGATCTCGGAACTCCGCCGCGCCTTCGAGATCGGCTTCCTCCTGTTCGTGCCGTTCCTGGTGATCGACCTCGTGGTCGCGTCGGTGCTGATGTCGATGGGCATGATGATGCTGCCGCCGGCCCTGGTGTCGCTGCCGTTCAAGCTGATCTTCTTCGTGCTGGTGGACGGCTGGAGCCTCGTCGCCGGCTCGCTGGTGCAGAGCTACGCGTCGTGACGGCGAATAGCGAATAGCGAATAGCGGGCGTCACCCGTCCTACTCGCTGCTCGCCACTCTCAAAACCGGTGCCACACTCCCGCGACGAAGCCGCGCTCATGGAGCGCGTTGACGCCGAGCACCGTGGTCAGGGCGCCGAGCTGGACCGACCAGCGCGGGGTGAGATCGTAGACCACGCTGGCTTCCAGCTTGGTCCAACGGCCGGGGAGGAAGGGCGCCTGCGCGGGGCCGTAGGTCACGGTGGTGAAGGACTGGAGCATCACCAGCACGCGCGGCGTCGGACGCAGGCCCAGGGTGAGATCGAGATGGACTTCGTCGGCCGGCGCGCCGGCGCGGGTACGATAGGCCAGCTCGACATCAGTGAAGCCCGACCATTTGCCGAGCATGAAGCTGTGCCCGGCGAGGAGTCGCCAGTCGGTCTCGGCGTCGGCATAGCCGAGCTGCGCGGTGTCGCCGTGCCGGCGTGGTCCGGGCAGGTAGCCCATGGCCTGGATCGAGAGCGCCGTCGACCCCGCCTGCCAGATGCGGGCGCGGATGCCGGCGCCGCTCTGGCCGAAGCCGTCGTAGCGGGAGGTCGGCCAGGTCGTCCGCACCGAGAGAAGGTCGGGCGCCGCGATCGCGGTCAGCCAGCCGGTCAGGCCGTATTCGACGAGAGCCGTGCCCTCGAGCTTGCGATAGGGCGGGGCTGCAACCCCGCGGCCGTCGGCGAGGAAGTCATGGTCGCCGCCGCTGTCGGTCAGCGAGACGATGACCTGGCCTTGGCCGGCCGGTTGGGCCCACGCCCCGGCCTCGACCCGCGCGGGCGCTGCCGCCAGCAGTGCGGCGGCGGCGACACACGGCGCAAGCGTCTTCGCGCCGCTCCGCGGCGAACCCATCACGCGCCCCTGCCCTCGATCGGCCGTTCACGCTGGCCGTTGAGCAAAGGCTCGGTTCAACCCAGGCGCGGGCGCAACTCATGAATGCAACGAGGTTGAACTAATATTTACAGCCGCTGTTCGGCTATTTGGCGAACAGGCGCGACAGGTCGTCGAAGCCCTTGAACTCCAGGGCGTTGCCGGCGGGGTCGTAGAAGAACATCGTGCCCTGCTCGCCGACTTGGCCGGCGAAGCGGATATGCGGCGCGATGACGAAATCGACCCCCGCGGCCTCCAGCCGCGCCGCCAGGGTACGCCATTCCGCCATCGCCATCACCACGCCGAAATGCGGCACCGGCACGTCGTCGCCGTCGACGGGATTGTGGTGCAGGCGGGTGCGCCGGCCGGGGTCGAGATGGGCGACGATCTGGTGGCCGAACAGGTCGAAGTCGATCCAGGTGTCGGCGCTGCGCCCTTCGGGGCAGCCGAGCACGGTGCCGTAGAACCGGCGCGCCGCCGCGAGGTCGTCGACCGGGAAGGCAATGTGGAAGGGGCGAAGATGGTCCATGGCGTTCCTTTACGTCCGCGCGCGGCAGGTGGGAATGGGCGAGGGCGATCGGTGCAACGGCGGCGGCCCTATTGTCCGAGAGCGGGCCGCTCGACCTGGACCGGCTCGTCGTCGGCGTCGTCCGGTGTGGCCGGTTTCGGCGCGGCGTCCGCGGGTGGCGGGGTCGGCGGCACCGGGCGGTCGTACCAGCGCCGCGACGACCAGGGCGGTCGCGCCACGGTCGCCTCGATGCCGCCGGGGCCGAGCCGTAGCGCGTGCGCGCCGCCGCTCGCGAGGTCGCGGCCGTCGATCACGAAGGTATGGGCGCGGCAGCCCGCCCGCACCGCGAGCCGCGTCACCACGATCGCGGCGCGGCCGCAGTCCTCGCGAAGCGCGGCGTAGCTCCAGTCGGCGGCGAGGAAGCGGCCGTCGGGCAAGGGCGCGGTGCAGCCGAGGCTGTCGCAGCGGATGCCGGCCGCGAGCGCGCGGTCGCGGTGGGTGCGGCCGTCACCGGTCGCCGCGAGCCATTCGTCGACGGCGAAGCCGTCGAAGCGGATGCCGATGACGTGGAGCTGCCCGTCGGGCGCGCGCACCGCCACGGCGCGGCCCTCGGGTTCGACGAATACGTCCGGGGCGGTCGCCGTCGCCGCGAGCCAGAGGCCGAGGACGAGCGGCACGACGGCAAGCCAGCGCAGCCGGGTCGCGAACAGCGCGAGCCAGAGCAGCGCCAATGTCATCAGCACCATCGCGGCCGGGCCGAAGGCGACGACGTGGCGGCTGGCGCCCGGCCACGACGCCACCGCATGGGCCACTGCCATCATGCCGTCGACGCCCCAGGCCATCGCCATCCACGCCACGGCATCGAGGCCGAACGGCATCAGGACGATGCCGACGATCACCGCCGGCATGATGACGAAGCTGATCAGCGGCAGCGTGCCGACATTCGCGGCAAGGCCATAGGCGGACAGGCGCTGGAAATGGAACGCGGCTGCCGGCGCGGTGGCGAAGCCGGCGAGGATGGTCGTGACCGCCGCGCCGCCGAGATGGCCGGCGAGCCAGCGCGCCGCGCGGCCGACCGGTCCCTTCGGCGCGGGCGCGGGCGGACGGGCCCGGCGGCGCTGATACCACGCGACCAGCGCCACCACCGCCGCGTAGGACATCTGGAAGCTCGGCCCGATCGCGGCCTCCGGCGTGAACGCCAGCACCAGCACCGCCGACACCGCGACGTTACGGAGCGTCAGCGCGGCGCGGTCGAAGGCGACCGCGATCAGCACCAGCGCGATCATGATGAAGGAGCGCTGGGTCGCGACCTCGTTGCCGGACAGGATCAGGTAGCCGGCGGCGACCGCGATGGCGGCGCCGGCGGCCCATTTCTTCACCGGGTAGCGCAGCGCGAGGCCCGGGATCATCACCAGGATCAGGCGGAGCACGAAGAACACGCCGCCGGCGACCAGCGCCATGTGCAGTCCGGAGATCGAGATGACGTGGTAGATGCCGGCGGTCCGCATGTCGGCGTTCATCGCCTCGGGTATGCCGGCGCGCTCGCCGGTCACCATCGAGGCGGAGATCGCCCCGCGCGGCCCCGGCACCACGGCGAGGATGCGGGCGGTGATCGCGTTGCGGAGCCGGTCGACCCCGTTCTGGAAGCGCTGGGGCAGCGTCGCCGGTGCGGCAGGAAGGAGGCGCAGCTTGCTCGTGCTCTCGCCGAGGCCGCCGAGGCCGTCGAAGAAGGCGTCGCGGGCGAAATCGTAGCCGCCGGGCAGGGCCGGCCCGGGCGGCGGGTGCCAGCGGGTGTCGACGGCGATGCGGTCGCCGGCTTCCAGCGGGTGCCTGCCGCGGATGGTGACGCGGAGCCGGTACGGCAGCGCGGCCGTCGCGACGCCGGCGAGGCTCTCCGGCCGGATGACGACCCGCTCGCGGCCCGCGCCGGGTTCGACGGTCTCGACCGTGCCGACCGCCTCGCCGGTGAAGGTGTGCGGCAGGATCGGCGCCGCGACCAGCGCGACGCGGAGCGTGCAGGCGAAGAAGCCGGCGGCGACCGCGGTCGCGCCGGCGAGGAGCGGCAGCGCCACCGGACGGCGGCGAGCGAGGAAGGCGAGCGCCGCGCACACGCCGAGCGCGGCCGCCGCGGCCGGCAGCGACGGATCGGTCGAGGCGGAGAAGAACAGCGCGATGCCGCCGATCGCCGCCACCGGCAGCCACAGGCCGAGTCGGCCTTGCGCCGCCTCCTCGGTAAGAGCGCTCCCGAGCGCGCCCGGCAGCGCGGCCCACGAGATGGCCGGCGAGCCGGTACGGCGGCCAATCGCGGCGCCGGCGACCGCAACCGCCGCCGCGCCGAAGCGCCCGTGCAACTGGCCTCCGCCCCGGTCCATCTTGGTTTTCCTTCCCGGGGGTCCATGTTACACGGGCCCCCGCGCGGCAGAAGCCGCCATTCCCCGAGATTTGAGCCGCGATGTCAGAGACCGTCGTCCGTTTTGCGCCGTCCCCGACGGGCTTCCTGCATATCGGCGGGGCGCGCACGGCGCTGTTCAACTGGCTCTATGCCCGCCACACCGGCGGCAAGATGAGGCTCCGCATCGAGGATACCGACCGCGCCCGCTCGACCCAGGCCGCGATCGACGCGATCCTCGACGGACTCGCCTGGCTCGGCCTGGCGTGGGACGGCGAGCCGGTGTTCCAGTTCGCCCGCGTCGAGCGCCACCGCGCCGTCGTCGAGGAGATGCTGGCGCGGGGCACCGCCTATCGCTGCTACTGCACCGCCGAGGAGCTCGAGGCGATGCGCGCCCGCGCCGCCGCCGAGGGGCGGCCGCCGCGCTACGACGGCCGCTGGCGCGACCGCGACCCCGCCGAGGCGCCGGCCGGCGTCGCTCCGGCCATCCGCCTGCGCGCGCCGCAGGAGGGCGAGACCGTGATCGAGGACGCGGTGCAGGGCCGCGTCACCTTTCCCAACGCCGACCTCGACGACCTCGTGCTGCTCCGCTCCGACGGCACGCCGACCTACATGCTGGCGGTCGTCGTCGACGACCACGACATGGGCGTGACCGACATCATCCGCGGCGTCGACCACCTCACCAATGCTGCCCGCCAGGTCCACATCTACCAGGCGCTCGGCTGGGACGTGCCGCGGATGGCGCATATCCCGCTGATCCACGGGCCGGACGGCACCAAGCTGTCCAAGCGCCACGGCGCGCTCGGGGTCGAGGCCTATCGCGAGATGGGATACCTGCCGGCGGCGCTCAGGAACTATCTCGTCCGCCTCGGCTGGAGCCACGGCGACCAGGAGATCTTCTCGGCCGACGAGATGATCGCCCTGTTCGACCTCGACCATGTCGGCCGCTCGGCGGCGCGGTTCGATTTCGCCAAGCTGGAGAACCTGAACGGGCAGTATATCCGCGCCGCCGCGGACGCCGATCTTCTGGCCGATTTCCGCGTGGCGCTGCCTTATCTCCCCGGCGGTGCGGCGGCCAAGGCCAAGCTCGACGCCGGGCTGTGGGAGGCTTTCGCCGCGGCGCTGCCGGGGCTGAAGGAGCGGGCGAAGACCCTGATCGACCTCCTCGACGGCGCCTCGTTCCTCCTCGCCGACCGGCCGCTCCAGCTCGACGGCCGCGCCGAGGCGCTCTTGACCGACGAGGCCAAGGCGCGGCTCCGCGCGCTCGCGGGCGACCTCGCCGGCTTGTCGGAGTGGAATGCGGAGGCCGCCGAGGCGGTGGTGCGCCGCTTCGCCGAGCAGGAGGGCGTGAAGCTCGGCCAGGTCGCCCAGCCGCTTCGCGCCGCGGTGACCGGCCGCGCGGTGTCGCCGCCGATCTTCGACGTGCTCGCGATCCTCGGCCGCCAGGAAAGCCTGGCCCGCATCGCCGACCGCGCGGGGTAGGGACGTACCTCTCGTCGTTGCGAGGAGCGCAGCGACGAAGCAATCCAGAGGCCGACAATCGTCGGCGCTTGCTGCCCTGGATTGCTTCGCGTCGCTCGCAATGACGGGGTGACTGCTACTCCGCGGCGGCTTTCAGCACGGCGGCGGCGAGGGGGGCGGGCTCGACCGTGCCGTGGCGCTCGGCGGCCTCCTCGGCTTCGTCGACCGCCTGCAGCGCCTCGGGGCTCGGCATCGAGATGATGTTGTAGCCGGAATCGACGTAGTGGATCTCGCCGGTGACGCCGGAACCGAGCTCGGACAGAAGATAGAGCGCGGCGCCGCCGACCTCGTCGGTCGTCACGGTGCGCCGGAGCGGCGCGTGGCGCTTCTGGTAGTTGAACATCAGCCGCGCGTCGGCGATCCCGGCGCCGGCCAGCGTCCGGACCGGCCCCGCCGAGATCGCGTTCACCCGAATGCCATGGGGGCCGAAATCGGCGGCGAGGTAGCGGACGCTCGCTTCCAGCGCGGCCTTGGCGACGCCCATGACGTTGTAGTTCGGCATCACCCGGGTGGCGCCGCCATAGGTCAGGGTCACCATCGAGCCGCCGGGCGGCATCATCTCGGCGGCGCGCTTGGCGATCTCGGTGAAGGAGAAGCACGAGATCACCATGGTGCGCGAGAAATTGGCGCGGGTGGTGTCGGCGTAGCGGCCCTTCAGCTCGGTGCGATCGGAGTAGGCGATGGCGTGGACCAGGATGTCGAGCCCGCCCCAGCGCTGGCCGATGGTCGCGAACAGATGGTCGACCGAGTCGAGGTCCTCGACGTCGCAGGGCATGACGAGATCGGAGCCGACGCTCGCGGCCAGCGGCGCCAGCCGCTTCCGGATCGCCTCGCCCTGATAGGTGAAGGCGAGTTCGGCGCCGGCCTCGGCCAGGCGGCGGGCGATGCCCCACGCGATCGAATGGTCGTTGGCGACGCCCATGACAAGGGCGCGCTTGCCCGCGAGCAACCCGGCAACCATTCGATGTTCCCCTCGAAGACGAAGCGTGATTCTAGGCGGCTTCGCAGCGTTTGAACACCAGCGTGGCGTTGGTTCCGCCGAATCCGAAGGAGTTCGAGAGGACACAATTTATTTCGACATCGTCGATTCGTTCACGAACGATGGGAAGATCGGCGAAATTAGGGTCGATCTCGTCGATATGCGCGCTTTTGCCGATGAAGCCGTTCTGCATCATCAGGATCGAGTAGATCGCTTCCTGCACGCCGGCCGCGCCGAGCGAGTGGCCGGTCAGGGACTTGGTCGCCGAGATCGGCGGCACCGCGTCGCCGAACACCGCGCGGATCGCCTCGGTCTCCTTGAGGTCGCCGACCTCGGTCGAGGTGGCGTGCGGGTTGATGTAGTCGATCTTGTCCTTCACGGTCGCGAGCGCCTGGCGCATGCAGCGCGCCGCGCCTTCGCCCGACGGTGCCACCATGTCGTAGCCGTCCGAGGTGACGCCGTAGCCGATCAGCTCCGCGTAGATATGCGCGCCCCGCGCACGGGCGTGCTCCAGCTCCTCAAGCACCACGACGCCGGCGCCGCCGGCGATGACGAAGCCGTCGCGGTCCTTGTCGTAGGCCCGGGAAGCGACGGCCGGGCGGTCGTTGAAGCCCGACGACATCGCGCCCATGGCGTCGAACAGCACCGCCAGCGTCCAGTCGAGTTCCTCGCAGCCGCCGGCGAACATGACGTCCTGGCGGCCAAGGATGATGTGCTCGGCGGCGTTGCCGATGCAGTGGCTCGAGGTGGCGCAGGCCGAGGAGATCGAATAGTTGACGCCCTTGATCTTGAACCAGGTCGCGAGCGTCGCCGAGGCGGTCGAGGACATCGCCTTCGGCACCGCGAACGGGCCGACCCGCTTCGGGCCCTTCTCGCGGGTGATGTCGGCGGCCTCGACGATGGCGCGGGTGGAAGGTCCGCCCGAGCCCATGATGATGCCGGTGCGCTCGTGCGAGACCTCGCCCGGCTCCAGCCCCGAATCGCGGATCGCCTGGTCCATCGCGACGTGGTTCCAGGCGGTGCCGCCGCCGTGGAAGCGCATGGCGCGACGGTCGACGATCCCCTCAGGCGAAAGCGTAGGCGCGCCGGCGACTTGGCAGCGGAAGCCGAGTCGGGCGAAATCCTCGGCGCGGCTGATGCCCGAGCGTGCCTCGCGCAGCGACGCCACCACTTCCTGGGTGGAGTTGCCGATCGAGGACACAATGCCCATGCCGGTGACGACGACCCGCCTCATCCGCCTCCTCCATCGCGGCCGGCAGGGGGCGCCGGCCCGCGGCCGGCCTCAGCCGGCCGATGCCGCCGCGTCGTCGGTCCGGAACAGCCCGACCTTGAGATCGCGTGCCTGGTAGATAGTCACATCGTCGGCCTTGAGCCACCCGTCGGCGATGCCGAGGACGAGCTTCGAGCGCATCACCCGCTTGAGGTCGACGCCGTAGACGACGCGCTTCACGCTCGGCAGCACCTGGCCGGAGAACTTCAGCTCGCCGGTGCCGAGCGCGCGGCCGCGGCCGGGGGCGCCGAGCCAGCCGAGGAAGAACCCCACCATCTGCCACAGCGCGTCGACGCCGAGACAGCCCGGCATCACCGGGTCGCCCTTGAAGTGGCAGGCGAAGAACCAGAGGTCGGGCTTCACCTCGAGCTCGGCCCGCACCATGCCGCGGCCATGCTCGCCGCCGTGCTCCGAGATGGCGCTGATGCGGTCGAACATCAGCATCGGGGGCAGGGGAAGCTGGGCGTTGCCCGGGCCGAACAGCTCGCCGCGGCCGCACGCCAGGAGGTCCTCGTATTCGAAGCTGGCTTTGCGGGCGTCCATCCGTCCCCCGAGGTGCGCGGCGGGAGGCCGCGCCGGGTCCTCTAACACAGCCGGCCGGGGGCCGGAAGCGCAGGCGGGCCACGGTGTTGCGCCTTTGCACGTCCGATCGCGAAGGGCCGGCCGCGGGCGGCTTAACCCGGCGTTAACCATGGCGCCGGCAGATTTTGCCGGGTCGATTTTGCCGGGTCCGCCGGCCGGCCGCTTGAAGCCCGGAGGCCGCCGATGCCGCTCACGAGCACCTCGCTCATCAGCATGCTCAAGACCCGGATGCACTGGCAGCAGGCCCGCGAGAAGGTGCTGGCGGAGGACGTCGCCAACACCGACACGCCAGGGTTTCGCCCCCGCGATCTGAAGCCGCTCCAGTTCGAGCCGAACGGTGGACCGGGTACGGTATCGCGCCTGCTGATGACCGACCCGCGCCACCTCCAGGGCAGCGGCGACGGCAGCGCGATCGATGGCGGCGGCGACCAGGGGCCGTTCCCCACCACGACCCAGGCGACCGGCTCGACCTCGCTCGAGGACGAGCTCCTCCAGGTCAGCAGCAACACGACCGATTTCCAGCTCGTCGCCTCGCTCTACAGCGAGGGCCTCGGGCTGATCCGCTCCGCCGCAGGCGGCAACGAATAGGGAGCGCGCCGATGGACCTGATGCATTCCCTCGCCGTCGCGGCCTCCGGCCTCCGCGCCCAGGCCGGACGGATGCGGGTGATCGCGGAGAATCTCGCCAACGCCGATTCGACCGGCGACACGCCGGGCGCACGGCCCTATCGGCGCCAGATCCCGACCTTCGCCGCCCATTTCGACCGGACGATCGGCGCCGACACCGTGCAGATGACCGGCGTCGTGCCCGACGAATCCGCCTTCCAGCGCCGCCTGATGCCCGGCCACCCGGCCGCCGATTCCAAGGGCTACGTGCTCTTCCCCAACGTCAATCCGCTGGTCGAGCAGATGGACCTCAAGGAGGCGCAGCGGAGCTACGAGGCCAATCTCGGCGTCATCGGCGCCACCCGGAAGATGGTGGCGCGCACGCTCGACATCCTGAAGGCTTGAGAGATCCCGGGGGAGCCATGAACACCGCCGCCTTCGCCGCCGGCGCCTATCGCCGCCTCGCCACCATCGGGACCGGCGAGGCCGCCGGCGCCGCCAAGCCCGGCGCCGCAGCCGCCGGCGGCGAGAGCTTCAGCGGCCTGTTGCAGCAGGCGCTGGACACGGTTGCCGACTCGGCCAAGCGCGCCGATACCCAGGCGCTGGCGGCGGCGCAGGGCAAGGCCAACCTCGTCGACGTGGTGACCGCGGTCGCCGAATCGCAGACCGCGGTGCAGGCGTTGATCGGCGTCCGCGACCGCGTGATCTCGGCCTATCAGCAGATCATGCAGATGCCGATCTGAGCGGGCGTGGTGAGGCACCGCCGTCATGCCCGGCCTTGGGCCGGGCATCCGCGAGTTTGCGGCGCCATCGCTGAAGAAAGTCGTGGATGGCCGGGACAAGCCCGGCCATGACGGACGAAGGGGTAGGGCACAATCCATGACCGGGGCCGAGGTGCTGGATGTCGGGCGCGACGCCATCCTGACGATGCTGAAGATTTCGGCGCCGCTGCTGCTGGTCGGGCTCGTGGTCGGCGTCGTGGTCTCGCTGGTGCAGGCGCTGACCCAGATCCAGGAAATGACATTGGTCTTCGTGCCGAAGATCGTCGCGGTGTTCGCCGTGCTGATCCTGACGCTGCCGTTCATGGGCGACGCGCTCTCGGCCGAGATGGCGCGCCTCGTCGCGATCATCGCCTCCGCCAGGTGACATGAACCTCGACATCGTCCCGGCGCTCGCGATCGGCTTCATCCTCGCGTTCGCCCGGATCGGGACGCTGGTGATGCTGTTGCCGGGCCTCGGCGAGCCGATGATCCCGGCGCGGCTCCGCCTCGCCATCGCGCTGGCGCTGACCTTCGTGCTGTTCCCTCTGGTTCGCGCCGACTACCCGACGCTGCCCGGCGCGCCCGAACAGATCGTCCTCCTCCTCGTCGAGGAGATCGCGATCGGCGCCGTGCTCGGCATCACCGGGCGCATCGTAATGGGCGTCCTGTCGAGCGCCGGCACCATCATCGCCGAGGTGCTCGGCCTGTCCTTCCTCACCTCGACCGACCCGACCCAGGGCCAGCAGGGCGCCCTCGTCGGGAGCTTCCTCTCGGTGCTCGGGATCGCGGTCATCTTCGCGACCGACCTCGACCACCTCGCCATCGCGGCGCTGGGCCAGTCCTACGACATCTTCCGCCCCGGCCTGATGCCGCCGGTCGGCGACGCCTCGATATATGTCATCCGCCTCGTCGCGAGCTCGTTCGCGCTGGCGCTGCAGATCGCGGCGCCCGTCGTGGTCTTCGCGGTGGTGTTCAATGTCGGGCTCGGCGTGCTGGCGCGGCTGATGCCGCAGATGCAGGTGTTCTTCGTCGGCGTGCCGGGCGCGATCCTGATCGGCTTCGCCATTTTCGCGCTCACGCTGTCGGCGATGATGATGGCGTTCGGCATGGCGGTGCGCCACGACCTCGGCGCGTTGAGCGGCCTCGGGGGCTAGGCCGTGGCCGAGGGCGACGACCAGGAACGCTCGGAAGAGCCGACCCAGAAGAAGCTCGACGAGGCGCGCAGGAAGGGCGATGTCGCCAAGAGCCAGGAGGTCAACAACTGGTTCCTCCTCGCCGGCGGCGCGCTGGCGCTGATGCTGTTCGCGCCCGCCGGGGCCAGCGACTTCGCCCGCACCTTCGGCGCCCTGATCGGGAACGCCGGGGTGCTGTCCGCCGACGGGCCGGCGCTGCAGGCGCTGGCCAAGACGATCGGCTTCGCCGTGCTCGCCATCGTCGGCCTGCCCTTCGCCGTGCTGAGCCTCGCGGCGATCCTCGGCAATCTCGTCCAGCACGGGCCGCTGTGGACGACCGAGCCGCTGGTGCCGAAGCTGTCGCGCATCTCGCCCCTGGCCGGGGCGGGCCGCCTGTTCTCGAAGCAGAGCCTGCTCCAGGTCGGCAAGGGCGTGCTCAAGCTCGTCATCGTCGGCGCCGCCCTCGTCGCGGCGCTGTGGCCCGAGCGCAATGCCCTGCCGGCGCTTGCGCTCGACGGCTCGGCCGACGCCACCGCCTACCTGTTCTCGCTGACGCTGCGGGTGTTCGCGACTGCGGTCGCGGTGCTCGCAGTGCTGGCCGCGGTCGACTGGCTGGTGCAGCGCCAGATGTGGCTCGCCCGCCAGCGCATGTCGGTCTCGGAGATGCGCGAGGAGTTCAAGCAGAGCGAGGGCGACCCCCAGATCAAGGCGCGCATCCGCCGCCTCCAGATCGAGCGCTCGCGTCGCCGCATGATGGCCAAGGTGCCGGAGGCCACGGTCGTGGTGACGAACCCGACCCATTTCGCGGTCGCGCTGAAATGGGACCGCGGCATGAACGCGCCGCTCTGCGTCGCGAAGGGCGCGGACCGGGTGGCGCTCCGCATCCGCGCCCTCGCCGAGGAAAACCGCGTGCCCCTGGTCGAGAACCCGCCGCTTGCGCGCGCGCTCTACGCCACGGTGGAACTTGACCGGGAAATCCCGCCCGAGCACTACCGTGCCGTGGCCGAGGTGATCGGCTACGTCATGGGCCTGAAACGCCGCGCCGGCGCAGGGGCCGGGCGGTGAACGGCGCGGGTGGCGCCGTTGCAAGTTCAGGCGGCGCGGCCCATCCTCGCACAGGCACGGAATCGGCTTGAAGATGACCGACATGACCGAGCGACCGGCGCGGGCTTTCGAGCCGCCGATCGACCGCAGCCAGCGCGGCGGCTCGACGCTGTTCGTGCTGTTGCTGGCGGCTGTGCTGGTCGGGGGCGCCGCGGCGGTGACGCTGCTCGACGGGGCGATCAGCGCGATGTGGGTGCTGGCGTTTCTGGCCGTGCTGGCGGCGCTCGGCATCTTCGCGCTGTTCGGTTTCGCCCTCGGCGTCCTGCGCTTTGCCGGCCGCGCGGTACCGAACGACCTCGGCCGCGCGCTCGCCGCCGAGGCCGAGGACGGCATGGTCGCGGTCGATGCGGCGGGCGACATCCTGTTCGCCAACGCCGCCTATCTCGCCCTCACCGGGGCAGGCGACGGGCGCCAGATCCGCACCATCGAGCGGGTGTTCGCGGCCGATCCGGAGGCCGCCGAACCGCTCTACCGCCTCGCCCAGTCGGCCCGCGCCGGCAAACGGGTGCAGGAGGAGTTCCGCGTCCGCCTCGGGCCGGGCGGCGAGCCGGCGTGGTACCGCGTCCGGGTCCGGCCGCTCGACCAGGGCGGGCGGCGTGCCGCGGTGTGGACCATCGCCGACGTGACGCGCGACCGCGAGCGCCAGGAGAACGTATTCCAGGAGCTGCAGCACGCGATCGACTTCCTCGACCACGCGCCGGCCGGCTTCTTCTCGACCGAGCCGGACGGCACCATCACCTACATGAACGCCACGCTGGCGGAATGGCTCGGCATCGACCTCGCCCAGCTCGGCACCGGCGCCCACCGGCTCGGCGATATCCTGGCCGGCGACGGCGCCGCGCTGGTCGCGGCCGCCGGCGGCGAGGGCGGCACGGTCCGCACCGATGCCTTCGACATCGAGCTCCGCACCCGCACCGGCCAGACCATGCCGGCGCGCCTTCTGCACAAGGTCGCCTATGCCGCCGACGGCACGGCAGGCGCCTCGCGCACGCTGGTGCTCGACCGCTCGCGCGCGGGCGACGTCTCCGAATCGGTCCGCGCCGCCGAGGTCCGCTTCGCCCGCTTCTTCAACAACACCCCGCTCGCAATCGCGACCGTCGACCGTGCCGGGCGGGTCCGGCGCGGCAACGGCTCCTTCGCCCGGCTGTTCGGCGACCTTGTCCGGGCTGCCGACGGCCGCTCGATCCGCGCCGCGCTGAACGAGCGCGACCGCGAGCCGTTCGACCAGGCGCTGGCCGCCGCGCTCGCCGGGCAGGGCGACCCGAGGCCGCTCGACGTGGCGCTCGTCGGCGACGGCGCCCGTCAGGCCCGCTTCTACCTTAGCGCGGTCGATGACGAAGGCGACGGCGAGGCCGCCATCGTCTATGCGCTCGACACCACCGAGCAGCGCGCGCTGGAGATGCAGTTCACCCAGTCGCAGAAGATGCAGGCGGTGGGCCAGCTCGCCGGCGGTGTCGCCCACGACTTCAACAACGTCCTGACCGCGATCATCGGCTACTCGGACCTCCTTCTCGCGAGCCACCGGCCGACCGACCCGTCCTTCCAGGACATCATGCAGATCAAGCAGAACGCGAGCCGGGCGGCCGGGCTGGTGCGCCAGCTCCTCGCGTTCTCGCGGCGCCAGACGCTGCGCCCGCAGGTGCTTGCGATCGGCGAGGTCATCGCCGAGCTGCGCATGCTGCTGGCGCGGCTCCTCGGCGAGAAGATCAAGCTCGAGGTGGTGCACGGGCGCGACCTCTGGCCGGTCAAGGCCGACCTCAACCAGTTCGAGCAGGTGATCGTGAACCTCGCGGTCAACGCCCGCGACGCCATGCCGGGCGGCGGCACGCTGACGATCCGCACCCGCAACCTCGCCGGCGGCGAGGCGTCCGAGCTGTCGCGCCAGGAGGTGCCGGCCGGCGACTGGGTGATGGTCGAGGTCGAGGACACCGGCACCGGCATCGCCAAGGACATCATCGACAAGATCTTCGAGCCGTTCTTCTCGACCAAGGAGGTCGGCAAGGGCACCGGCCTCGGCCTGTCGACGGTCTACGGCATCGTCCGCCAGACCGGTGGCTACGTGCATGTCGAGAGCGAGCTCGGCCGCGGCACCGAGTTCCGCATCTTCCTGCCGCGCCACGTCGCCGAGGCCGGGCAGGCCGAGCTCCCGGCCGAGCCGGCGCCGGCCGCCGCGCCGACCGATCTCACCGGGCGCGGCACCGTGCTCCTGGTCGAGGACGAGGATGCGGTGCGCTCGTTCGCGACCCGGGCGCTGGAATCGCGCGGCTACACCGTGCTGTCGGCGGCCTCCGGCGTCGAGGCGCTGGAGCTGCTCGACAGCGGCGCCGAGGGCATCGACCTCGTGGTCTCCGACGTGGTGATGCCCGAGATGGACGGCCCGACGCTGCTGAAGGAGCTGCGCCGCCGCCGGCCCGACCTCAAGGTGATCTTCGTCTCGGGCTATGCCGAGGACGCCTTCAAGCGCAACCTCGACGACGGCGAGCGCTTCGTCTTCCTGCCGAAGCCGTTCTCGCTGAAGCAGCTCGTCCAGGCCGTGAAGGAAACGATGGGCGGCTAGGACGGCCGCGGAGAGGCCGCGCTTCTTCGTCGGCGCTGGCCTTCTCCGGCTCGCTTCGCTCGCCACCTCCCCGCTTCGCCGGGAGGATTCTCAGCCTCGCTGCAGCGGATCCTCCCCCGTCGCAGACGGGGCGGGGGACCATGCGACGCATGGTGGAGAGGCAAAGCGCCTAGGCGCCGGTGATCGCCGCGGCAACCGCCTCCAGCGCGGCATCGGCCTTGGCGCCGTCGGGGCCGCCGGCCTGGGCCATGTCGGGGCGGCCGCCGCCGCCCTTGCCGCCGAGGGCGGCCGCGCCGGCGCGCACCAGATCGACGGCGTTGAAGCGGCCGACGAGGTCGTCGGTGACACCGACGACGATGCCGGCCTTGCCTTCGCCCGAGACGCCGACGATCGCGACCACGCCCGAGCCGACCCGCTTCTTGCCCTCGTCGGCGAGGCCCTTGAGGTCCTTCATCTCGATGCCGTGGACGGCGCGGGCGAACAGCTTGACCCCGCCGTCGAGCGTGCGGAGCGCGTCGTCGGCTCCGGCCGCGCCGCCGGCACCCATGGCGAGCTTCTTGCGGGCGTCGGCGAGCTCGCGCTCCAGCCGGCGGCGCTCCTCGACCAGCGCCGCGACGCGCGCGGGCAGCTCGGCCGGCGGCGCCTTCAGCTCGGCGGCGGCCTCCTCCAGCAGGCGGGCCTGGCCGCGGAGGTGGCGGCGGGCGGCGTCGCCGGTCAGCGCCTCGATGCGGCGGACGCCCGAGGCGACCGCGCCCTCGCCGAGGAGGACGACGCTGCCGATGTCGCCGGTGCGCGAGACATGGGTGCCGCCGCAGAGCTCGACCGAGAAGGTCTTGCCGCGGTTCGAGCCGGCGACGTTCTCGCCCATCGCGACGACCCGGACCTCGTCGCCGTATTTCTCGCCGAACAGCGCGCGGGCGCCGGACGCGATCGCCTCGTCCTGCGCCATCAGGCGGGTCGTGACCGGCGCGTTCAGCAGCACCTGGGCATTGGCCATCTCCTCGACGGCGGCGAGCTCGCCCGCGTCCATCGGCTTGGGATGGCTGAAGTCGAAGCGCAGCCGGTCGGGCGCGACCAGCGAGCCCTTCTGCGCGACGTGGCCGCCCAGCGTCTGGCGCAGCGCCTCGTGAAGGAGGTGGGTCGCGGAATGGTTGGCGCGGATCTGGCCGCGGCGATCATGGTCGACTGCGAGCTGGAGCGCGAGGCCGGGCGCGAGCGCGCCCTCCTCGACCACGACCTCGTGGGCCCAGAGGTCGTGGGCGCGCTTGTGCACGTCGGTGACGCGGGCGCGGACGCCGGGCGCGCTCATGGCGCCGGTGTCGCCGACCTGGCCGCCTGATTCGGCGTAGAACGGGGTCTGGTTGACGAGGACCACGCCGCGCTCGCCTGCCTTCAGCACATCGACCCCCGCGCCATCCTTGACGAGCGCGCGCACGACGGCCTCCGCGGTCTCGGTATCGTAGCCGAGGAACTCGGTCGGGCCGATCTTGTCGCGGAGGCCGAACCACACCGCTTCGGTCGCGGCCTCGCCCGAGCCGGCCCAGGCCGCGCGGGCCTCGGCGCGCTGGCGCGCCATCGCCCGATCGAAGCCGGCGAGGTCGACCGCGATGCCGCGCGGGCGGAGCGCATCCTGCGTCAGGTCGAGCGGGAAGCCATAGGTGTCGTAGAGCTTGAACGCGGCCTCGCCGGGGAGGGTGGCGCCGCGGCCGAGGCTCTTGGCCTCATCCTCCAGGATCTCGAGGCCGCGCGCGAGGGTGCGGCGGAAGCGGCGCTCCTCGAGCTTCAGCGTCTCCTCGATCAGGGCTTCGGCGCGGACCAGCTCCGGATAGGCGGCGCCCATCTCGCGGATCAGCGCCGGCACCAGGCGCCACATCAGGGGCTCCTCGGCGCCGAGGAGCTGGGCGTGGCGCATGGCGCGCCGCATGATGCGGCGGAGCACGTAGCCGCGGCCCTCGTTCGAGGGCAGGACGCCGTCGGCGATCAGGAAGGAGGAGGCGCGCAGGTGGTCGGCGATGACGCGGTGGCTCGCCTTGTGCGGCCCCTCGGCGTCGGTGCCGGTGGCCTCGACCGAGGCGCGGATCAGCGCCTGGAACAGGTCGATGTCGTAGTTGTCGTGGACACCCTGGAGCACCGCGGCGATGCGCTCCAGCCCCATGCCGGTGTCGATCGAGGGGCGCGGCAGCGGCACCCGTTCGCTCGGCGCCGGCTGGTCGTATTGCATGAAGACCAGGTTCCAGATCTCGACGAAGCGATCGCCGTCCTCGTCGGGGCTGCCGGGCGGGCCCCCCGGGATGTTCTCGCCGTGGTCGTAGAAGATCTCGGAGCAGGGGCCGCACGGGCCGACCTCGCCCATCGACCAGAAATTGTCCGATGTCGCGATGCGGATGATGCGGCTCTCGGGAAGGCCGGCGATCTTCTTCCACAGGTCGAAGGCGGCGTCGTCCTCGGCATAGACGGTGACGAGGAGGCGCTCCTTCGGCAGCGCGAAGACATCGGTCGTGAGGCGCCAGGCCAGCTCGATCGCGCGCTCCTTGAAATAGTCGCCGAACGAGAAATTGCCGAGCATCTCGAAGAAGGTGTGGTGGCGCGCGGTGTAGCCGACGTTCTCGAGGTCGTTGTGCTTGCCGCCGGCGCGCACGCATTTCTGCGCGCTGGTGGCGCGCACGTAGGGCCGCTTCTCCTGGCCGGTGAAGACGTTCTTGAACGGCACCATGCCGGCGTTGGTGAACAGCAGCGTCGGGTCGTTGCGCGGCACCAGCGGGCTCGACGGCACGACCTCGTGGCCCTCACGGGCGAAGAAGTCGAGAAAGCCCGCGCGGATCTCGTTGACGCCACTCATCGCGTAGAAGCCGTTCCGTTTGCCCGCAGGGTCCTGCGAAAGCCGCCTTCCTTAGCCGGGGCCGCCGGGACTGTCCAGAAATCCACCGGAAAGTGGAAATCCAGCCGGCGGCTCCCCGCCGGCGCGCTGGCGCCGTCCCGGAACCGCCGCTAGCGTCCGGGGCCGTACAACCTTGGGAGGTTCCCGGTGCTGCGCTTCGCCGTTGCCGCCGTTTCGTTCCTGGCCGTCGCCGGGCCGGCCATCGCCGCGCCGTCGGGCTGGCAGGCCGCAAGCGACCACCACAAGGTCTGCGATGCGGCGGTGCCGCCGAACTGGACCAAGGGCGCGTACGGCCTCGGCATGAAGGCGCCGCAGAACCACGCCACCCTCGCCATGTCGAGCACCGAGGCCGACCTCGCGACGGCGAAGCAGGTGTTCGGCGGCAGCTTCCACGTCACGCAGACGCTCGAGGATTCCGCAGGCCGCTACTGGGTCGCCTATGACGTCGCCGGGCGCCGCAAGAGCACCGGCTGGTATGTCGCGGTCGTCAGCGGGCCGACGCTCTGCGCGATGCAACTGACCTTCGACGCCGGCCTGCCCGACGCCGATGCCCGGGCCATCGTTCTCAGCCTGCACAAGCGCTGACACCCGGCGTTCGCTTCAGCCGGCGAGCTTGAGCCCGGCGACGCCGGCCAGAATGAAGGCGATGCAGGCGAGGCGGGCGGGCGTTGCGGCGTCGCCGAACAGCCAGATCCCGAGGATCACGGTGCCGACGGTGCCAATGCCGGTCCACACCGCATAGGCGGTGCCGAGCGGCAGATGGCGGACCGCGATGCCGAGCAGGACGACGCTCGCGATCATCGCGAGCGCGGTGAGCACCGAGGGCACGAGGCGGGAAAAGCCCTCGGCATATTTCAGGCCGACGGCCCAGCCGATCTCGCACAGGCCGGCCGCAAGGAGAATCACCCACGACATGGAACGCTCCGCCAGGAGGCGGGGCCGTCCCCACCGGGAAACCGGACGATCGGCGAGGTCGTCCTCGCGGGCTCGATGTGGGACGGGAGGGGCAGGCCGTCAATCTTGCGGGGGCGAGCATGCGGGCAGCCCCACGGCCCGCGAGACGTGGGCATCGGCTGAGCCGATGCCCACCCTACGATGCGATGCTACGATGCGATGCCGTCTATGCCTCGGCGGCGCCGTCCTCCTCGGGCTCGCCTTCCTCGAGGATCTGCTCGGCGATCAGGCCGGCGTTCTGGCGGATGGCGGCCTCGATGCGGTCGGCCATCTCGGGATTGGCGCGGAGCGCCTGCTTGGCGTTCTCGCGGCCCTGGCCGAGGCGCTGGCTGTCGAAGGAGAACCACGCGCCCGACTTCTCGACCACGCCGGCCTTGACGCCGAGGTCGATCAATTCGCCGGCCTTGGAGACGCCCTCGCCATACATGATGTCGAACTCGATCTGCTTGAACGGCGGCGCCACCTTGTTCTTGACCACCTTCACCCGGGTCTGGTTGCCGACGGTCTCGTCGCGGTCCTTGATGGCGCCGATGCGGCGGATGTCGAGGCGCACCGAGGCATAGAACTTCAGCGCGTTGCCGCCGGTCGTGGTTTCCGGGCTGCCGTACATCACGCCGATCTTCATGCGGATCTGGTTGATGAAGATCACCAGCGTCTTCGAGCGCGAGATCGAGGAGGTGAGCTTCCTCAGCGCCTGGCTCATCAGGCGGGCCTGGCTGCCGGGCTGGACGTCGCCCATCTCGCCCTCGAGCTCGGCCCGCGGCACCAGCGCAGCGACCGAATCGACCACCAGCACGTCGACCGCGCCGGAGCGCACCAGGGTGTCGGCGATCTCCAGCGCCTGCTCGCCGGCGTCGGGCTGGGAGATCAGGAGGTCGTCGAGCTTGACGCCGAGCTTGCGCGCATAGATCGGGTCGAGCGCGTGCTCGGCGTCGACGAAGGCGCACACGCCGCCCTTCTTCTGCGCCTCGGCGACGCAGTGCAGCGCCAGCGTGGTCTTGCCCGAGGATTCCGGCCCGAAGATCTCGACCACGCGGCCGCGCGGCAGGCCGCCGACGCCGAGCGCGATGTCGAGGCCGAGCGAGCCGGTCGAGACGGTCTCGATCTCGACCGCCTGCTGGTGCTGCCCGAGCCGCATGATGGAGCCCTTGCCGAACGCCCGCTCGATCTGCGAGAGCGCGGCATCGAGCGCCTTCGACTTGTCCATGGAGGTTCCTTCGACGACCCGGAGAGGGGATGGCGACATGGCCGGCGCTCCATCTGTGCCACGCGACGCGGCGGGGGATCAATGCGGCAGATGTACCCGTTTTGTTCTCGCCTGGCAAGAGGCTCGGCGGCGGCATGATTCCGAAACGTGCGTAGCGGTTTTGGAAAGAGGATCATGCTCAAGCAAGAGGCTGGAGCAGGATGGCAACTCGAAGCGAAGCCATCCCGTTCTAGGTCGGCCTGATCTCTGGCACGCGCGGCGCCCGGAGCCCGCGCATGGTCGCGAGCGCGCGGCGGATTTCGTCGGCGAGGGGATGGCGGGCGGCGAACAGGCCGAGGATCCAGCAGAGGCCTGCGAGCGCGCCGGCGCCGACGCCGGCCATTTGCGACAGCGCGAGATCGAACCCGTTCAGGGCGATCACGAGGAGGGGCCCCGCGAGGGTGCAGAGCGTCACGACGATGCTGCGGCCCATCGCTCCGGCGAGTTCGCCCCAGGTGAAATCGACGTGGCGGCGGATGGCCACGAGGCACATGACGACGAGAATCACATTGGTTGCGGCCGTGCTCCAGGCGACGGCCTCCAGGCCGAGGAACGAGGCGCCGCCGATCAGGGCGAGCCGGATCGGCAGGAAGATGAGATTCAGCATGGTGGTCTGGTGCACCGCGCCGGCGGCGACGAGGAGCGCATAGCCGAGCCCGGCGACCAGGAAATAGGGCAGGAAGCCAACCGCCATGATCCTGACCAGCGGCACGACGGCGTCCCAGCCCGGGCCGAGCGTGATCTCGACCGCGGGGTAGGCGAGGAGGGCGAGCGTCGCGAGGATCGGCATCCACGCCGCGGCGACGAAGCCGACGGCGCCGAGATAGACCGGCTTGAGGTCGTCGCCGAGCCGTCCGGCCGCGGCGAAGGCCGGCAGCGCGATCGGCCGGAGCAGCGTCAGCACCACCCGGTCGGGCAGTTGCGCCAGCATCAGCGCGCGGCTGAACAGGCCGACCGCCTCGAGATTCATGATGCGGCCGAGGAGGAGCGCGGGCAGGAGATCCGACGCGCGGACCAGGACGGCCGTCGCCGTCGAGTAGCCGCCAAAGTGGAGGATGTTGCGCCATTCGTCGAGGCGCGGCCGGAAGATCCAGAAATCGGGGCGCAGCGCGAGCGCGAGTGCGGTCGCGACCACCGCGGTGGCGAGTCCGGCCCAGGCGAAGCTCATATAGCTGAAGCCGAGAAGCGCCAGCGCGACGGTGACCGCGGCGGTAGCCGTCGCCGTGGTGACATTGATGAGGGCGAGCTTGCCGAAGGCCATGTCGCGCCGCATCAGCGCCATCACCGGCCCGGCCAGGCTGCCGGCGAGGAAGGCGACCGCCACGACGTGGAGATAGGGGACGATGCCGGCCTGGTGATAGAGCCGGGCGAACGGCTCGGCCGCGAGCCACAGCAGGGCGGCGAGCGCGGCCGACATCGCGAGCGTCACCGTGAAGGCGGTCTGGACCACGGGGCGGCTGATCTCGGCGCGCTGGATGAGGAAGGCGACGGTGCCGAAGTCGCGGAGCGATTCGGCGGTGGCGAGCGCGGTGGTGGCGATGATCGAGAGGCCGATCTCCTCCGGCGTGAGCAGGCGCGAGACCGCCGCCATCGCCGCGAGGTTGGCGAGCAGCACGAGGTAGCGGTCGAGCGAGCTGAACAGCAGCGCGCGCCTGATGCCGGTCATCCTGCCCCCGCGGCGCCGGCGTCAGAGGCGGCCGGCGGCGGCGCCGCGCGGCATCATCCGCCGGAGCGAGCCCAGCGTCCGGAAGGCGGCGAGCTTGGAAGCATCGACGAGCCGGCTCCGCCCTGGCGGGCTCGGATGGAGGCCGAGCCGCTTCAGGCGGGCGTTGAGCGCGAAGAGGTCGGCTTCCGGGTTGTCGAGCGGGGCGAAATTGACGCTCACCGCGACCGAGATCTCGGGGCCGTTCTGCGCCCAGTGCGGATAGAGCATCGGCACGTGGACACCCTTGCCGGGGCCGAGATCGACCTGGATCGCCTTGGCCTGCTTGGCGGCGTCGTGATGGGCGGCGTTGTAGTCGCCGCTCCAGAACGCCTCGCGCTCGGCGGCCGGGACGATCGCAGGGTCGCTGCCGTCGAAGACGTAGAAGGTCTTGCGGCCATGCACCTGCATCAGGAGGTTGTGCGAATCGTCCATGTGGTAGGGCGTGATCCGCCCCGGCGAGGCCAGGAGCACGGTGCAGATCGGGGTGCGGTAGCGGCTTGCGAGGTCGATGCCGAGCACCTCCGCCAGCTCGGCGAAGAAGGCCTGGAGCAGCCGGGCATAGTCGGGATGGCGATGCGACGCCTTCAGCACGATCAGGACGTCGCCGTCCGGCAGGCGGCGCAGCGCCTCGCCGACGGTCATGCGCTCGGGCAGTGCCGCCCAGCCGTCCGCGGTCTGCGCCGCGCCGATCTCGAAATGGCAGGCGAGCCCGTTCGCCTCGAAATAGTCGACCAGGCCTGCCAGCGCATCCATGCCGAGGAGCGGGTGGGCCGAGAGGCGGTGGCCGAAATTGAAGGTCTTTCGCTCCAGCTCGTCGCGGAAGCCGCCCGAGGATGCGCTCGCCTCGTCGAAGAATTGCGTCGCCCTGGTCTGCATGGATGACGGCCCCCGCCTCGGCGCGGTCGATCCGACAGACTCTCAGTCGTCCCCGTGCCGAACAATCCGCCGGAAGCGGGACGCTGCCCACTCCGGTCGGAGGGTCGGCGCCCGAAGGACGGGCGCGGCATCGGCGCCGCAGGCTGCACCCTGCCGCAGATTCGTCACAGAATCGGATGCCCCATCGCGCCGCCCGAAACGGGATGGACTGCGCGCCTTGCGACCGCTGCTGTGGCGTCTGCGCCAGAAGGAGATCCGCCTCCTGGCGCGCTGGCTGGTAGGGCAGGATCCCCGATCGCGGACCGCCGCGGCGATCGCCGCGCTCCGCGACGCTCCGGTCGCGCGCGGCGTCTTCGCGGCGGCGCTCGGCTACCGGCGGCCCTACGCCACGATCGCCACCGCGGCGGCGGCGATCGCCGGCCACGAGGGCGGCGGCCATCTCAGTGCCGACTATGCGCGGGAGACGCTGCGCGCGGCCGCGCGGCCTCGTCCGAGCGACTACGCCGCGCTCTACCATCTCCAGCCGCTGGCGCCGCAGCTCCACCACGTGTTCGACTTCGGCGGCTTCGTCGGCACCCTCTATTACTGCTACACGAACTATCTCGATTTCGCGTCGGACCTCGTCTGGACGGTCTACGACCTGCCGGAGACCGACGCTGAAGGGGAGCGCCTGGCGGCGGAGCGGGGCGAGCGGCGGCTCCGCTTCAGCACGCGCCTCGCCGACGCCGAGGGGGCCGACATGTTCGTCGCCTGCGGATCGATCCATTATTTCGAGGAGCCGCTGCCGAGCCTGATCGGCCGCCTGGCCGACAAGCCGCACTACGTCCTCATCAACCGCTCGCCGATCGCCGAGGCCGCGGCGCCGTTCGCCGCCGTGCAGGACGGCGGGTCCTATCTCCTGCCCTGCATCGTCCATCCCCATGCGGCGCTGCTCGATGGCTTCGGCGCGATCGGCTACGATCTTATCGACGAATGGCGCGCGCCGGAGCACTCGCTGATGATCCCGGGCTATCCCGAGCGCTCGGTGCCGGCCTATTCCGGCATGTTCCTGCGCCGCCATGACGCTTGAAGCCGATGCCCGGCCGTCGGCCGGCCGCGAAGTCGTCGCGCCGGGAACGGTCGATCTCTGGCTGTGGCGGCTCGACGCCGGCGAGGACGAGGCCGCGCGTCTCGCCGAATTGCTCGATCCCGAAGAACGCGCCCGCGCCGGCCGCTTCGTCTTTCCGGTGCATGCGCGCCGCTTCGTCGCCGGCCGCGCCCGGCTGCGGCTGATCCTGCAGGATTATCTCGGCATCCCCGCGGCGGCGCTCGGCTTCGCCTATGGGCCGCAGGGCAAGCCCGAGGTGGCGATGCCGCCCGGCGCGCCCCCGCTCCACTTCAACCTCAGCCACACCGGCGACCTCGCCGCGCTCGCCGTCTCGGCCGAAGCGCCTCTCGGGGTCGATATCGAGCACGTCGCGCCGGTGAAGGAGGATGTCGCCGGCCATTTCTTCTCGGCTGCCGAGCAGGCGGCGCTGAAGGCACTTCCAGAGGCGGGGCGCGAGCGCGCCTTCTTCCGCTGCTGGACCCGCAAGGAGGCGATGGTGAAGGCGCTCGGTGGCGGGCTTTCGATCGAGCTCGCGCGCTTCGATGTGACGCTCGGCCCGGACGAGCCGGCCCGCCTGCTCCGCCTCGACGGCGCGCCGGATGCGCCGCGGCGCTGGAGCCTGCTTCACTTCGAGCCGGCGGCGGATATCGTCGGCGCGGTGGCGGTTCCTTTCCGCCAGTGTGCGCTGGTGTGGAGAAGCTCGACTTCGGGATAGGGCGAGGGGTTGCGCTTCAGCAGCGGGCTTGGCTCGCCCTTGAGATAGGTGTCGAAGAAGGCGCGGAGATAGGCGTTGACGATCGCCTCGGCGCGGAGGGGGTCGAGCGTCAGCCACGATTTCAGGAAGGCGCGGGAGAAGATGCGGTCGCTGAAGCTCTCGTGCCAGGCGTTGCGGATGGTGATGCCATAGCCGCGCGGCCCGGCGAGGAGCCGATGCTGGCGGCCGAGGTCGTAGTTGGTGAAGCCCCAGTAATAGCGCGTGCCGGCATCGGGCGAGCGGAGCTTGTCGGCGCCGATGGCGTAGTCGCTCGTCATCAGGAAATAGGGCTTCCCGGCGAGCCCGCCGCTCGCCGCAGCGCCGAACAGCCAGCCGTCCATGTTGACCGCCGCGACCACCCGCGGGTCGATCGCCTCGGCCTCCGCTGCGGTCGAGCCGCCGAACGACCAGCCGAAGAAGCCGACCTTGGCGAAGTCGAGCCGCTCGCGCCATGCGAGGTCGGGCAGGGCGGTGGCGCAGGCCTGGAGCCGGTCGAGCGCGGCCAGCGCCTTCTCGGCCTCGAGACGGGTCTTCTCGCCGCCGCGGCGGACCGTCGCCGCATAGGCGTCGAGGGTGGAGAAATCGAGCACGAGCTTCTGTGTCGCGACCGTCTCGGCATCGGCGCCGGGCGGCAGCGGGTCGTGGCTGATGTCGTCGATCGCGAGCACGGCGTAGCCGTGGCTCGCGAGGTCGGCCGCCGCGAGGCTGTTCTGGTCGCGCGTGCCGTCGATCGCGGGTGCGTAGAGCACGATCGGGACGCGGGCGTTGCCGGCTGGCCGGAGCGCCGCGAGCGCGGCGACGCACCCCGGCGGCGGCAGCCCAGCCGTCGTCGCCGGCAGCCAGAGGCGGGCGACGATCGGCGCGCCGCCTTCGGCCGGAGGCGGCAAGGTGAGATCGAGGCTCGCGACCGGCAGTGGGCCGCTCGGTGGCGGCGGCATACGGCCGGCGAACAGCTCGACCGCAGCGGCGAGGCGCGGCAGCGCCGGGACGAACAGCAGGCCGCCGAGTAGAAGGCCGAGCACCGCCGTGGCACCGGCGCCGGCGAGGCGGCCCGGCCGCTCGTCGCGCCATTCGACGACGAGAAGGCCGAGCGTGACGGCGAGCACCGCGACGCCGATCATCCAGCCGAAGCGGTCGCGGAACTGGTCCGGCCTCAGCTCTTCGAGGCGCGCCAGGTTCATGGCCGGTCAGGCCCCGTCCACCGCGTCGAGCAGCGGCTTCAGCATCGCGGCGATGCGGGCGGCGCCGGCGTGCTGGAACATGTCGACGTGCCAGCCCGGCACCGCCGCGGAGCAGAGCCGGCCCGCGGCCGGCCCGCGCCAGCCGAGCGCCGGATCGGCAAAGGGCAGCACCATCTCCTCGCTGCGCAGGATCACGACGGGGCCGTCTCGCGCCGGCACCGTCCAGCCGTCGCGGGAGGCTTCGAGATGGGGCAGGAACCAGCGATTCTTCCAGTCGTGCTTGCCCTCGGGCATCGCGATCAGCCCGAGCGCCGCGGCAATCTCCAGCACCCGGAGCTTCCGCACCAGCCGGTAGGACTGGAGCACGTCCGGCAGCCCGACGGCGCCGGCGCGGACCAGCGCCAATTGGTGGCGCCCGACATGGAAGCGGTAGGACCAGCGGAACAGCGGTCCGCGCGGGAAGGGCAGGCGGCGGAGATAGTTCGGCAGCCACGTGTCGGCCATGACGACGAGCGGCACCTCCTCGCCCTCGCGGCGGAGCTGGTCGGCGGCGGCGTAGGCGAGCGCGCCCGCGACGCAGAGGCCGATCAGGATGTAGGGCCCGTGCGGCCGCGCCTGGCGGATGATGCGGACGTAGTCGGCCGCGATCTCTGCGAACGGGCGCGGCTCCAGGTCGCGCGGCGCGTCGGGGTCGAAAAGCTGGATGCCGAGGAATGGCCGGTCGGTCCCGATCAGGCGGGCGAGGTTGTAGTAGGCGACGGTATTGTTGATCGCGATGACCGGCACCTTGTCGCCGGCCGGCTGGATGCGGACGATCTTCCACTCCTCGGTCGCCGCCTCGGCCGGCTGGGTCGTCGCCGCGGCGATCGCCCCGGCGAAGCCGCGCAGCGTCGGGTGCTGGAACAGCCGGACGACGCCGAGGCGCACGCCGAAGGTTTCCGCCACGCGTGC
>DASZVN010000119.1:0-55642 GCA_035547055.1 Hyphomicrobiales bacterium
CCTCGGCGAAGGCGAGCGGCTCTACACCGCGCTGCCGCTGTTCCACGTCAATGCGCTCAACACCGTCTACCAGGCGCTCCTCACCGGCTCGACGGCGATCTTCGGCAAGCGCTTCTCGGTCTCGGGCCTGTGGCCGGCGCTGGTCGAGGCCCGGGCGACCGTGACCTATCTCCTCGGCGCGATGGTGCCGATGCTGCTGTCGCGGCCCGAGACGCCGCTCGACCGCGCCCACCCGGTCAGGATCGCGCTCGGCCCTGGCGTGCCGGCGGCGTTTCACGGCCCGTTTCGCGAGCGCTTCGGCTTTGCGCTGGTCGACGGCTACGGCTCGACCGAGACCAATTTCGTCATCGCCGACCCCGACGGCCCGCCCGGCACCATGGGCCGCCTTCGCCCCGGCTTCGACGCCCGCGTGGTCGACGCCGAGGACAACGCGGTGCCGCCCGGCGAGGCCGGCGAGCTGGCGCTGCGCGCCGCGGAGCCGTTCGCCTTCGCGAGCGGCTATTTCGGCCTGCCCGAGGCGACGGTCGCGGCGTGGCGGAACCTCTGGTTCCACACCGGCGACCGCGTCGTGCAGGAGGCGGACGGGCGCTTCCGCTTCGTCGACCGGCTGAAGGACTCGATCCGCCGCCGCGGCGAGAACATCTCCGCCTTCGAGGTCGAGGCGGCGCTCCTGGCCCATCCCGCAGTCGCCGCCGCCGCGGTGTTCGCCGTCCCGGCCGAGACGGCGGAGGACGAGGTGATGGCGGCCGTGGTGCTGCGCGACGGCGCCGCGCTCGACGCCGCGGCGCTGATCGCCTTCGCCGCGCCGAAGCTCCCCGCCTTCGCGGTGCCGCGCTTCGTCGAGTTCCTCGATGCGCTGCCGCTGACCGAGAACGGCAAGCCGCAGAAGTTCAAGCTCCGCGAGCGCGGCGTCACCCCGGCGACCTGGGACCGGGAACGCCAGGGTTTCAGGATCAGGTAGCGTCTCGACGCTTCCGGGCCCCCTCCGGCTCGCTGCGCTCGCGACCTCCCCCGCTTCGCAGGGGAGGATCAAAGGCACGGTGCGAATCCTCCCCCGTCGCAGACGGGGGAGGGGGACCATGCGAAGCATGGTGGAGGGGGTGCTCCCCCCGCCCCTCGCGCACCAGGCGGCGGAAGTCCTCGCGGGCGCGGGCGGGGGCCTTGGCGAAGCTCGGGCCACGGCTCGGGCCGAGGCCGTCGAGGCGGCGGAGCTCGCCCCACATCTCGGCGCCCTTGAGACCGGCGGCGGCACAGTTCACCACCGGCGCATGGCCGACGGTGAAGCCGCGCTCGCCGCCGAGCAGCAGGCCCGGCAGCACGCCGGCCGGCACGATCACGTCGGCACCGGCCGCGACCAACGGCGCGGCGCAGGCGGAAAAATCGTCGAGCATCCGCCGCCGCGCGGTCTCGTCGCCGGCAAAGGCGCCGCTGAAATCCTCCGGCCGGCAGGCCATGCCGGCGACGCCGGCGATGCGGCTGCCGAGGCCGTAGAGATCGGCCTGCTCGCGGTGCCAGGTCTCGAACACGTCGTCGATGGTGACGAGGCCGATCCGCCGGCCGAGCTGCGCGGCGAGGTGCAGCGTCGCCTCGCCGACGCCGACCACCGGGATCTCGACCGCCGACCGCAAAGCGTAGAGGCCGGGATCCTGGAAATGGCCCATCACATAGGCGTCGAAGCCCGCCTCCTCGGCGGCGAGGCCGTTGTCGACGGCGAGGATGGCGCAGCGGAATTCGCTGAGGCGGCCGAAATCGCGGTCGGGCGGGCTGATGCCGGCGACATGGACGGTATTGCCGGGCGCCGCGATGGCGTTGAGGTAGCGGTCGAGCCGCTCCATGTAGGGCTGGCTCGCCGAGGCATCGACGAAGCTCTGCCAGTAGATTTTCACCGATCCCCTCCCCTCATGTCGTTGGCGTCGGTGACCGCGGGTCTGTCATCCCGGCCGAGCCGAAGGCGAGAGCCGGGATCCGGGGCAAGCGCTCCCGCCTGCGACCGGATCCCGGGTCGCGTTTCGCGCGTCCGGGATGACCGGTCACGGTGAGTCGCCCGCGCCGCCGCCGAGATAGGTCGCGATCAGGCGCGGGTCGCCGAGCAGCGCCGCGGCCGGGCCGGAATGGACGATCTCGCCGGTTTCCATGACATAGCCGAAATCGGCGGTCTCGAGCGCCGCCCGCGCGTTCTGCTCGACCAAGAGGATCGAGACGCCGAGCCCGCGCAGCGAGGCGATGATGCGGAAGATCTCGCGGACGATCAGCGGCGCGAGGCCGAGGCTCGGCTCGTCGAGCATGAGGAAGCGCGGCCCCGCCATCACCGCGCGGCCGAGCGCAAGCATCTGCCGCTCGCCGCCCGACAGGGTGCCCGCGGCCTGGCCCGAGCGCTCGGCGAGGCGGGGGAAGCGGTCGAACACGTCCTCCAGCGTCCGCCGGGTGCGCTCGCGGTCGCGGCGGCGGCTATAGGCGCCGAGGAGGAGGTTGTCCCTGACCGACATCGGCGCGAACAGCTCGCGCCGCTCCGGCACCAGGCAGAAGCCGAGGCCGACGCGGCGCTCCACCTCCAGCCGCGAGACGTCCTCGCCGCGGAAGGTCACCCGCCCGCGCGACCGCAGAAGCCCGATGGTCGCGCCGAGGAGGCTGGTCTTGCCGGCGCCGTTCGGGCCGATCACGGTGACGATCTGGCCCTCCTCGATCGCAAGGCTGACGCCGCGCACGGCCTCGGCCTTGCCGTAGGCCACCGCGACGTTGTCGATCGTGACGAGCGCGCTCACGCGACGCCCCCGAGATAGGCTTCCTGCACCCTGGGGTCGGCGCGGACGGCGACCGGCTCGCCCTCGCAGAGCTTGCAGCCGAAATCCATCACGACGACGCGGTCGACCAAGCCCATCACGAACTCCATGTCGTGCTCGACCAGGAGGATGGTCATGCCCTCGGCGCGGAGCGCACGGAGCAGCGCCGCCAGCGCCAGCTTCTCCTGGCGGCGGAGCCCGGCGGCGGGCTCGTCCAGCACCAGGAGCACCGGGTCGGCGGCGAGCGCGCGGGCGATCTCGACCAGGCGCTGGTTGCCAAGCGGCAGGTTGCCGGCGCGCTCCTCGGGGCGGCCGTCGAGACCGACGCGCGCGAGCTGCCGCAGCGCCTCCTGCACCGCCTGGCGCTCCTCGGCGCGGTCGAGCCGGAGCGCGCCCTTGAGGAAGCCCGAGCGGGTGCGGCCGTAGGTGCCGAGGAGGACGTTGTCGAGCAGGCTCATCCGCGGCCTGAGCTTGACGTGCTGGAAGGTGCGGGCGACCCCGGCTTGCGCGATCCGGCGCTGGGCCACGCGGGTCACGTCGCGGCCGCCGAAGACGATCCGGCCGCCGCTCGCCGGAAGCGCCCCGGTGACGAGGTTGAACATCGTGCTCTTGCCGGCGCCGTTCGGCCCGATCAGGCCGAGGATCTCGCCGGAGCGGACCGCGAAGCTGACCTCGTTCACCGCGACCAGGCCGCCGAAGCGGCGGACCGCCGCCTCGACCGTGAGCAGCGTCTCTCCCGGCGCCGGCTGGGTGCGGCGCTCGAGCGGCGGGGCAGGAACCGGCGGCGGCGACTGGAGCGCCGGCAGCCATCCCGCCACGAACGGCACGATGCCCTCCCGCGCGCGCTGGAGGAACAGGATGAAGAGCGCGGAGAACACCACGATCTGGAGCTGGCCGGCCGCGCCCGGCACGACCAGCGGCAGGTAGTCCTGCACCGCGTTCTGGAGCAGCGTGATCAGCGCCGCGCCGACCACCGCGCCGAGGAGGTAGCCGGCACCGCCGACCATCGCCATCATCAGGTATTCGATGCCCATGGTGACGTCGAACGAGGTCGGACTGACGAAGCGGGCCATGTGGGCATAGAGCCAGCCCGACACCGCCGCGAGCAGCGCCGCGATGACGAAGACGGCGAGCCGGATGCGGAAGGCGTCGATCCCGAGCGACTCGACCAGGGCGTCGCCGCCGGGCAGGGCGCGCATCGCGCGGCCGACCCTGGAGCCCAGAAGATTGCGCGCCGCGAGCATGGCGAGCAGCAGCACCGCCCAGATCAGGAAATAGACCTGGCCGCTCCCGATCAGGGCGAGCGAGCCGATCCGCACCGGCGGCACCGCGGCGATGCCGTCGAAATGGCCCAGCCCGGGGATGTTGCCGAAGGCGAAATAGATCGCGAGGCCCCAGGCGATGGTCGAGAGCGACAGGAAATGGCCCTGGAGGCGGAGCGTCACCGCGCCGAGGAGCGTGGCGAGCGCGCCGGTCGCGAGCAGCGCCAGCCCCAGGCCGAGCCACGGCGACCAGCCCATCCGCGCGGTGGCCCAGGCGGTGGCGTAGGCGCCCACCCCCATGAACGAGGCCTGGCCGAACGACACCATGCCGCCGACGCCGGTCATCAGCACGAGGCCGAGCGCGACCAGCGAGTAGACGCCGATATAGTCGAGCAGCGTGATCGAGAACGGCGCGAGATAGAGCGGCGCCGCCGCGAGCAGCACCACCGCCGCCAAGGTGACGAGGCGCGCCTGGAGCGGGGTCATATAAAGGCCCCCCTTCGGCTCGCTGCGCTCGCCACCTCCCCCGTTTTGCGGGGGAGGATCGGCGCCGCGGCTCGAATCCTCCCCTGCGCAGCGGTGCAGGGGAACCATGCGGAGCATGGTGGAGGGGGCCCGGGGCGCCACCCCCGGACTGCTTCGCGGCGCACGCAATGACGGGGAGCGCGGCTCATTCGTCGGCGTCTTCTTCGCTGGAGACGAAGGTGTAGGAGCGCCACAGGAGGACCGGGATCAGCACCGCGAAGACGATGACCTCCTTGAACGGGCTGCTCTCGAAGGCGGCGAAGCTCTCCAGGAGGCCGACCAGCACCGAGCCGATCGCGGTGACCGGGAAGCTGACGAGCCCGCCGATGATGGCGCCGACGAAGGCCTTCAGGCCGATCAGGAAGCCGGAATCGTAGAAGATGGTGTTGACCGGCGCGATCAGGATGCCGGAGACGCCGGCGAGGAGCGAGCCGAGGAGATAGGCGACGGTGCCGGCCTGGTCGGGCCGGATGCCCATGAGGCGGGCGCCGGTGCGGTTGACGGCGGTCGCATGCAGCGCCTTGCCGGTCAGGGTGAAGTCGAAGAACAGGAACAGGAGGCCGCAGAAGACGGCCGCCGCCACCACGATCAGGATGGTCTCGCCCGAGATCGGGACGGTGCCGGCCATGAGCGTGTAGTCGGTCAGCGTCTGGGTCCGCACGCCCTCCGGCCCGAAGAACAGGAGCCCGAGCCCGACCAGGGCGAAGTGCAGCGCCACCGCGACCGTGAGCAGCAGCAGCACCGAGGCGTCGGCGATCGGGCGGAAGACGATGCGGTCGAGGAGCGGCGCGATCGGCAGGATCAGCGCGAGCGCGAGCACGATCCGCGCCGCCTCGGGCAGCGCGAGGCCGGCGGCCAGCCACACCGCCGCCGCGGGCACCAGCGGCAGGACGAGGTAGAACAGGAGGGCGCGCGGGATCCGGCCGAAGGCCCGGATGCGGAGGAGGGTGCCGAGCTCCATCAGCGTCGCCAGCGCGGCGAGCGCCGCGACGAGGCCGACGATGCCGGGCAGGTGGCCGCCTTCGAGCGCGGCCAGCGTCAGCGCCGTGAACGCGGCGATGTCGCCGAACGGCACGAAGATCACCCGCGTCACCGCGAAGATCAGCACGAAGCCGAGCGCGATCAGCACGTAGATCGCCCCGGTCGCGATCCCGTCGAGCGCCAGGATGGCGGCGATCTGCGCGGTCATCTCATGCCAAGGACCACGGGTGCCTCACGCCGTCATTGCGAGGAGCGGAAGCGACGAAGCAATCCAGGGTAACACGCGCTGTGCCTGCGCCCCTGGATTGCTTCGCTTCGCTCGCAATGACGCTACCAGCGGCGTCCGCGCGTCAGGGCTGGTAGACCCACTTGCCGCCTTCGAGCTTGACCACGACGAGGCTGCGCTTGTCGACGCCGTAATAGGATTTCGGCGTGAAGTTGTAGACCGCGTGGACGCCCGCGATCTCCTTGTCGGAGTAGATCGCGTTCATCACCGCGTCGCGGAAGTCCTGCGTGCCGGGCTTGACGTGGTCGCCGAGCGCCTTGTCGGCGGCGTGGAGGAACACCACCCAGGCGTCGAAGGCATAGCCGGAGAAGCCGTCGTCGGCCGCGCCGCCGGTGATCTTGCGGAAGACGTCATGGAAGGCGGTGCCGATCTTCTTCGAGAAATGGTCGGCGGGAAGCTGGTCGGTCACGATCACCGGGCCGGCCGAGACCTGGATGCCCTCGACCGCCTTGCCGCCGACGCGGACGAAGTCCTTGTTGAGGAGCGACGGCGTGCCGAAGAACGGCCCCTTGTAGCCGAGCTGCCGCAGCGTCAGGAGCGGCAGCGCGCCCTGGGTCGCCGAGCCGCCGTCGAGCACGGCGTCAGGCTTGGTCGCGATCACCTTCAGCGCCTGGGCGGTGACGGTGGTGTCGGTGCGGGCATAGCGCTCGTTGCTGGTGACCTTGGGATCGCCCTCCTTGGACGCGGCCATGGCGCCGTTGTAGACGAGGTCGCCCCAGGCGTCGGAGAAGCCGATCACGCCGACCGACTTGATGCCGTCGCGCTTCATGCGGTCGGCGATGACGCTGACCATGAGGTTCGGCGTCTGGGTGATGCAGATGCCCCAGGGATGCTCGGGCACCTTCAGGTTCACCGGCGAGATCGCGATGAACGGCACGTGGAGCTCGTTCGCGACCGAGAGCATGGCGTTGGCGCCGGGGGCGCTCGAGGTGCCGATCAGGAGGTCGACATGGTCCTCCTGGATCAGCTTGCGCGCCGCCTGGGTCGCGGCGGTCGGGCTCGAGCCGTCGTCGAGCTTGATGAGCTTGATGTGCTGGCCGCCGACCTCGCTCTGGTAGGCGTAGGCCGCCTTCATGCCGTTGTCGTAGTTCAGCCCGATCGAGGACGCCGGGCCGCTGAGCGAGGTCACGAAGCCGACGGTGACGTCGGCCCGGGCTGCGGTCGTGGCAAGCGCCAGGCCCGCGAGCGCGGCGACGCCGAGTGCGAGTGATTTCACGGGAACCTCCCTGCTGCGTTTCCGAATCCCGCCGCGGCGGGATTCCCCCTTTGGTGAGCGCCGGCCGGGCGAAAGCCGTTCGGCACCGCACGAGGCCTGCGCGGCGGCCCTCCGCGGCTCTCGCTCCGGATTATTATTTCAAGCTTAAAGAGGTGGCGTCGCCCAAGTCAATTGCGGCCGGGCCGGCTCACGCCGCGGGGTGCCCCGCCTGGATGCGGCGAATGAAGCCCGCGAAGCCGGCGAGCTCGTCGCGGATGAACTTCAGCGTCGTCTCGTCGTGGATCGCGCCGGCCGCGTCGATCTTGGAGGCGGCGTTGCCGACGAAGACTTCCGGGCGGTTGAAGGTGAACGCCTCGAGGAACACCATGATCTGGCGCAGATGATACTGCACCCGGGCGCCGCCGAGCGGGCCGAGCGTGGCGGACATCAGCACGATCGGCTTGTTCTTGAACGGCTGGTTCGGCATGCGCGAGACCCAGTCGAGCCCGTTCTTGAGGAAGCCCGGCACCGAGTAGTTGTATTCCGGCGAGACGATCGCGACGCCGTCGGCGGCGCGCACGGCGTCGCAGAGCGCGTGGGCCTCGGGCGGGAAGCCGGCCTGGTCCTGGACGTCCTGGTCGTAGAGCGGCATCGCGAGCGTCGGACCAAGCGCGATCGTCATGTCGGGCGGCGCCAGGCCGGGCAGGGCGCGCAGCACGGCGGCGTTGTAGGACCCCTTGCGCAGGCTGCCGCCGATCGCGATCACCTTCAGCCGGTCTGCCATAATCGGTCTCCTGTGCGGCGGGGTCGGCTAGGAGACCCGGCGTCCGAACGACGATGCGAGAGGGCGTCTCATCGCCCGGCGAAGACCGGGCGGCGTTTTTCCATGAAGGCGCGGCGGCCTTCCTTGTAGTCCTCGCTGCCGAGCGCCGCCGCGGCGGCAGCCTCGGCGGCAGCGAGGTTTCCGCCCGGGGCCGCGACCATGGCATCGACCGCGATCTTGGAGGCGGCGACGGTGAGCGGCGCGTTGTCCGCGATCATCGCGGTGCATTCGCCGACCGCCCGCTCCAGCTCCGCCCCCGGGACGATGCGGCCGACGAGGCCGATCTGGAGCGCTTCCGCGGCGCCGTAGCGGCGGGCGGTGAACAGGATCTCCTTGGCGTGGGCGGCGCCCACGGCGTCGAACAGCGCCTTCACCGAGCCCATCGGATAGGCCAGGCCGAGCCGGGCCGCCGGCACCGAGAAGACGGCGTCGTCCGCGGCGAAGCGGAGATCGCAGCCGAGCGCAAGGCCGACGCCGCCGCCGAAGCAATAGCCCCGGATCATCGCGATGGTCGGCTTCGGGAAGGTCTTGAGCGTCGAGTTGGCGTCGGTCGCGATGCGATTGTACTCGGCGATGGCGTCCTCGGTCGAACGCCGGCTCTCGAACTCGGAGATGTCGGCGCCGGAGGCGAACGCCTTGTCGCCGGCCCCGGTCAGCACCACCGCGCGGACCGCGGCATCGTCGCGGAACGCGCGCAGCGCCTCCGCCAGCCCCTGCCACATCGAGACGGAGACGGCGTTGCGCCGGGCCTGGTTGTCCAGCACCACCCAGCCCACCGCGCCCTCGCGCCGCGCGACCACCTTCCCCGGCTCTGCCATCGCTCGTCCCCCGCTGTCCAATGCTCTTCCCACGCGAACCCGCCGGCTGTCATCCCGGAAGCGGCAAAGCCGCTGTCCGGGATCCGGCCGCCCGCGCGACATCGGCTCCCGGATCCCGGCTCTCCGCTATGCTCCGGCCGGGATGACAGACCCCGCTGGATGACCGGGACAAGCCCGGCCGGGACGGGCTACACCATCGCCGCGGAAACGGAAACCACCGGGAGGGCATCGCCATGGGGGTGAAGATCGCGCTCGGCGGCATCGCCGTGCAGGAGGTCCAGGAGCTCGTCAATCCGAACGCGGATCCGTTCGGCCTCCTGACCCCGCTCGACCGCGCCACCATGGACCGCCACGCGAGCTGGCTCGCGCCGCACTACTGGAACCCGGAGGCCGGCACGACGACCATCGTCATCCGCTCGTGGCTGCTCCGGACCGCCGAGCACACCATCCTGATCGACACCTGCTGCGGCAACGACAAGCCGCGCGACTTCCCGCCCGCCAACCAGTTGCACCAGCCCTATCTCGACCGCCTCGTCGCCGCGGGCGTGCGGCCCGAGGAGGTGGACTTCGTCATGTGCACCCACCTCCATGTCGACCATTGCGGCTGGAACACCCGGCTCGAGGGCGGGCGCTGGGTGCCGACCTTCCCCAACGCGCGCTACGTCATCGCGCAGGCCGAGTACGACGCCTGGAGCCGCGCTCCGGACGACCCCGCCCGCCCGACCCCGATTGTCGGCGAGCCCGCGATCTTCCGGGACAGCGTGTTGCCGGTGGTCGAGGCGGGCCTGGCCGAGCTGGTCGACGGGCGCTTCTCGCCGGTCGCGGGCCTCACCATCGAGCCGGCGGTCGGCCACAGCCCCGGCCATTCGCTGATCCGGGCCGAAAGCCGCGGCGTGACCGGCCTCTTCGTCGGCGACGCCCTGCACCACCCGATCCAGATCGTCGAGCCCACGGTCTCGACCCGCTTCTGCACCGACCCGGCGGCCGCGACCGCGACCCGCCGGCGGATCATGGCGGAATGCGCCGAGCACAGCCATTGGCTGATCCCGGCCCATTTCGCCGACCCCGCCCTCGGCCGCATCGAGGCCAAGGGCGACGGCTTCGCCTTCCGCCCCGGGATGCCGTAAAAGGCGGCCCTCTCCGTCATGGCCGGGCTTGTCCCGGCCATCCACGATTTTTTCGGCCGCGGCGCCGGTAAACTCGTGGATGCCGGGCCCAAGGCCGGGCATGACGGCCCACGTTCTGGAACGACATGACGCTGCCGCTTGCCAAGCTGGAGACGCTGGTCCGCCGGTTCGAGACGATCGAGGCCGAGATGGCCGCGGGCGCCGATGGCGAGGCCGTGGTGCGCCTCGCCCGCGAGCGCGCCGAGATCGAGCCGGTGGTCGCCGCCTTCCGCGCCTGGCAGGACGCCAGGCACGAGGCGGCCGACCTCGACGCCCTTCTCGCCGACCCCGCGACCGACCCCGACATGCGCACCCTCGCCGAGGAGGAACGCCCGGCGCTCGCCGGGCGCCTCGCGGCGCTGGAGCACGACATCCGCCTCGCGCTCCTGCCGCGCGACGCCGCCGACGCCCGCGGCGTCATCCTGGAGGTCCGCGCCGGCACCGGCGGCGACGAGGCGGCGCTGTTCGCGGGCGACCTCTTCCGCATGTACCAGCGCTATGCCGAAAGCCGCGGCTGGACGGTCGAGGTGCTGTCGCTCAGCGAAGGCACCGCGGGCGGCTTCAAGGAGATCGTCGCCCAGATCGACGGCGCCGGCGTCTATGCCGAGCTGAAATACGAATCCGGCGTCCACCGGGTCCAGCGGGTGCCGGCGACCGAGGCCTCCGGGCGGATCCACACCTCGGCGGCGACCGTCGCCGTGCTGCCCAAGGTCGAGGAGATCGACTTCGCGCTGAACGAGGGCGAGCTCCGCTTCGACGTGTTCCGCGCCTCCGGCGCCGGCGGCCAGCACGTCAACAAGACCGAGTCCGCGGTGCGCGTCACCCATATCCCGACCGGGATCGCCGTCGCCGTGCAGGACGAGCGCTCGCAGCACAAGAACAAGGCGCGCGCGCTGTCGCTGCTGCGCGCCCGCCTCTACGACATCGAGCGCGAGCGCCAGGCCTCGGCCCGCGCCGCCGACCGCCGCGGCCAGGTCGGCTCGGGCGACCGCTCCGAGCGCATCCGCACCTACAACTTCCCGCAGGGCCGGGTCACCGACCACCGCATCGGCCTCACCCTGCACAAGCTGCCGCAGATCCTGGAAGGCACAGGGCTGGGCGAGCTGGTCCAGGCGCTGGTCACCGAGAACCAGGCGCGACTTCTCGCCGCGGCGGCCGAGGGCGCGCCGGCATGACGTTTCCGCCCGGCGGACGCATGGCCGCACTCCGGGCCGTCGCCGCCGCGTTCCGCGAGGCCGGCCTCGCGACGCCCGAGCTCGACGCCCGGGCGCTGCTGCTCCACGCCACCGGGCTGACGGTGGAGGCGCTGGTGGCGGCACCGGACGCGCCGCTGCCGGCCGCCGCAGCCGCAGCGCTTGCTGAAGCGGCGGCGCGGCGGCGGGCAGGCGAGCCGGTGGCGCGGATCGTCGGCACCAGGGAGTTCTGGGGCCAGCCGTTCCGGCTCGGCCCGGCGACGCTGGTGCCGCGGCCGGAGACCGAGACCGTGGTCGAGGCCGCGATGGCGGCGCTCGGCCCGGCCGTCGCCTCGCGGCAGCTCCGGCTGCTCGACCTCGGCACCGGCAGCGGTGCCATCCTGTTGGCGTTGCTCGGCGAATATCCGCTGGCCTCGGGCCTCGGGGTCGACCGCGCCGAAGACGCGCTCCGGATCGCCCGCGACAATGCCGCGCGCCTCGGCCTCGGCGCCCGTGCCGCCTTCTTCGCCGGCGACTGGGCGGCGGCGATCGACGCCCGTTTCGACCTCGTCGTCGCCAACCCGCCTTACGTCGAGACCGCGGCGATCGCGGCGCTGGCGCCGGAGGTCGCGCGGCACGACCCGGCGCTCGCGCTCGACGGCGGTGCCGACGGCCTCGACGCCTATCGCGCCATCGCCGCCGCGGCGCCGGCGCTGCTGGACCCGGACGGCGCGCTCGTGATCGAGCTCGGCGCCGGACAGGAGGCGCCGGTCGCCGCGCTGATGGCGGCCGCCGGACTCGCCGCGGCAGGCCCGGCGCGGCCCGATCTCGCGGGCATCCCGCGGGCGCTTTCGCTGCGGCTGCGAATTTCCCCTTGGAAAATCGACAGGGAATGATTAGCTTTTCGGGCTGAGACTGGTTGCCGGGCGCGCCGCTGCCATCAGAGCGCGGTGCGGGAGCGGACGGAGGGGGGACTCCGGCCAGCGGCGGCCACGCAGGATTTACGCCATTGCGAGCATGGACGCCGGTGCCGCCGGCGAGCGTGCGGGTGGCAAGGTTCGCGCCGCGGCGGCGGCACGACGAAGGTCTGCGGTCGAAGGCCCGGCGCGCGATGAGGCGCGCGGGAGCCGACCGCGGGCTCCAGGGGCAACAAGCAACGCGAAGAACCGAAAGACGCCATGAGGCAAGGACAGTCCAAGCGCTCGCGCGGTCGCAGCCGCAGCAAGAGCTCCAATCCGCTCAGCCGGACCTATGAATCGAACGGGCCGGACGTGAAGATCCGCGGCACCGCCGCGCATATCGCCGACAAATACGTCCAGCTTGCCCGCGACGCCCAGTCGTCCGGCGATCCGGTGGCGGCGGAAAGCTATTTCCAGCACGCCGAGCACTATTATCGGCTGCTCGCGGCAGCCCAGCCGCCGTTCCAGACCTATCCCGGCTTCACCCGCGCCGACCAGGACGACCTCGACGGCGAGGAGGAGGATTTCGAGGGCGGCGGCGAGGACGGGCCGATGCCGGTCGACGCCGCCCAGCCCGCGGCGCCCTATCTCCAGGACCAGCCTCCGCGCGAGGACGGGCGGGGCGAGCGCCGCTTCGAGGGTCGCAACGGCGAGCGGCGGTTCGAGGACCGCGGCGAGCGCCGGGACAATCGCGACGACCAGCGCCGCTTCGACAACAACCGCGACTACCAGCCGCGCGAGCCGCGCCGCGAGCGGCCGGAGGATCGCGAGCGCGACCCTGGCGAGCGCGGCGACAATGGTGGCGGCCGCTATCCCCGCCGCGAGCGCTACGAGCCCGCCGGCGAAGCCGAGGGGCATGACGCGCTGCCGGCCTTCATCACCGGTGGCGGCGCACCGGCGGAAGAGCGTGGCGAAAACGCCGAGCGCGCCGAGAACGGCACCCGCTACGCCGGCCGCGGCCGGCGCCGCCGCTACGGCAACCGCTTTGGCCGCGACGGCGAGCAGGCCCCCGCGGGCGACAACGGCGCCGCCCACGCCGAGGGAGGCCAGGGCGGCGGCAGCGCCGATTTCGCGCCGCCGGAGCCCGCCGCGGGCGAGTGATCCGGCGCGGCAGCGTCGCCCTTCGTCATGGCCGGGCTCGTCCCGGCCATGTGCGTCTTTCTTCGGACGGCATGGCCGCCGACGCGTGGATGCCCGACCCGAGGCGGGCGTGACGCGTCAACGCGGCCGGTCGATCAGCCCCACATTTCCTTCGTCGCGCGGCGGGCGCCTTCGGCGAGCGCCTCGAACTTGGCCCACACGATCTCGGGCTCGATCTCCGGGCGCTGCCCGATGCGCGGCGTCGAGGCGAAGCCGCAGTCGGTGCTCGCGATCACGCGCTCGCGCCCGACCACCCTGGCGAAGCGGAGGATGCGCTCGGCGACGAGGTCGGGGTGCTCGACGATCACCGAGGCGTGGGTGATGCAGCCCGGCAGCAGCACCTTGCCCTCGGGCAGCTTCACCTCCTCCCAGATCCGCCACTCGTGCTCGTGGCGCGGGTTGCCGAACTCGAACGAATAGGCGCCGGCATTGATCGTGACGATCAGGTCGGCGAGGTGCTTCATCTCGAAGTCGCTGGTGCGCGGCCCGATATTGATGCCGTAGCAGGTGTGGTGGCGGACGCGCTCGGGCGGAATGTTGCGGAGCGCGTGGTTCAGCGCCGCGATGCGGCCGCGCGCCCAGGTCCGGGTTTCCTCGACCGTCGCCCCGGGGCTCATCATGTGGTGCATGGCGAGGCGGGGATCGTCGACCTGGAGGTCGAAGCCGGCGGCGACGATCGCCTCGTACTCGGTGCGGAGCGCCTCGGCGCAGGCGTAGAGGTGCTCCTCGTCGCTCCTGTAGTAGCGGTTCTCCATCATGCCCGAGAGGCTCGCCGGCGACAGCGAGGGCAGGAACGCCCCGACCGGCGAGCGGCCGGCCAGCGCCGCCTTCAGATTGTCGATGTCGGTCTGGACCGAGGCCTGGCCGGTATAGGAGAGCGGCCCGGTGCAGGCGAAGGCCGGCCGCGACGAGCCGGCATGGACGCCGTCGGGGTAGAAGGCGGGGAAGGCGACGTTCTCGCGGGTCTTGACGACGCCGGGCGGCGGCGTGATCGCCGTGACCCCCGCGAGCCGCTCGACCGCGTAGAGCTGGAAGCTCTTCTTCGACTGCTCGCCGTCGCTGACGACGTCGACGCCGAGGTCGATCTGGCGGGCGACGACGTCCTTGACCGCCTGGCGCGTATCGCGCGCGAGCGCGGCCGCCTCCTCAGGCTTCCGCGAGACGATCAGCGCCGTCAGCGCGTCCGGCCGCGGCAGGCTGCCGGTGTGGGTCGTCACGATGCGCCGGCGGCGCTCCTCGGCAAGCGACATGGGGAAGCCTTTCGGATTGAGCACGATCGGTTGTCATCCCGGCCGAAGCGAAGCGGAGCGCCGGGATCCGGGGTAGGCACGACGCTTGACCCGGAGCCCGGATCGCGGCTTCGCCGCGTCCGGGATGACGGGGAGCGGATGGAACCCGCCATCACAGCGGGAGGGCGAGCAGGGTGTCGATGCGGGCGCTGTCGCAGACGACGATGCGCTCCGCGAGGCGGGCGTCGCTGCCGTCGAGGCGCCAGCGGTCGAGATATTTTCCGGACGCGAAGATGTCGGTGGTGCCGTCGCGCATGATGCGGAGCACCAGGAACGCCGTCTCGCTCGCCGTGCCGCCCTCGCCCGCCTGGCCGATCAGCGGCGCGCCGAGGATGTGGCGGTAGCTCTGGCGCTCGTAGATGTTGGCCTCGCGCAGCGCCGAGACGCGATCCCGCAGCATGCCGGGCGAATTGGCGAAGAGGAGGCCCGCCTCGAGGCCGTCGCGAAAATCGGCGGCGGTGGTGATCTTGTAGAGGCAGGGGTCGGCGAAGAAGGCCGGCCAGTCCTCCAGCCGGTCGTCGTCGATCGCGCGCGCCTGCGCCGCCTGGGCATGCAGGATGCGGTGGAAGACGTCGTCGGCCATGCGGGCGGCGCTCAGAGCTGCATCAGGTTGCGATAAGCCTTCCAGAAGCCGCGGACCGAGGCCTCGGTGACCCGGCTCTCGCTGCTCGCCGCGTCGTGGCCGCCCATCTCGATCACCGACATCGCGTCCGGCGCCCCGGCGGTCGCGCGCTGGATGAAGCCGCCGACGCAGCCGTCCTCCATCGAGACGTAGCCCGCCGGACCGACCAGGTTGGCCTGCTTGACCCGAACGAGGCGCTGCTCCGGCGTGTCGTTCGCGAAGCCGAGCAGCGTCCAGTTGAGGTCGGTGCGCTCGGTGGTGCGCGGCACCACCTGGCGCACCGCGATCGCGTTCTGGATCTGCTGCAGCACGAAGGTCGGGAATACCGAGAGGATCTGCAGCGTGATGTCGTCGTCGAACTCCTCGAAGCCGTGCAGGATCGACGGGTCGGCGAGGCGATACTGCCCCTCGGAGCGGAGCTTCTCGTCGGCGTATTCGCCGCCCCGCTCGGCGGCGCGGTCGATCGCGGAATAGCTGACGTGGTGGCCGCCGGATCGGTCGACGATGATCTCGCCCTTCATCGACAGGCGGTTGAGCTGAAAGGTCGTGAAGAACAGGTGCAGGATCGAGGCGTGGTAGGAGTCCTTGACGTTCTCGACGTAGAGCTTCCAGTTCGCCGGCAGCACCTGGGTGTAGCGGCCGATCACCACCGGGCGGCGGCCCTCCAGCACCCGGCCGATGCGCGCGACGATCTCCGGGCCGAGATAGTCCTCGAGCGGCGGCGTCTCCGCGGCGAAGGTGCCGAACACGAGGCCGTGCAGGGTCGCGGTGCGGAGCTTGCGCGGGTGGTGGTCCTCGAGGCGGAACTCCGCCGGCATCCCGCCCTTGCCGCCGATGCCGCGGCGGAAGGCGACGCCGGTGAGGTCGCCCTCGAGGTTGTAGGTCCAGCCGTGATAGACGCAACTGAACGACTTGGCCTGCCCGCGGTCCTCGAGGCTGATGAGCGCGCCGCGATGGGCGCAGCGGTTCTCGAAGGCGTGGATCTGCCCGTCGCCGCCGCGGGTGACGATGACCGGCACGTCGCCGACGACGGTACAGCGGAAGCTGCCGGGCTCCGGCAGCTCGGTTTCGAGGCAGAGATAGTTCCAGGTCGGGCCCTGGAAGATCGCCCGCTGCTCGGCGGCGTAGACGTCGGCGTCCTGGAACACCCGGTAGGGCACGCGGGTCAGCGTCTGCGGCCACGCCCCGCGCACGGCGCCTTCACTCATCGCCACCGGCCACGCTCCTTGCGGAATCGGCGGCCATGAAGGTGCGCGCGGCCGGACCTGTCAAGGTCGGCTCACGAGCGCGGCGGTCATCCCGGACGCCGCGCAAGCGGCGATCCGGAATCCGGCCACGGACGTGGCACGCAGCCCCGGATCCCGGCTCGCGCCTTCGGCTCGGCCGGGATGACAGGAGGGAAAGCGGCGTCCGGTCTATTCCGCCGGGACGGCGACGCCGTTCTCGAAGCGGCCGATCTTGATCGAACGGTAGCTCTGGCCGGTGTGGTCCTTGGCCGAATAATTGATCGGACCGTTCATCGCCGGCAGGTCGTGCAGCGCCTCGAGGTGGTCGCGGATGCTCTGGCGCGAACCGTCCGACGGGTCCACCGCAGCGCCGGTCATGATGCCGACGTCGTAGCCGAAGGTCGCGAAATAGGGCGGCGTGTGGCCGATCGCGTCCTTGAGCTCGGTGAAGTATTTCGCGGTCGGGCCGCCGAGCGCCGTGCCGTAGGCGCTGAGCTGGGCGCCGACCAGGAGGCCGTTGCCCTGCGCGGTGCCGCCGATGGCCTGCCAGAACGCGTTGGTCACGGCCGCCTGGGTCACGAGGAGCGGCGCCTTGATGCCGAGCAGCTTGTAGGTCTTGAACACCAGCGCGGCGGCGCGGCCGGCGGCGCTGGAGTAGACGAGCTGCGGATTGGCCGCCTTGATGCGGGCGAGCTGGGCGTTGAAGTTGGTGTCCTCGATCGCGAAGGATTCCGAGGCGACGAGGTCGAGGCCGTTCGCCTTGGCCTGAATCACCAGGTTCTTGTGGTCGAGCTGGCCGTAGCTGTCGGTGCCGTAGATGTGGGCGATGCGGGTATAGCCCTTCGCCTTGGCGAAGAGCGAAATCGCCTTCATGTTGTCGGCGTTCGAGGGCGCGACCTTGAAGTCCCACGGATCGGCGGGGTAGCCCAGCGTGTCGGCGCCGCCGCCGGTGATGATCGGCACCTTGTACTCGGACGCGAACGACTTGATCGCAAGCCCGGAATTGCTGTTGCCGAACATGTAGATCAGCTTGACGGCGGGGTCCGCGGCGAGGCGGCGGAACACGTTCGCGGCGGTGACCGGGTTGGTCTCGTCGTCGAGCACGTCGAGCACGAGCTTGCGGTCCTTCAGGCCGTGGACCTTGATCCAGGCGTTGACGCCGTCGATCGTGTCCTTCGACGGCGAGGCGAACGGCCCCGTCAGCGAGGCCACGACGCCGACCTTGAAGTCCGGCTTGTTCTGGGCGGCGGCCGGCCCGGCGGCCAGCGCCAGTCCCAGCGCGGCCGCAGCCGCGGTGGCGCCCCACGACGCCATGGTGAATTTCATCACATTGTCCTCCCCGGTTCGGCGCGGCGCTGGGGACGCATCGGCGGCGTCCCGTCCGGCGTCCCGGCCGTCAGGCGCCCAACAAAGCAGCCGCGCCGCCCGCGGGCAAGAACGATGATTGATCGATGATTGATCGGGGCAAGATTGATCCGGACGAAGCTTGCCGGCTAGGACAGGGCGAGCCGTCCTCCGATGGGAGCCTGCCGATGAACCGCCTCTTGCCGACCACCGTGATCGGCAGCTACCCCCAGCCCGACTGGCTGATCGACCGCCAGCGCCTCGCCGCCCATGGCGTGCCGCGCGCCAACGCCCACGACGTCTGGCGGGTGGCGCCGCCCTATCTCCAGGCCGCGCAGGAGGACGCCACCCGCCTCGCCATCCGCGACATGGAGGCGGCGGGCATCGACATCATCACCGACGGCGAGGCCCGGCGCGAGAGCTATTCCAACCGCTTCGCGACGGCGCTGGAGGGCATCGACGCCGACAAGCCCGGCCAGAAAATCAACCGCACCGGCAAGACCAGCCTGGTGCCCCGCGTGGTCGGCAGGATCCGGCGGCGCGGCCCGGTCGAGGCCGAGGACGTGAAGTTCCTCCGCGCCAACACCGACCGCACCATCAAGATCACGGTGCCGGGCCCGTTCACCATGACGCAGCAGGCGCTCGACGAGCACTACGGCGACGAGGAGGCGGTGGCGATGGACTTCGCCGCCGCGGTCAACGCGGAACTGAAGGATCTCAAGGCCGCCGGCGCCGACATCGTCCAGATCGACGACCCGTGGATCCAGGCTTTTCCGGATGCCGCCGGCCGCTATGCGGTGAAGGCGCTGAACCGCGCGCTCGAAGGCGTGGCGGGGCCGACCGTGGTCCATCTCTGCTTCGGCTACGCGGCGCTGGTCGCGAAGTCGGGCAAGGGCAAATACGCCTTCCTGGAGCCGCTCGCCGATTCGATCGCCGACCAGATCTCGATCGAGGCGGCGCAGCCCGACCTCGACCTCGGCGTGCTCAGGGATCTCGGCGGCAAGACCGTTCTGCTCGGCGTACTGAACCTCGGCGACCAGGAGGTCGAGACGCCCGAAACCGTCGCCGCACGCATTCGTGAAGGACTGAAGTTCCTGCCGCCCGAGCGCCTGATCCCGGCGCCCGACTGCGGCATGAAATATCTCTCGCGCGAGGTCGCCTTCGGCAAGCTGAAGGCGCTGAGCGAGGGAGCGAAGATGGTGCGGGACCGTCTATAGGGGGGCGGCGGCGCCGATGCCCCCGTCTTTGCGCCGCACGTGGGCAACGCGGGCGTTGCCCACCCTGCGAATGGGAACATGGAAGGAATGCCGATGAAGGCAGGGGTGGCGACGCCGGACGGGCTCGCGGTCAGGGATGACGTTCCGGAGCCGCAGCCGAAGCCGAACGAGGTCAAGGTCAAGGTCCGCGCCGCCGGCATGAACCGGGCCGACCTCAGCGCCGCGCGCGGCTCTGGCGGTCACGGCGCCGTCGGCGCGGTGGTCGGCGTCGAGTTCGCCGGCGACGTGGTCGCGGTCGGCGCCGCGGTCGAGGGCGTCAAGGTCGGCGACCGCGTCGCCTGCTCAGGTGGCGGCGGCTATGCCGAATATGCGGTCGCCGACTGGGGCCGCGTCGTCGCCATCCCCGGCAATCTCGACTTCGAGACGGCGGCGACCTTCCCGATCGCGCTCTATACGCTGCACAACGCCCTCGTCACCGCGGGGCGGATGAAGGCCGGCGAGAGCGTCCTGATCCAGGGCGCCAGCTCGGGCGTCGGGCTGATGGGCCTGCAGATCGCCAAGGCGATGGGCGCGAAGCTCGTGCTCGGCACCTCGACCAATGCCGGGCGGCGCGCCCGCCTCAAGGAGTTCGGCGCCGACCTCGCGCTCGACACGGGCGCCGCCGGCTGGGTCGACCGGGTGCTGGAGGCGACCGGCGGCAAGGGCGTCGACCTCGTGGTCGACATGGTGTCCGGCCCGCTGGTGTCGCAGACGATGCGCGCCACCGCGATCCGCGGGCGCATCGTCAATGTCGGCCGGCTCGGCGGGCAGAAGGCGGAGTTCGACTTCGACCTCCATGCCCTGCGGCGCATCGACTATGTCGGCGTCACCTTCCGCACCCGCTCGCTGGAGGAGGTCCGCGAGATCGGCCGTTTGGCGCAGGCCGACCTCCGCGACGCCGTCCTGTCCGGCAAGATCGGCCTCCCGATCGACCGCACCTTCCGCCTCGACGAGGCGGTGGCCGCGCAGGACTACATGCGCGCCAACAAGCACTTCGGCAAAATCCTGCTCCTGCCGTGAACGTTCGTCGCCTGGCCTTGTCATCCCGGAGGCGGCAAAGCCGCCATCCGGAATCCGGCCCCAAGGCATCGTATCGAGACCCGGATCCCGGCTCTCCGCTTCGCTCCGGCCGGGATGACAACGGGCGGGACCCAAGGGCAGCAGAGGCCAAGCCCGGCCATGACGGGGAGGCTGAATGGCTAGTCACGACATCCCGGTCCTGATCGTCGGCGGCGGGCCGGTCGGCCTGGCGCTGGCGCTCGATCTCGGCTGGCGCGGCGTGCCGTGCCTGATGGTCGAGCAGGGCGACGGCCAGGTGGTCGACGCCAAGATGTTCGCGACCGGCATCCGCACGGTGGAGTTCTGCCGGCGCTGGGGCATCGCCGACAAGGTCCGCCACTGGGGCTTCCCCGACGACTTCCCGTTCGACAACGTCTTCACGACCGGGCTCCAGGGCCACGAGATCGGCCGCATCCCGATGCCGGCGCAGAAGGACATCGCCGCCTTTCCCCAGAGCCCCGAGAACTTCGCCCATTGCCCGCAGTTCGTGTTCGACCCGATCCTCGTCCGGGCGACCGGGGACCATCCCTCGATCGCGCTGCGCTATCGCTGCCGGCTCAAATCGTTCCGCGACGACGGCGACGGCGTCCTGTGCACGCTCGTCGACGAGGCCACCGGCGCCGAGGAGGAGATCCGCGCCGGCTGGCTGATCGGCTGCGACGGCTTTTCCTCGACCGTCCGCAAGGCGCTCGGCATCGCGATGGAGGGCACTCCCCTCATCAACCGCTCGATCAACGTCATGTTTCGCGCGCCGGCGCTGTGGGCGCGGCACGACAAGGGCAAGGCCGGCCGCTATGTCATCATCGGCGAGGAGGGCGCCTGGGGCAGCCTCACCGCGGCCGACGGCGTCGACCTCTGGCGCCTGATGATCCAGCCCCACGCCGACGCCGAGACGCTCGACGCCGAGGCCGAGCTTCGCCGCGCCCTCGGCGAGGGGGTGCCGTTCGAGATCGTCAAGGTCGGCCACTGGGTGCGCCGCCGCATGGTCGCGGCCGATTACGGCCGCGGCCGCGTCTGGATCGCGGGCGACGCGGCACACGTGATGCCGCCGAACGGCGGGCTCGGTATGAACACCGGCATCGGCGACGCGGTCGATCTCGGCTGGAAGCTCGCCGCGATGCACCAGGGCTGGGGCGGACCGAACCTGCTCGCGTCCTACGAGGCCGAGCGGCGGCTGGTCGGCATCCGCCAGTGCGACGAGGCGATGGAGAATTTCGAGCGCTACGGCTCGCACAAGCCGGCGCCCCACGTCACCGAGGAGACCGCGGCGGGCGAGGCCGCGCGCGCCGCGATCGGCCGGCGCCTCGCCTCGGCCAATGCCCAGGCCTGGGAGAACCCGCTCAACACCCATCTCGGCTACCGCTACGCGGGCTCGCCGATCGTCGTGCCGGACGGCGCGCTGCCGCCGGAGCCGGAGGATTCCCGCCTCTACGAGCAGTCGAGCCATGCCGGCTGCCGGGCGCCGCACGCCTGGCTCGCCGACGGCCGCTCGACGCTCGACCTGTTCGGCCGGGGCTTCGTCCTGCTCCGCCTCGGCGCGGCGGCGCCCGATGCCGCGCCGCTGGCCGACGCCGCGCGGCGGCGCGGAATGCCGCTCGAGGTCGTCAGCCTCGCGGAGCCCGAGCTCGCCGCGCTCTACGAGCGCGCGCTGGTGCTGGTGCGCCCCGACGGCCACGTCGCCTGGCGCGGCGACGCGCTCCCGCCGAACCCGCTGGCGGTCGTCGACACGGTGCGCGGCGCCGGCGTGCCATGACGGCGGCGCCGCAGCCCCTCACCCGGCTCGCATGCTGCGCATGCGACTCGACCTCTCTCCGGGAGAGGTGACGAGGGCGCCGCCAACCTGCGCTTCACCTCTCCCCGGCGGAGAGAGGTCAGTCGCCCGCACGGCGACCGGGTGAGGGCCGGAGCGCCCGCGATACAATTCTACGGCACTTCGTCGAGGTGGCGGGCGCGGCGGAGGGCCGGGAACCACCACGCCCACAGCGCCGCCACCGCGACCGTGGCGAAGCCGCCGAGCACGACCGCCGGCACCGCGCCGATCAGCGCGGCCATGCCGCCGGCGCGGAACTCGCCGAGCTCGTTCGAGGCGCCGATGAACATGGAATTCACCGCCGAGACGCGGCCCCGCACCGCGTCGGGAGTGGCGAGCTGGATCAGGGTCTCGCGGACATAGACGCTGATCATGTCGGCGGCGCCCATCACGATCAGCGCCACCACCGACAGCCACGCCGTGGTCGAGACGCCGAACACCACGGTGAACAGGCCGAAGAAGCCGACCGCGACGAACATGATCGCGCCGGCATGGTCCCGCAGCGGGCGAATGCCGAGATAGATCGCCATCAGGATCGCGCCGATGCCGATGCCGGCGCGGAGCAGGCCGAGGCCCCACGGCCCGACATGGAGGATGTCGCGGGCATAGACCGGGAGCAGCGCGGTCGCGCCGCCGAGGAGCACCGCGAAGAGGTCGAGCGAGATCGACCCCAGCACCAGCGGGTGGCGCCAGATGAAGCCGAAGCCGGCGACGATGGTCTTGAGGGTCGCCGGCTCGCGCGAGACGCGCTGGGGCGGCGGCACGATCCGGAGCATGCACCCGCTCGCGACGAGAAGGCAGGCGACCGCGGCGCCGAACGCGGCCTCGGCCGAGATGCCGTAGAGCAGGCCGCCCGTAACCGGGCCGACGATGATGCCGATCTGGAAGGTGGCGGAGTTCAGCGCGATCGCGCTCGCCAGATCCTCCGGGGGCACCAGGTTCGGCACCAGCGCCTGCATCGCCGGGGCGAGAAAGGCGCGGGCGACCCCGAAGCCGGCCAGCACCGGGAAGATCGGCCAGACCATCTGCCCGTCGAGCGCAACCAGCACGAGCAGCGTCACCGCCAGCGCCGCCTCGCCGATCAGGCAGGCCGCCGAAATGCCGCGGCGGCTGACGCGGTCCGCGACCGTGCCGGTGACGAGCACGAGGCCGAGCGAAGGCGCGAACTGCACCAGGCCGACGAAGCCGAGCAGCAGCGCCTCCCGCGTCACCGCATAGATGTGCCAGCCGACCGCCACGCTGACGATCTGGATCCCGAAGGAGGACAGCACCCGGGCGATCCAGTAGAGGCGAAAGCCGCGGTGGGCGAGCGCGGCGCGGGCCGTGCTGGCCGGACGGGATCGGGTCGCCGTCATCTGTCCCCCGGGGCGCACGCCAGCCGGGCACGATGCCGCTGCGGTGCGGAGATGGCGCCACCATCAAGCGGGCCCCGCGCTGCGTCGTCAAGTCGCGCGGGACCGCGACGGCTTTCCGGCCCGCCGGGCGCAGGCGGCCTCGTCGATCTCGCACAGCCCAGTCTGCGCGAGCCAGCTCCGCCATGCGGTTTCAAGGTCGGCGCTGGCCTCGCTGCGGCTCGCCGCCCGGCCGTTGGCGGCGTGCCACGGATCGAGCACCGTGATCGACCACCGCCAGCTCGTGTCGAGCGCGGTCGCGTCGAGCCACACCATCCCGACTACCGTCGTCCCGCTCTTGGCGAGGAAGTGGCTGCCGTCACGCTGCCATTGCCACCACCGGCTGGGAAAAGTCTCGCAGGTTTCACGCAGACGAAACGACATGGCGAACTACATACACGGGACACACGTCTGCCGTGTATACGCGCGGAACGGGCCAGCCCTGCTGTGCGCAAAAGAGGTATCCCTCTTGGGTGTGGCGCCTCGCCGCGCGTCCCGGACCGTCGCGAACCTTCCAGCCTCGGGGAGCATTTACCCTCGATCCGTCCGGCCCCCGCCCTGCCCCGAGGAGAGCCCCATGCGCGCCATCACCGTCCTTCCCGGCACCGCCGATTCGGCCGCGCTCGGCGAGATGCCGGAACCGGCGGCGGAGGAGGGAACGGTCGAGGTCGAGGCGATCGCGCTCGGCATCTGCGGCACCGATGCCGAGATCGTCTCGGGCGCCTACGGCTGGGCGCCGCCGGGACAGCAGCGCCTCATCCTCGGCCACGAATCGCTCGGCCGCGTCCGGCGGGCGCCGGCCGACAGCGGGCTGAAGCCGGACGACCTCGTCGTCGGCATCGTGCGCCGGCCCGATCCGGTGCCGTGCCCGTTCTGCGCGGTCGGCGAATGGGACATGTGCCGCAACGGCCGCTACACCGAGCGCGGCATCAAGGAGCGCGACGGCTACGGCGCCGAGCGCTGGCGGATCGAGCCGGACTTCGCGGTCAAGGTCGACCCGGCCCTCGGCCTCAACGCGGTCCTCCTGGAGCCGACCAGCGTGGTCGCCAAGGCCTGGGACCATGCCGAGCGGCTCGGCCACCGCTCGGCGGCCTGGAAGCCGAAGACGGTGCTCGTCACCGGCGCCGGGCCGGTCGGCCTGCTGGCGGCCCTGATCGGCGCCGAGAAGGGCCTCGACGTCCACGTCTTCGACCGCGTCACCGACGGGCCGAAGCCCGGCCTCGTCAAGGACCTCGGCGGCACCTACCACGCGGGCTCGCTGCCGCCGCTCCAAGACCTCGCGCCCGACATCATCATCGAGTGCACCGGCGCGACCGCGGTGATCGCCGAGGTGGTGTCGCGGAGCGCGCCGTCCGGCATCGTCTGCCTCGCCGGCGTCTCCTCGGGCGGCCACGAGATCTCGCTCGACCTCGGCGGGCTCAACCGCACCATGGTGCTGGAGAACGACATCGTGTTCGGTTCGGTCAACGCCAACCGGCGGCACTACCAGGCCGCCGCCGAGGCCCTCGCCGCTGCCGACAAGGCCTGGCTCGGCCGCCTCATCACCCGGCGCGTCAGGCTCGACGACTGGAAGAGCGCGCTCGCGCGCGAGAAAGACGACGTCAAGGTCGTCGTCGACTTCGCGGCGTGAGCCGCGCCATGACGAGGCTCCGCATCGAGGACTACGCCCTGATCGGCGACTGCCAGACCGCCGCGCTGGTCGGCCGCGACGGCTCGATCGACTGGCTGTGCTGGCCCCGCTTCGACTCCGACGCCTGCTTCGCGGCGCTGCTCGGCGAGGAGGACAACGGCCGCTGGCTGATCGCGCCCACCGACGGCACCGCCTCGACGCGCCGGCAATATCGCGGCGACACGCTGATCCTGGAGACCCGGTTCGAGAGCGGCACCGGCGCCGTCACCCTGATCGATTTCATGCCGCCGCGCGGCAAGGCCTCGGACATCGTGCGCCTGGTCAAGGGCGAGCGCGGCACCATGGCGATGCGGATGGAGCTGCTGCTCCGCTTCGGCTACGGCACCGCCGTGCCATGGGTGACGCGCGTGAAGGACGGCGACGGCACGGCGCTCCGCGCCATCGCCGGAGCCGACCTCGTCATGCTCCGGACGCCGGTTCGGATCGAGGGCGTCGACCTCAAGTCCGTCGCGGATTTCACCGTGTCGGCGGGCGAGACCGTGCCCTTCGTCCTGACCTACGGCTATTCGCACCTGCCGGAGCCCGAGGCGATCGACGCGCTGGCCGCCCTCGACGACACCGAGGGCTTCTGGGCCGAGTGGGCCGGCACCTCGCGGCGCGCGGCGGAACAGGGCCGCTTCGCGACGCCCTGGGCCGACGCGGTGACGCGCTCGCTGGTGACGCTGAAGGCCCTGACCTATGCGCCGACCGGCGGCATCGCCGCCGCCGCCACCACCTCGCTGCCGGAATATCTCGGCGGCCAGCGCAACTGGGACTACCGCTTCTGCTGGCTCCGCGACGCCACGCTGACGCTGCTCGCGCTGATGAACGGCGGCTATTTCGGCGAAGCCGAAGCGTGGCGCGACTGGCTGCTGCGCGCCGCGGCCGGCAGCCCCGCCCAGATGCAGACGCTCTATTCGATCGCCGGCGAGCGGCGCATGACCGAGTGGGAGGTCGGCTGGCTGAACGGCTACGGGGGCTCGCGGCCGGTCCGCATCGGCAACGCCGCGCACGGCCAGCTCCAGCTCGACATCTACGGCGAGCTGATGGACGCGCTCTACCAGGCCCGCGTCAACGGCCTGCCCGAGAACGACGCCGCCTGGATGCTCCAGATCGAGATCATGGAGCATCTCGAGGCGATCTGGGGCCAGCCCGACAACGGCATCTGGGAGGTGCGCGGCGAGCCGCAGCACTTCACCTATTCCAAGGCGATGTGCTGGGTCGCGTTCGACCGCGCCGTCCGGAGCGCCGAGGAGTTCCACATGGACGGGCCGGTCGAGCGCTGGCGCGCGCTCCGCGACCGCATCCATCGCGAGGTGTGCGCCAACGGCTTCGACGAGAAGCGGGGCAGCTTCGTGCAGGCCTACGGCTCGCCCCATCTCGACGCCAGCCTGCTGCTGCTGCCCGCGGTCGGCTTCCTGCCTCCCGACGATCCGCGCATCGCCGGCACCGTCGCCGCGATCGAGAAGGATCTCTTCCGCGACGGCTTCGTGCTGCGCTACGACACCGAGAAGAGCGCCGACGGCCTGCCGCCGGGCGAGGGCGCCTTCCTCGCCTGCAGCTTCTGGCTCGCCGACGCCTACGTCATGCTCGGACGCATCGAGGAGGCGGAGGCCCTGTTCGAGCGCCTGCTCAAGCTCTGCAACGACGTCGGCCTGCTGTCGGAGGAATGGGACCCCCATCTTCGCCGCCAGCTCGGCAACATCCCCCAGGCCTTCTCCCACATCGCGCTGGTGAACACCGCCCACAACCTCCGCCATGTCAGGAAGCCGGTCGAGCAGCGCTCCGGCGCCAAGGCCGCCGCCAAGCCCACATCGGCCTGACCGTCGCCGCGGCGTGGCCGCCCCACGCTACGACGAAATTGCCATAGATTTGCATTCCCAGTTTGTATTTACTGGTCGGGAGACGTGCGTCCCGACTGGATCGGTGACCCCTCCGTCCGAACGACTCGCGCGGGCGATCGTGACGGCAGGGCCGCTGCCGCAGCGATGCGGCGCGCCACTCCACCGCCGGCCGGCGAGCCCCCGACGCCACGCGTCGGCCACGGGCTTTTTTCGACAGACAGAACAGTCTCCGCGACGGTGGAGGCCGGCGAACCGCTGCAGGGGGCTCTCGATGACCGTCACCACCAGCTATTCCGTCAATACGTTGAACAATGTCCCGGTGGGCGACTTTACCGAGGCGCCGGACAGCGGGGGCCTGTCCGGCGGCGGCTGGGCGACCACCGTGTACGACTTCGCTCGAGGCTTCTTTGTCCTCTACGGCTTCAACCCCGACGGCACCGAGGCCTTCAACATTCCTGTCGGTGACTCCTCCGGCTCCGTCGCGACGTCACCTCTCGACGGGTCCCTCCATTCATATGGCGGTTGGACCTCCTCGAGCGGGGGCGCTTATCTGGGAATTATTGAAGAGGAAGAGAATATCGAAGATGGATCTGTTACGTATAGCTATCAGTCTTCAACGATATATAACTTATATTCTACCAAAAACAGTCAGGCTGATGTTGCTGCTGAACAGAATCCAATCTTATATTCCCCGCGAGTGGTCCTCGCATGGCAGCACGATTACGGCAGTGGCGACCACGATGTGATGCTCGCCATCCGCAATTCTGATGGCAGCGGCAGCACGACAACATTATCGGTCGACACGTCCACCGCTGACGACGAGGCGCCGAGCGTCGCGTTCGCCGGCTCCGGGCACATCCTCGTGACGTGGAACCGCATCGGTGCGGGCGGTGACACCGACCTATGGCAGGCGACCTACGATCGCGACGGCGTGATCCTGGCGGCGGCCCACGCGGTGGATACGACCGGGTCGGTCAATGCCGATCCGAGCGTCGCCGCAGGCGCCGACGGGGCCTTCCTGACCGCCTATCAGGCCGACCAGTCCAACGGCGATCTCGACATCGCGACGATATTTCAAGCCGCCGACGGGAACACCCTGACGCGCGCTTCGGCGAGCACCATGCCCGGCATCGACGAGCAGCCGGCAGCGGCCTATCTCGACGGCGTCTTCGGCGTCGCCTTCACACACACGATCCTGGATCTCGGCGCGGTCCGCGACCAGGACATCTATCTGTCGCTGTTCGATGCCGCGACGGGAGAGGCGCTGACGGCACCCGCCCATCCGATCGCGATCGACATCGACGGAAACCACCTCACCTCGGATCCCTCCCTTACCGCGCTCGCGGGCGGCAAGTTCCTCGTCAGCTATTTCGACGAGACCGACGGCGTCGTGCGCGACAAGGTCATGCAGCTCGTCGAGACCATCGCCGGCGATGGCGATGCCAACGTGCTTACCTCCCGCTCCAACGGCATTTCGAACATCAGCGGCGGCGACGGCGACGACACCATTCGCGCCAGCGCCGCGGTCGATCATCTGTCGGGCGGAAACGGCAACGACAGCTTCGCCGTCGAGATCGGCACCGCCGCCGACGTCGACGGCGGCGCCGGCAACGACACCGTCAGCTTCTTCGCCCCGCCGAACTACACGATCGGCGTCATCGTGAATCTCGCCAATTCCGATCCCCAGAGCACCGGCGGGGGCACGATCAGCCTGACGGGCGTCGAGAACCTGACCGGCGGCAATGGCGCCGACACGCTCGTCGGGAACAGCGGCGCCAACATCCTGGACGATGGCGGCAACCAGAGCGCCGGCGGCGGCAGGGACACGCTGATCGGCGGGGCCGGCAACGACACCTACGTGGTCGGCGACGCCGCCACCCTGGTGGTCGAAGCCAGCGCCGACGGCGGCGTCGACCTCGTGCAATCCACGCGGACGTTCACCCTGCCGAACTTCGTCGAGAACCTGACGCTGCTCGGTATCGGCGACCTCAACGGCACCGGCAACTCGCTCGCCAACGTCCTCACCGGCAATGACGGCGACAACGTCCTCACCGGGGGCAAGGGCAACGATACCTACGTCGTCGGTCCGGGCGACACCGTGGTGGAGGCCGCCGACGGCGGCACCGACACGGTCCGGTCCGCAGGATCGTTCACGCTCGGCGATTTCGTCGAGAACCTGACCCTGACCGGCAGCGCCGACATCGACGGCACCGGCAATTCGCTCGACAACACCCTCATCGGCAACGCCGGCAAGAACGTCCTCCGCGGCGGCACCGGCGACGACACCTACGTCGTCGGTTCCGGCGACACGGTGGTCGAGGCCGCCAGCGGCGGGCACGACACCGTAGATGCCTCGGTCAGTTTCTCGATCGGCGGCCTCTTCGTCGAGGACATCGTCCTCACCGGCAGCGGCAACATCAACGCCACCGGGAATTCGCTCGCCAACGCCCTCACCGGCAATGCCGGCAAGAACATCCTCGACGGCGGCACGGGCGCCGACACCATGACCGGCGGCGCCGGCGACGATATCTTCATCGTCGACAACGCGCTCGACCGCGTGATCGAGACCGCGGGCGGCGGCACCGACACCGTCAAGGCCGCGGTCAGCTTCGCTCTGGCAGGCACCGAGGTCGAGAACCTTGTCCTCACGGGCGGCGGCAACCTCGACGCCACCGGCAACGCCCTCGCGAATTCGCTGACCGGCACCGCCGGCAAGAACGTCCTGAGCGGCTGGGGCGGAGGCGACGTCCTGAACGGCTGGGGCGGCGATGACACGCTGAACGGCGGTGCCGGCAAGGATGTCATGCGCGGCGGCAACGGCGACGACACCTATGTCGTCGACGATGCCGGAGACCGCGTGGTCGAGGCGAAGAACGGCGGGACGGACACCGTCAAGGCGGCGGTTTCGTTCTCGCTTGCGGGCAGTCAGGTCGAGAACCTCGTCCTCACCGGCCATGGCAACACCCATGCCACCGGCAACGCGCTCGCCAACAGCCTGACCGGCAATGCCGGCAAGAACGTTCTCGACGGCGGCGCGGGCGCCGACACCATGACCGGCGGGCGCGGCAGCGACACCTTCGTGTTCTCGACCAAGCTCGGCGCCGCCAATGTCGACCACATCGTCGACTTCGCCGCCGGCGGTGCCGCGCACGACACCATCCGCCTCGCCCACAGCGTCTTCCACGCGCTGCCGGTCGGCGCGCTTGCCGCCACCGCCTTCAAGGACGTGGCGGCAAAGGCGGAGGATGCCAACGATCGCATCCTCTACAACCACAAGACCGGCGTCCTCTCCTACGACGACGACGGCGCCGGCGGCGACGCGGCAGTCAAGATCGCGGTCCTCAACAACCACGCCGACCTCACCCATGCGGATTTCCTGATCGCATAGGGAGCGGCGCCGACACGGCTGGCGTGACTCGACGGGCGGGCTCGGGCAGGGTGCGCGCCGCCCCGCCTTCCGGAGAGCCCGCCAATGCTGCGCTGCGCCATCCTCGACGACTACCAGGACGTTGCCCTTTCGATCGCCGACTGGTCGCCGCTCGCCGGGCGGGTCGAGGTCGAGTCGTTCCGCGACCATATTGCCGACCGCGGCAAGCTCGCCGAGAGGCTGGCGGAGTTCGACGTCGCGGTGGCGATGCGCGAGCGGACGCCGTTCGACGCGGCCCTCTTCAACCGGCTGCCCAAGCTGAAGCTCCTGGTCACCACCGGGATGCGCAACGCCTCGATCGACCTCGCCGCCGCCGCCGCCCACAACGTCGTCGTCTGCGGCACCGACGGCGGGTCGCTGGCGACGGCGGAGCTGACCTGGGCGCTGATCCTCGCCGCGATGCGCGGCCTGCCCGGCGAGCTCGCCTCGGTGCGGAGCGGCGGTTGGCAAAAGGCGCTCGGCGGCGAGGTCGGCGGCAAGACGCTGGGCGTCGCAGGGTTCGGGCGGCTCGGCAGCCGGGTCGCCAGGATCGGCGTCGCCTTCGGCATGAACGTCGCGGCGTGGAGCCGGAACCTCACCGACGAGCGGGTCGCCAAGGTGCCGGGCGTCACCCGCGCCGAGAGCCTCGACGCGCTGCTGAGAACCGCCGACGTGCTGACGATCCACCTCGTCCTCGGCGACGCCACCCGCGGCCTGATCAAGGCGCCAGAGCTCGCACGAATGAAGCCGACGGCGTGGCTGGTCAACACCTCGCGCGGTCCGATCGTGGATGAAGAGGCGCTGGTCCAGGCGCTGCGCGAGCGCCGCATCGCCGGGGCCGCGCTCGACGTGTTCGAGCCGGAGCCGCTGCCCGCGGACCACCCCTTCCGCACCATGGACAACGTGGTCGCGAGCCCGCACATCGGCTACGTCACCCGCGAGGCCTATGGCGAGTGGTATCCCAAGGCGGTGGAGGACATCGTCGCCTGGCTCGATGGCAACCCGGTCCGGGTGCTGAAGGGGTGACTGTAGGGTGGGCATGCACAGCATGCCCACGTGCGGCGCCAGACGTGGGCATCGGCAACGCCGATGCCCACCCTACATGACCAATCATGCAGCCCGACGATCTCCTCTGCCCGACGCCGCAGGGCCTCTGCTGCAAGCCGGCCGGCGTCTATGTCGACCCGACCCGCCCGGTCGAGCGGGCGCTGATCACCCACGGCCATTCCGACCATGCCCGCCCGGGCCACGGCGCCGTGCTCGCGACCGCCGCGACGCTGGCGATCATGGCCGAGCGCTACGGCCCGGATTTCGCCGGCCGCCGCCAGGCCGTCGCCTATGGCGAGGCGATCGAGATCGGCGGCGTCCGCATCTCGTTCCACCCCGCCGGCCACGTCCTCGGCTCGGCGCAGATCCGGTTCGAGTGGCGGGGATTCCGCGCGGTGGTCTCGGGCGACTACAAGCGCGAGCGCGACCCGACCTGCGCCGCGTTCGAGCCGGTGCCGTGCGACCTGTTCGTCACCGAAGCGACGTTCGGCCTGCCGGTGTTCCGCCATCCGCCGGCGGAACAGGAGATCGCGAAGCTCCTGGATTCGGTCGCGCTGTTTCCCGAGCGAGCCCATCTCGTCGGCGCCTACGCCCTCGGCAAGGCGCAGCGGCTGATCGCGCTCTTGCGCGAAGCCGGACACGATGCGCCGATCCATCTCCACGGCGCCCTCCTCGGCCTGACCCAGCTCTATCGCCGCCATGGCATCGACCTCGGCGAGGTGCGCCATGCCGGCGCCGCCGACCGCAAGACGCTCGCCGGCGCGATCGTGCTGTGCCCGCCGTCGGCGATCCAGGATCTGTGGGCGCGGAAATTCCCCGATCCGGTGGCGGCGCTGGCCTCGGGCTGGATGCGGGTCAGGGCGCGGGCGCGCCAGCGCGGCGCCGAGCTGCCGCTCGTCATCTCCGACCATGCCGACTGGGACGCGCTCTGCCGCACCATCGAGGACACCAAGGCGGCCGAGGTGTGGGTGACCCACGGCGAGGAGGACGCGCTGGTCCACTGGTGCGGCGCCGCGGGCCTCGCGGCGCGGCCGCTCCGCCTGGTCGGCTACGGCGACGAGGGCGAGGACGAGCCGGCGCCGGCCGCGGCCGCGATTGCAGCGCCGGGAGCGCCGGAATAGCTTCAGGCGCCGGCCAATCAGGGAGGGCGGCCGCCCGCCGCCCAAGACCGATGTCGATCGACATGCACGCCCATTGGGTGCCCGAGCCTTTGTGCGAAGCGCTCCGCCAGCGCACCACGCCGCCGATGATCGCGAAGGGCGAGGACGGCCGCGACTACCTCACCGCCGGCTTCGGTCCCGGCCCGTTGGCGCCGCCCGAGGCCCTCGAAAGCCGGCTCGCGGACATGGACCGCTGCGGCGTCGAGCACGCCGTGCTCTCGGTCACGCCGGTCTACGGCATCGAGGCGCTGCCGGCGGCCGAGGCGCTGCCCCTCTGCCGCGCCATCAACGACGCGCTCGCGGCGGCCTGCGCCGCCCATCCGACGCGGTTCTCGGCCCTGGCGACGCTGCCGACCGGCGACATGCCCGCGGCGCTCGCCGAGTTCGACCGCGCGATGGGCCTGCCCGGCATGGTCGGCTCGCTGCTGCCGGGCGACGGCTTCCTCTCGAAGCAGCGCGCCGAGCGCTTCCGGCCGCTGTTCGCGGCCGCGGACCGGCTCGCCGCGATCTTCCTGGTCCACTATGCACGGATCGGCGACGACCCCGATGCGCCCAGAGTCGACAAGTCCGACAACGCCCACGCCCGCATGGGCTCGCTCGACATGCAGGCGCGCATCTCGTCGAACATGGTCACGTTCTGCATGACCGACTTCCTCGACGCCTACCCGGACGTCACGGTCCTTTGCCACAATCTCGGCGGCAACCTGCCGTTCGAGATCGAGCGGCTCGACCACCGCTCGATCATCGACCGGCCGGCCGACGAGCTGCCGTCGGCGCGGGTGCGGCGGGCCAGGGTGATGGTCGACTGCAACTCGCTCGGCGCCCGCTCGATCGAGCTGGCGGCCGATCTCTACGGTGCCCGGCGCATCGTCCTCGGCACCGACGGCACCGCCTTCGGCATGGACTGGTCGAACAAGGCGATCGCCGAGGCCCGGATCGGCGAGGCGGACCGCCGCGCCATCTTCCACGACAACGCCGCCGCGGCGCTCGCCCGCGTCCGCCGGCCTGCGGCCGCTGCCGCGGAGTAGGGCGCTCCGCCGTCATTGCGAGCGAAGCGAAGCAATCCAGGGGGGCGAGCCTGGCCCCTGGATTGCTTCGTCGCTGCGCTCCTCGCAATGACGGGTGAGGCCCTGACGGCCCGCCTCCGAATGCGTTAGGGTCCGCCGCCATGGGGCGGGGCGCGGGCAAGGACCAGCAGGAGAGCGGCGCGGCGGCGGGGGTCAGCCCGCTGATGGCGCAATATATCGAGATCAAGGCCGCCAATCCGGACTGCCTGCTGTTCTACCGGATGGGCGATTTCTACGAGCTGTTCTTCGAGGACGCCGAGACCGCCAGCCGTGCCCTCGGCATCGTCCTGACCAAGCGCGGCAAGCATCTCGGCGAGGACATCCCGATGTGCGGCGTGCCGGTCGAGCGCGCCGACGACTATCTCCAACGGCTGATCGCCCGCGGGTTTCGCGTCGCCGTCTGCGAGCAGCTCGAGGACCCGGCGGAAGCGCGGAAGCGCGGCGGCAAGTCCGTCGTCCGCCGCGACGTGATCCGTCTCGTCACGCCCGGCACCATCACCGAAGAGGCGCTGCTGGAGCCGGGGCGGCCGAACCGCCTCGTCGTCCTGGCGCGCCGCGTCGTCGGCGAGGAGGATGCCGTCTGGGGCGTCGCCGCGCTCGACGTCTCGACCGGCGCCTTCACCGTCGAGGAGGCTTCGCCGGCGGCGCTCGCCGCGGTGGTGGCGCGGCTCGACCCGGCCGAGATCGCCGCGCCCGAGGCGTCGATCGGCTCGATCGAGCTCACGCCGCTCGCCGCGAGCGGGACGCCGCTCACGCCGCTTCCGCCCGCGATGACCGACGGCGTCAGCGCCGAACGCCGGCTGGCGGAGGCGTTCGGCGTCGCGACGCTCGCGGGCTTCGGCGCGCTCGGCCGTGCCGAGATCATGGCCGCCGCGGCCGCCGTGTCCTATGTCGAGCGCACCCAGCGCGGGGCCCGGCCGCCGCTGTCCCCGCCGCAGCATCTCGCCGCCGGCGCCTATCTCGACATCGACGCCGCGACCCGCGCCAATCTGGAGCTGACGAAGACGCTGGCCGGCGAGCGCCGCGGCAGCCTGCTCCACGCGATCGACCGCACCGTGACCGCGGCCGGCCGCCGCCTCCTCGCCGAGCGGCTGGCGAGCCCGCTGACCGCGGTCGAGGCGATCCGCGCCCGGCTCGATGCCGTGGCGGCCTTGGTCGCGGACCCCGCGCTCCGCCAGGATGGCCGCGACCACCTCCGCGCCGCGCCCGACCTCGTGCGCGCGCTGCAGCGCCTCGCCTTCGGCCGCGGCGGCCCCCGCGATCTCTTCGCGATCGGCCAGGGGCTGGCGGCCGCCCGTGCGCTGGCCGCCCGCCTCGCGAGTGCCGACCTGCCCACGGAGCTTGCGGCGGCGGCAGTCGCGCTCGCTCCGCCGGACGGGGGACTCGCCGATGCGCTGACGGCGGCGCTCGCCGGCGAGCTGCCGGCGCGGGTCTCCGACGGCGGCTTCATCCGCACGGGCTTCGACGACGAGCTCGACGGCCAGCGCGCGCTGCGCGACGATTCGCGCCGCGTCGTCGCGGGGCTTCAGGGGCGCTATGCCGAAGACACCCGCATCCGCACGCTCAGGGTCAAGCACACCAACTTCCTCGGCTATTTCGTCGAGGTGCCGGCGGCGGCAGGCGAGGCGCTCAGGGCGCCGCCGTGGAACGCGACCTTCGTTCACCGCCAGACCATGCAGGGCGCGATGCGCTTCTCGACGGTCGAGCTGTCGGACCTCGAAAGCCGCATCGCCGCCGCTGCCGACCGCGCATTGGCCCGCGAGGCCGCGATCTTCAAGGACCTCGCCGCCCGGGTGCTCGCCGCCGCCGAGGGGCTGAAGGCGCTGGCCGCCGGCCTCGCCGCGCTCGACGTCGCCACGGCGCTCGCCGCGCTCGCGGTCGAGTGCCGGCTGGCGCGGCCGGAGATCGAGGACAGTCTCGCCTTCGCGATCGAGGGCGGACGCCATCCCGTGGTCGAGCAGGCGCTGGACGGCGCGCCCTTCGTCGCCAACGACTGCGACCTCTCCCCGCCGGCCGGCGCCGAGGCGGGGCGCATCTGGCTCGTCACCGGGCCCAACATGGGCGGCAAGTCGACCTTCCTCCGCCAGAACGCGCTGATCGCGATCCTCGCCCAGATGGGGAGCTTCGTCCCGGCGGCGCGGGCGCGGATCGGTGTGATCGACCGCCTGTTCAGCCGCGTCGGCGCGGCGGACGACCTCGCCCGCGGCCGCTCGACCTTCATGGTCGAGATGGTCGAGACCGCGGCGATCCTGAACCAGGCGACGCCGCGCTCGCTCGTCATCCTCGACGAGATCGGCCGCGGCACCGCGACCTTCGACGGCCTCTCGATCGCCTGGGCGACGATCGAGCACCTGCACGGCGTCAATCGCTGCCGGGCGCTGTTCGCGACCCATTTCCAGGAGCTGACCGAGCTCGCCCGCCGCCTGCCGCGCCTTCACAACGCGACGCTCCGCGTGGCGGAGTGGAAAGGCGAGGTGGTGTTCCTCCACGAGGTGGTGCCGGGCGCCGCCGACCGCTCCTACGGCATCCAGGTGGCGAAGCTCGCCGGCCTGCCGGCCGCGGTGGTCGAGCGCGCCAAGGCGATCCTGGCCGAGCTGGAATCGGGCGAGCGTGCGATGCCCGGCGGCCGCGGACCCGGCCTCGCCGAGCTGCCGCTGTTCGCCGCCGCGCTGGCGCCGCCGCCGGGTGTCGTGACGGCCCCGGCGCCGGATCCGCTGCGCGAGGCCCTCGCCGCCGTCGACCCCGACGCCCTGACGCCCCGCCAGGCCCTCGACGCGCTCTATCGGCTGAAGGCCGCGGGTCGCTCGTAGGGTGGGCATCGGCAGAGCCGATGCCCACGTCTGGCGCTGGACGCGGGCAACGCGTTTGCGTTGCCCACCCTACGGCACCTTGCCCTGCGCAGCCCTCTGTTATACGTTTTGTATAACGGAGACCGGAGATGAAGCTGGAAATCAAGAAGATCGGCAACTCGACGGGCCTGATCCTGCCCAAGGAGCTGATGGCGCGGCTCAAGCTGGAGCAGGGCGATTGGCTGTTCGTCTCCGAGACGGCCGACGGCGGCGTGCGCTTGACGCCGTTCGATCCCGAGCTTGAGCGCGGGATGGAGAGCGCGCGCAAGGTGATGAAGCGCTATCGCAATGCGCTCGCCGAGCTGGCCAAGTGACGGAGCCGAGCTGGCTGTCGCACGAACTCGTGCTGATGATCCATGAGGAGCAGCTCAAGCAATTCGGCGGCCCGAGCGGCGTACGCGATCCCGGTGCATTGGAATCGGCGTTGGACAGGCCACGCAATCGCTGGGGATACGAGGGCAGCGACCTGCCGGAACTCGCCGCGGCGTACGCTTTTGGCATCGCCCGCAACCATCCCTTCGTGGACGGCAACAAGCGGACTGCGCTGGTCGCACTCGGCACCTTCCTCGACATCAATGGCCTCGAGTTCGTCGCGACCGAGGCCGAAGCCGTGGTGATGATTCTCGCGCTCGCGGCAGGCGAGGTGAACGAGGACGGCCTCACCCGCTGGATCCGCGACAACCTGGCGCCGGGCTGAGAATGTGGCGCCGGGCGGCGGGCGAAGGCGGCGGCGCCTCCCCATATGCGGACCAGCCATGACCGAGGACGACGACCCCACCGACCGCGAGCGCAACCGCCTGTCCGCGCGGGCGGTGCGCTATGCCCGGGTCGGGGCCGGCATGGGCGGCGTGGCCGCCCGGCTCGCCGGCGCCCGCCTCGCCGGCGCCGGGCGCGACCGCGGCCGCGAAGGCGAGATGCTGGCCGCCGCGCTCGGCGGCCTAAAGGGGCCGCTGATGAAGGTGGCCCAGCTCCTCTCGACCATCCCCGACGCGCTGCCGGCGGAATATGCCAGCGCCCTCGCGACGCTCCAGTCGAACGCCCCGCCGATGGGCCCGGCCTTCGTCCGCCGCCGCATGATGGCGGAGCTCGGCCCCGACTGGCGGAGCCGCTTCGCCGCCTTCGACCCGACGCCCGCAGCAGCCGCCTCGCTCGGCCAGGTCCACCGCGCCGAGAGCCTCGACGGCCGCAAGCTGGCGGTGAAGCTGCAATATCCCGACATGCGCTCGGCGGTCGAAGCCGACCTCGCCCAGCTCCGCATCATCATGGGCGTGCAGCGGCGCATGGACCCCTCGATCGACACCTCCGAGATCCTGAAGGAGATCGGCGCACGCGTCCGCGAGGAGCTCGACTATCGCCGCGAGGCCCGCCACGCCGCGCTCTACGCGACCATGCTCGCCGGCGAGCCGATGGTGCGCATCCCCGGCACCTGGCCCGAGCTGTCGACCGGCCGCCTCCTCACGCTCGACTGGCTCGACGGCCAGCCGATCCTCGCCTTCAAGGCGGCGGCGCCGGAGGTGCGGAACCGCCTCGCCACCGCAATGTTCCGTGCCTGGTGGCATCCCTTCGCCCATGACGGCGTGATCCACGGCGATCCCCATCTCGGCAACTACACCGTGTTCGTCGAGGCCGGCGCGGCGGCCGGCATCAATCTCCTCGACTATGGCTGCGTGCGAATCTTCCCGGCGCGCTTCGTCGCCGGCGTCGTCGCGCTCTACGAGGGGCTGCTGCACGACGATCGCGAAAAAATCGTCGGCGCCTACGAGAGCTGGGGTTTTCGCGGGCTGAGCCAGGCCCTGATCGACACGCTGAACGTCTGGGCGCGCTTCATCTACGGGCCGATGCTGAGCGACCGCGTTCGCACCCTCGCGGACGGCACCCGGCCGGGCGAGTACGGCCGCCGCGAAGCCTTTCGCGTCCACCAGGCGCTCCGCCAGCACGGGCCGGTCACGGTCCCGCGCGAGTTCGTGTTCATGGACCGCGCCGCCGTCGGCCTCGGCAGCGTCTTCCTCCATCTCGGCGCGGAGCTGAACTTCCACCGCCTGTTCGAGGCCGAGATCGCAGGCTTCGCCGAGGCCGAGGTCGCGGCACGCCAGGCGGCGGCCCTGGCCGCGGCCGGCCTCGCGCCGCCATCCACCGAGGAGTGAGCCCAGCGTGGCCGGCACCGTCTTCGTCCGGGTGATCTCGATCCTCCTCGGCTACCTCGTCGCCGTCGTCGGCGCCGTCTCGGTCGTCGTGGTCGCGGAATGGATCCGGGCCTATCCGCCGGTCGCGGGCGACCCCGGCCTCGTGGTCGCGACCGCCGCCGCGGTGATCGTCGACGGCGCCGATCTCTTCGGCGCGATCGGACGCGCGGCGCTGGTGCCGGCGGCGGTCGCGATCGTCCTCTCCGAGATCTTCGGCTGGCGGACCTGGCTCGCCGATATCGCGCTCGCGCTCGCGGTGACGGGCGCGCTGGCGCGCCTCCTCGACCACGCCGCCAATCCGGCGCTGCCCCATCCGGTCGCGGCGATCGCCGCCGGCGCCGTCGCCGGCCTGGCCTATTGGCTGCTGGCAGGCCGCGGCGCCGGCCGCTGGCGCCGCAGCCGCGCGGTGACGGTGCCGCCGGTATTGCCGCCGCCGCTGCCGCCCCGGCCCGAACGATGACAAATCGGTTAGGCTGCACCGGAGCCGTCGTCGCCGCGCGTTAACCATTTGGGGCCAAGAATGGCGCCCCGGGAGAACGGGGCTGATCGCGATGGGCGAACGCAACACGGCCGAGGCTGCCGATATCGTGCTGGAAGCGGTCGACGCCATGCCTTCGGGCTTCGCCGATCTCCTCTTCGCCCGCACCGCGGCCGAGGACCTGGCCCCGCTGGGGCCCCAGGTTCGCTCGGCGCTGGCCGTCCAGGCCTGGGAGCATCTCCATCATCGCCGCGGCCGCGGCCCCGACATCCGCATCGCCGAGCTCGCCGCCGACGGCGCCGGCGGGCCGCCGCGCACGGTCGTCGAGATCGTGAACGACGACCGGCCGTTCCTGCTCGATTCGACCGTCGAGGAGGTCACCGCCCAGGGCTTCGAGATCCGCCTGATCGCCCACCCGGTGCTGGCGCTCGCGCGCGACGGCCAGGGCCGCCTCGTCGAGTGGCACGGCCGCGCCGGCCGCACCCTGCCGGCGGGCAGCCACGGCGAGAGCCTGATCCACCTCCACGTCACGACGCCGGACCGCGCGCCGGCGCTGCAGGCGCTCGACGCCGGCCTCCGCGCCACCTATCGCGACGTGGCCGCCGCGACCGGCGACTGGCAGGCCATGCGGCAGCGCCTCCGCGAGGCGATCAGGCGCCTCGCCGACGACCCGCCGCCGCTGCCGGCCGCCGAGATCGCCGAGGCGATCGCCTTCCTGCGCTGGCTCGACGCCGACAACTTCACCTTCCTCGGCATGCGCGACTACGCTCACCGCGCCGACGCGGCGGGCGAGCGGCTCGACCCGATCGCCGAGACCGGCCTCGGCATCCTGCGCGACCCCGAGCTCCGCATGCTCCGCCGCGGCAATGACCTCGCCACCTTCACGCCCGAGGTCCGCGCCTTCCTGCACCAGCCGGTGCCCCTCGTCGTGACCAAGGCGAGCATCCGCTCGCGCGTCCACCGCCGCGCCTATCTCGACTATGTCGGGCTCAAGCTGTTCGACGCCGACGGCGGGCTCGCGGGCGAGATGCGCCTCGTCGGCCTTTTCACCCACACCGCCTACACCCATTCGGTCGCGGACATCCCGCTGGTCCGCCGCAAGGCCGCCGAGCTGTTCGAGCGGCTCGGCTTCCAGCGCAACGAAAGCTCGGGACGGGCGCTGGTCCGGCTGCTGGAGAGCTATCCGCGCGACGACCTGTTCCAGATCGACGGCGACACCCTGCTCGGCTTCGCCGGCGAGATCCTCTCGCTCTACGAGCGGCCGCGGATCCGCGTGCTCGCGCGGATCGACCGCTTCGACCGCTTCGTCTCGCTGATCGTCTTCATCCCCCGCGAGCGCTACGACAGCCCGCTTGCCGACCGCATCGCCCAGACCCTCGCCGAGGCCTATGGCGGCCACGTCTCGGCAATCTACCCGGCCTTTCCCGAAGGCGTGCCGCTGACCCGCCTCCACATCATCGTCGGCCGCCGCGGCGGCACGACGCCGCGGCCCGAGCGCGCGGTGCTGGAGCGGGCGATCGCCCGGCTGGTGCAGGCCTGGCCCGACCGGCTCCGCGCGATCCTGACCCAGCGCCACGGCATGCAGCGCGCCCGCCGCCTCGCCGCGCGCTATGCGGGCGCGTTCGACCAGGGCTATCGCGACGCCTTCAGCCCGGAGGACGCCGCCGCCGACATCGTCCGCCTGGAACGGCTCGGCCCCGACCGGCCGCTCGCCGCCGACTTCGCGCCGCGGCCGGACCATCCGCGCGAGATCGCGCTGAAGCTCGTCGCCCACGGCCGCGAGCTGCCGCTCGCCGAGCGGGTGCCGATGCTGGAACGGATGGGGCTGCGGGCGATCGACGAGCGCACCTTCCGCATCACCCCCGGCGAGAATGGCGACCGCACCACGGTCTGGCTCCACGACATGGTGCTGGAGGAAGCCGCCGGCGCGCCGGCGCTCGACGCCGCCGCCGGGACGCGGCTCGAGGAGCTGTTCCTCGCCGTGGTCGACGGCCGCGCCGAGAGCGACGGGCTGAACCGGCTAACCCTCCTCGCCGGTCTCGGCTGGCGCGACGTGACCGTGCTCCGCGCGGTCTCGCGCTATCTCCGCCAGGCGCTGATCCCGTTCGGCCAGGACTACATGGCCGAGGTGCTCGGCCGCCACCCGAAGATCGCCGCCGCGGTCGTCGGCCTGTTCCGCCTCCGCTTCGACCCCGAAGCGTTCGCCGACATGGCCGCGCGGGAGAAAGCCGCCGGCGCGGCGGTCGCAGCGATCGAGTCGGACCTCGACTCGGTCGAAAGCCTCGACGAGGACCGCATCCTCCGCCGCTTTCTCGGCGTGGTGCGGGCGATGACGCGCACCAACTTCTTCCAGCGCGGGCTCGACGGCGCGCCGCCCGCGGCGCTGGCGTTCAAGGTGCGGTCGGCCGAGATCGACGGGCTGCCGGCGCCGCGGCCGCTGTTCGACCTCTTCGTCCATTCGCCGCGCTTCGAGGGCATCCATCTCCGCTTCGGCCGGGTCGCCCGCGGCGGCATCCGCTGGTCCGACCGGCCGCAGGACTTCCGCACCGAGATCCTCGGCCTGGTGAAGGCCCAGCAGGTCAAGAACGCGGTGATCGTGCCGGTCGGCGCCAAGGGCGGCTTCGTCCCGCTGAAGCTGCCGGAGGGCCCGCGCGAGGCGGTGTTCGCCGAGGGCACCGCGGTCTACCGCCAGTTCATCGCGACGCTGCTCGACCTCACCGACGATCTCGACGGCGGTGAGGTGGTGCCGCCGCGCGCAATGGTCCGCTACGACGGCGACGATCCCTATCTCGTCGTCGCCGCCGACAAGGGCACCGCGACCTTCTCCGACACCGCCAACGCGATCGCGGCCGAGCACGGCTTCTGGCTCGACGACGCCTTCGCCTCCGGCGGCTCGGAGGGCTACGACCACAAGGCCATGGGCATCACCGCCCGCGGCGCCTGGGAGAGCGTGAAGCGCCATTTCCGCGAGAAGGGCGTCGACGTGCAGACGACGCCGTTCACCGTGGCCGGCGTCGGCGACATGTCGGGCGACGTCTTCGGCAACGGCATGCTGATGTCGCGCGAGATCCGCCTCGTCGCTGCGTTCGACCACCGCGACATCTTCCTCGACCCCGCTCCCGACCCGGCCGTCGCCTTCGCCGAGCGCGAGCGCATGTTCAAGCTGCCGCGCTCGTCCTGGGCGGACTACGACCGCAGCAGGATTTCCGCCGGCGGCGGCGTCTTCCCGCGGAGCGCCAAGACCGTGCCGCTCTCGGGCGCGGCGCGGGCGCTGCTCGGCCTCGCCGCGGATGCGCCGACGCCGCAGGAGGTGATGACGGCAATCCTCCGCCTCGACGTCGACCTCCTCTGGTTCGGCGGCATCGGCACCTTCATCCGCGCGAGCACCGAGACCAACGCCGACGCCGGCGACCGCGCGAACGACGCCATTCGCATCGTGGCCGCCGAGATCGGCGCCGAGGTGATCGGCGAGGGCGCCAATCTCGGCATGACCCAGCGTGGCCGCATCGAGGCGGCGCGGCGCGGCATCGCCCTCAACACCGACGCCATCGACAACTCGGCCGGCGTCAACACCTCCGACATGGAGGTCAACATCAAGATCGCGCTGGCCGGCCCGGTCCGCGACGGCACGCTGCCGCGCGCCGAACGCAACGCGCTGCTGCACGGCATGACCGACGAGGTCGCCGCGCTGGTGCTCCGCAACAACTACGAGCAGACGCTGGCGCTGTCGCTCGCCGCGCGCCGCGGCGTCGAGGACTTGGGCTTCGAGGTGCGCCTGATGCAGGCGCTGGAGGCCGAAGGCCGGCTCGACCGCGCCGTCGAGTTCCTGCCCGACGAGGCGGCGCTCGGCGCCCGCCGCGCCGGCGGCGAAGGCCTGACCCGGCCCGAGCTCGCGGTGCTCCTCGCCTATGCCAAGGCGGCGTTGTTCGACGGCCTCCTCGAATCCGATGCCCCCGACGATCCCTATTTCGACCGCCTGCTGACCGCCTATTTCCCGGCGCCGATGCAGGAACGCTTTCGCGGCGCGATCGAGGGCCATCGCCTCCGCCGCGAGATCGTCGCGACCCAGCTCGCGAACCTCATGATCAACCGCGGCGGCCCCTCCCTCGTCGCCCGGCTCGGCAACCGGGCCGGGGTCGCGGGCGGCGCGATCGCGGGAGCCTTCGCGCTCGCGCACGACAGCTTCCGGCTGGGCGAGCTCAACGCCGCGATCGACGCGATCGACGGCAGGATCGACGGCACGCTGCAGCTTCGCCTCTACGGCGCGGCCCAGGAGCTGCTGCTGTCGCGGATGGCATGGTTCCTGCGCCACCGCGAGACCGGGGCGCCCCTGGCGAGCGCGGTCGCGCGGTTCCGCGACGGCATCGACAAGGTCCGCGACGGGCTCGACCGCGCGCTCGGCGACGCGGCCCAGGCGGCGCTCGCCGAGGCCGCGGCATCCCTCATCGCCGAGGACGTGCCGGCCGCCCTCGCGCGCCAGGTCGCGGCGCTGTCCGCGCTCCGCGGCGCGCCCGACGCCGTCCTGGTCGCCGAGGCCGCCGCCTGCCCGCTCGCCGACGCCGCGGCCACGCTGTTCGCGATCGCGGACGGCCTCGGCCTCGACGCCCTCCGCGCCCGCGCCGCCACCCTCGCCGCCGCGGACGACTACGAGCGTCTCGCGCTCGACCGCGCGCTCGACCAGGTCGAGGCCACCGGCCGTGCCCTCGCGACGGCCGCCGCCCGCGCGGGACGCTTCGGCGCCTCCGCCGGAGCGTGGCTGGCCGAACGGCCGGACGCGGCGGAGGCCCGGCGAGGAATCGACCGCATCGCCGCGAGCGGGCTCACGCTCGCCAAGCTCAGCGTCGCCGCCGGCCTCCTCGCCGACCTCGCCGCCGCATGATGTCCGTCATGCGCGCCGTACCGCGCCGCGCGGTCGTCGCCTGGATCCTGTTCGATCCGGCGGCGCAGCCGGTGTTCACGCTGATCACCACCTTCGTCTTCGCACCCTATTTCGCCGGGCGCCTAGCCGCGACGCCGGCCGAAGGCCAGGCGCTGTGGGGCTTCGCCACCGCCGGCGCCGGCGTCGTCATCGCCGTGCTGTCGCCGATCCTCGGCGCCATCGCCGACGCCGCCGGCCGGCGCAAGCCGTGGATCGCGGCGTTCTCCGTGCTCCTGGTCCTCGGCTGCGTCCTCCTGTGGTTCACCCCGCCGGGGGCAGCCAATTCGATCCCGCTCGCGCTCGCCGGGTTCATCGTGGCGACGCTCGGCGTCGAGTTCGCGACCGTCTTCAACAATGCGATGATGCCGGACCTCGTGCCGGCGGAGCGGCTCGGCCGCCTCTCCGGCACCGGCTGGGCGGTCGGCTATGTCGGCGGACTCGTCAGCCTCGTCCTGATGCTGAGCTTCGCGCTGGCGAATCCCGCGACCGACCGCACGATCGCGGGCCTCGTGCCGGTGTTCGGCCTCGATCCGGCGACCGGCGGCGGCGACCGCCTGTCCGGGCCGCTGTCGGCGCTGTGGTATGTCGTGCTGGTGCTGCCGCTGTTCCTGTTCGTGCCCGACCGGCCGCGGCGCATGGCGATCGGCGCGGCCGTCCGCGGCGGCCTCGCCGAGCTGGTCCGGACGCTCCGCGCGCTCGGCGGCCGGCGCAACGCGGCGCTCTATCTCCTCGCCCACATGATCTACGCCGACGGCCTCGTGGCGCTGTTCGCCTTCGGCGGGCTCTACGCCACCGGCATCTTCGGCTGGACCAGCTTCGAGATCGGCCTGTTCGGCATCCTGCTCACGATCACCGGCACGATCGGAGCGCTGGCCGGCGGCCCGCTCGACGACCGCTTCGGGCCGAAGCCGGTGGTGATGGGCTCGCTCCTCGGCCTCATCGTCGCCGCCGCGGCGATCCTCTCGATCTCGCACGACCGCATCTTCTTCGTCGTGCCGGTCGCGCCGCCGGTCCACGGCCATGGCCTGTTCGCCGCGACCGGCGAGCGGCTCTATCTCGCCCTCGGCGCGGTGATCGGCGGCCTTGCCGGGCCGCTGCAGGCCGCCTCGCGCACGCTCCTGGCCCGGCTCGCCCCGCGCGAGGAGATGACCCAGTTCTTCGGCCTCTATGCCCTGACCGGGACGCTGACCTCCTTCGCCGGGCCGCTCCTCGTCGGTGCCGTCACCGCCTGGACCGCCGACCAGCGCGCCGGCATGAGCATCCTCCTGGTGTTCTTCGTCACCGGCGCCGTGCTTCTCGCGGCCGTGCGGGCCCCGCGCCGGTAGCCTTCGCCGTCATTGCGAGAAGCAGAGCGGCGAGGCAATCCGGGGCAACAAGCGCCGGCGCCTGCGACTTCCGGATTGCTCCGCTTCGCGCGCAATGACGGCGCGGTCAGAACGGCTGAAGCACCACCAGAAACAGAATCCCGATCAGGAGCACGGTCGGGATCTCGTTGACCATGCGGAAGAAGCGCGGAGTCTTGGTCGAGGTGCCGTCGGCGAGGTGCCGCCGCCACACGCTGCACAGCCCGTGAAACGCCGAGAGCAGCAGCACCAGGGCGATCTTCGCGTGCAGCCAATGCGCCTGGTAGAGCCCGGTCTGCCATGCCAGCAGAATCCCGAAAACCCAGGTCGCGATCAGCGCCGGATTGGCGATGCCGCGGATCAGGCGCCGTTCCATGACCTGGAAGGTCTTCGCCTGTTCGGAGTCGAGCGGAACGCCGGCGTGATAGACGAAAAGCCGCGGCAGATAGAACATCGCCGCCATGAAGGCGATCAGCGAAAACAGATGGAGAAACAGGAGCCACTGGACGAGCGAGTTCAACATCCCAGCCTCTCAGCCCTTCACCTGTCGGACCAGCGCCTCGACATGGGCGATCGGCGTTTCGGGGCGGATGCCGTGGCCGAGGTTGAACACGTGCGGCCGCCCGGCGAAGGCGGCGGCGACCCGCCCGGCCTCGGCCGCGAGCGCGGCACCGCCCGCGACCAGCGCCAGCGGATCGAGATTGCCCTGCACCACCGTCCCCAGCGGCAGCACCCGGTCGACCATTCCCCCATCCTCCGCGGTGTCGAGCCCGAGCGGCACCCCCGGCAGCGCCTCCGCCAGGCGCCCCAGCTTCGAGCCGGCGGCCCGGGCGAACGCGATCGCCGGTACCGCCGGGTGGGCATCGTGGAGGGCCCGGACGATTCGCACCAGCGGCGCGATGCACCAGCGCTCGAACGCCGCGGGCGGCAGTTCGCCGGCCCAACTGTCGAAGAGCTGCACCACCTCCGCGCCCGCCGCGATCTGCCCCGAGAGGTGTGCGATCGTCGCCTCCGTGAGCGCATCGATCAGCCGGCCGAAGCCGTCCGGGTCTCGAAAGGCCCAGAGGCGCGCCGCCGCATGGTCGGGCGAACCGCGGCCGGCGGCGAGATAGGTCGCGACCGTCCAGGGCGCGCCGGCGAAGCCGATCAGCGCGACACCCGCCGGCAGCTCGGCCTTGACCGCGCCGATCGCCTCGTAGACGCGATCGACCTTGTGCCGGTCCAGCGGCCGCCGCAGCCCGGCGATGCGCTCCGGCGTCACGATCTCGGTTCGCGGTCCCTCGCCCTCGACGAAGCCGACCGCGACGCCGAGCGCATCCGGCACCACCAGGATGTCCGAGAACAGGATCGCCGCGTCGAAGCCGAACCGGCGCACGGGCTGGAGCGTTACCTCGGCGGCAAGGTCCGGCCGGTAGCAGAGGTCGAGGAAGGAGCCGGCTTTCGCGCGGGTCTCGCGATATTCCGGCAGGTAGCGTCCCGCCTGCCGCATCAGCCAGAGCGGAGGCCGTGCCAGCCGTTCGCCGTTCAGGGCGCGGAGAAGGGGCGCAGGCGCCGCGTCGTGCACGGTCAACTCTTCATTAAGAATTTCGATTCAAGAATTTGAGTCTGCAGTTGGAGGGCGGCTTAGCGGGCTTCGCCGCCGTCCACAAGCTATCCCGCCTTCGGCCGAGCCGCCCAGGGGGCGAATCGGCGCGCCCGCATGCCCGGGCGTTTCAGGCGATCCTGCCGTCGCGAAACGCAGCCCTCCCCACACTCCACACATTGCGGTCCCGGCGCCGTCCCGCGTGAAAACCCTGTTGATCCTTTGCCTGTGAGCGGGCCAAGCTGGTCCTTGACCCGGCGGAAGGGCCGGCTTGTCCCCTGATTCCCACAGCTTTCCCCGATGGCCGCGGCGACCAGCTACTTCCACCTGCACCTCGTCTCGGATGCGACCGGCGAAACGCTGATCGCGGTCGGCCGCGCGGTGACGGCGCAGTACGAGCGGGTGCTCGCGATCGAGCACGTCTATCCGCTGGTCCGCACCCAGGCCCAGCTCGAGCGCGTCTTCGCCGCGATCGAGGAGGCGCCGGGCCTCGTGCTCTACACCTTCGTCGAGCTCGACCTCGCCGGGAAGCTCGAAGCCCAGTGCCGCGAGCTCGGCTGTCCGTGCCTCTCGGTGCTGGCGCCGGTGATGGCGCTGTTCCAGTCCTATCTCGGCACCACGACGACCCATCGCCCGGGCGCCCAGCACGTGCTGAACGCCGAATATTTCCGCCGCATCGACGCAATGAACTACACCATGCTCCACGACGACGGGCAGCACGCCGAGGACCTGGAAGAGGCCGACATCGTGCTGGTCGGAATCAGCCGCACCTCCAAGACGCCGACCTCGATCTACCTCGCCAATCGTGGCATCAAGACCGCGAACGTGCCGCTGGTGCCCGACATCCCGCCGCCGACGCTGGAGCATCTCGTCCACCCGCTCGTGGTGGGGCTGACGGCGAGCCCCGACCGCATCGTTCAGATCCGCCAGAACCGCCTTCGCACCATGCGGAGCGACGAGCCGAATTCGTCCTATGTCGACCGCGAGCAGGTCGCGGCCGAGGTCGCCTATGCGCGGCGGCTGTGCGCCCGCCACGACTGGCCGGTGATCGACGTGACGCGGCGCTCGATCGAGGAGACGGCCGCGGCGATCGTCCGGCTCCTGAACGAGCACCGCGCCGCCGAGGCGGCCGAGCCGTGAGCGGGGCGCTTTGGCGGGGCGAGCCGCTGGTGCTGGCTTCGGCGAGCCGGGCTCGTAGCGCGGTGCTGGAAGCGGCCGGCATCCCCGTCGAGCGCCGTCCGGCGGATATCGACGAGCGCGCGGTGGAGCGGCCGTTGCTCGCGGCGGGCGAGCCGGCGGCGGCGATCGCGGCTCATCTCGCTGCGGAGAAGGCACTGGCGGTCAGCCGGGCGATGCCCGGCCGGCTCGTGCTCGGCGCCGACCAGGTGCTGGATTTCGGGGGCGAGCGCTTCAACAAGCCAGCGGATCGGGCAGCGGCGCGGGCCCAGCTCCGGCTCCTGTCGGGGCGGCGGCACGCGCTGCACTCCGCGGCCGCGCTGGCCGAGAACGGCGCCGTCGTCGAGACGGCGGCGCAGACCGCGGTGCTGACGATGCGGCCGCTCGGCGACGCGTTCCTCGACCGCTATCTCGACGCGGTGGGGGAGGCGGTGACGCAGAGCGTCGGCGCCTATCAGATCGAGGGGCTCGGCGCGCAGCTTTTCGAGGCGATCGACGGCGACCATTTCACTGTGCTCGGCCTGCCGCTCCTGCCGCTCCTCGCCATCCTCCGCCAGCGCGGCCGGCTGTCGGCATGACCGATGCCCCCCGCGCGTTCGTCATCGGCCAGCCGATCGCCCATACGCGCTCGCCGCTGATCCACCGCCACTGGCTCCGCGAATACGGCATCGCCGGCAGCTACGAGGCAGTCGAGGTCGCGCCGTCCGGTCTTGCCGCCTTCGTCGAGAAGGTCCGCGCCGGCGCCTATGTCGGCGGCAACGTCACCGTGCCTCACAAGGAGGCGATGTTCCGCCTGATGGCCGGCGGTGCCGACGACACCGCCGCGGCGGTCGGCGCCGTGAACACCCTCTATCGTGCGGCCGACGGCGGCCTCGCCGCGATGAACACCGACATCGCGGGCTTCCTCGCCAATCTCGACGCCGGAGCGCCGGGCTGGGATCGCGGCGGCGGCGCAGCCGTCCTCCTCGGCGCCGGCGGTGCCGCGCGGGGCATCGCCTACGCGCTCGGCACCCGCGGCGTTTCCGTCCACCTCGTCAACCGCAGCCGCGACAAGGCCGAGGCGATCGCGGCGAGGCTCGGCAGCGGGGCCACGGCCCATGGCTCTGACTCGCTGCCGAGCCTCCTCGACGGCGCGAGCCTCCTCGTCAATGCCACCAGCCTCGGCATGGCGGGCAAGCCGCCGCTCGAGATCGATCTCGCGCCGCTGCCCCGCATGGCGGTGGTCAACGACATCGTCTATGCGCCGCTCGAAACCGCGCTGCTCGCCGCGGCGCGGGCGCGGGGCAACCCGGTCGTCGACGGCCTCGGCATGCTGCTGCACCAGGCGGTGCCCGGCTTCGCCCATTGGTTCGGCGTGACGCCCGAGGTGACCCCGGCGCTCCGCCGCGTCGTCCTCGCCGACCTCGCGGAGGCGAAGCGGTGATCGTCCTCGGCCTCACCGGCTCGCTCGGCATGGGCAAGTCGACCACCGCCGAGATGTTCGCCGGGGCCGGCTGCCCGGTGCTGTCCGCCGACGCGGTGGTCCACGACCTCTATCGCGGCGACGCGGCGGCGCCGATCGAGGATGCCTTTCCCGGCACGGTGGCGGCCGGCGTGGTCGACCGCGACCGCCTCGCCGCCCACCTCCTCGCCAATCCGGCGGACTTCGCCCGCCTGGAGGCGATCGTCCATCCCCTGGTGCGTGCGGCGGAGGAAGCGTTCCTCGCCGAGGCGCGGGCGGCGGGCGCCGCCGTCGCGGTGCTCGACATCCCGCTCCTGTTTGAGACCGGGGCCGAGCGGCGCTGCGACGCGGTGGTGGTCGTCACGGCGCCCGACGACCAGCAGCGCGCCCGCGTGCTGGCCCGGCCCGGCATGAGCGAGGAGAGGCTCGCCGCGATCCTCGGCCGCCAGATGCCCGACGCCGAGAAGCGCCGCCGCGCCGATTTCGTCATCGACACCGGGCGGGGCATCGAACCGGCGCGGCAGGCTGTGCACGAGGTGCTGGCGGCCCTTGCCCGACCGGACTCCGGCGGCTAGAGCGGATTCCGGGCCCCCTCCGGCTCGCTGCGCTCGCCACCTCCCCCGCTTCGCAGGGGAGGATTGAGCAGCCGCGACGCAGATCCTCACCCGTCGCAGACGGGGGAGGGAGACCATGCGAAGCATGGTGGAGGGGGCGCACGCCAGCGAGGCTGGAGAGAGCAGGCGTTGCGCGAGATCGTCTTCGACACCGAGACCACGGGGCTCGACCCCCATGACGGCCACCGCGTCGTCGAGATCGGCTGCGTCGAGATCGTCAACCTGATCCCGACCGGGCAGACGTTTCACGTCTACATCAACCCCGACCGCGACATGCCCGAGGAGGCGTTTCGCGTCCACGGCCTCTCCGCCGATTTCCTCAGGACCCATCCTCGTTTCGCCGAGGTGGTGGACGGGCTGCTCGCCTTCGTCGGCGACGAGGCCCGGCTGGTCGCCCACAACGCCGGCTTCGACTTCGCCTTCCTCAACGCCGAGCTGAAGCGAGCGGGGCGGCCGCTCCTGATGCAGGAGCGCATCGTCGACACGCTGTCGCTGGCGCGCCGGCGCCATCCGGGCGCGTCAAACCGGCTCGACGACCTCTGCCTGCGCTACCGCATCGACAATTCGCGCCGCACCAAGCATGGCGCGCTGCTCGACGCCGAGCTGCTCGCCGAGGTCTATGCCGAGCTCTGCGGCGGCCGCCAGGCCAGCCTCGGCCTCCTGCTCGACGGGCAGGCGATCGTGGTCGCCGGCGCGGCCGCGGCCCGGGTGCGGCCGGCACCGCTGCCGCCGCGCGTAACCGAGGCCGAGCTTGCCGCCCACGCCGCCTTCCTCGCGACCTTCGGCGCGCCGCCGCTCTGGCAGGATTTCGCCGGGTAGCGCACGCGGCACGCCCTCGTCATCCCGGCCGAAGCGAAGCGCAGAGCCGGGATCCGAGGCTGGCCGCTCGCTCGCAACCGGGCCCCGGATCGCGCTGTGCGCGTCCGGGGACGACAGGTGGAGAATGCCGGTGCGAGTCCCTACTGCGCCTGCGGCGGCTGCATGGCCGTGGGCTGCTGGCGCTGCATCAATTGCTGGCGATAGAGCGCCACGAAGTCGATCGGGTCGATCATCAGCGGCGGGAAGCCGCCGTTGCGGACCGCGTCGGCGATGATCTGCCGGGCGAACGGGAAAAGGAGGCGCGGGCACTCGATCAGGACCACCGGACCGCGATCCTGCTCGGACACGTTCTGGATGCGGAACACGCCCGCGTAGAGCAGGTCGAAGCTGAACAGGAGGTTGTCGCCGCCGCCGGCATGGCCGTCGATCTTGAGCTCGACCTCGATGTCGGTCTCCGACATCGGCTTGGCGTTGACGTTGACCTGGATCTGGATGTTCGGCGCCGGCTGCTGGCCCTGGGGCTGCACCAGCGAGCGCGGTGCCCGCGGGTTCTCGAACGACAGATCCTTCACGTATTGAGCCAGCACGTTGAGGGTCGGCGGGTTCGCAGCCTGCGGGTTCGCGTCCTGCCCGGGGGCGCCGTTGGTGCTCATGGCCAATCCTCGATCGCGGAAATTCGGGGTGTCCCGGGCGGGGCTAGCACGCCGCCGTCGCGGGCCGCAAGGTCGCCCCGGTTGGCGGCGGAGGCGGAATCCTCTACCCTAGGCGGGCAGGTGCGTCCGGCGGCCGTGGGGGAACGCTGGCACAAGCGCTCGGCCGCCGCCATATCAGCCTCGAAGGGCCGGCGAAGCGGCCGACCGCCCGCAAGGAAGCCATGAGCAGCGTCGACACCATCTACACCGTCATCCTCGTGGTGCTCGCCCTGTTCATCTTCTGGCGGCTGCGCGCCGTCCTGGGCACGCGCACCGGCAACGAGCGCCCGCCGAGCGACCCCTACAGCCGGCGCGAGGCCGCGCCGCCCGCGGCGGCGGGCAGCGAGAACGTCATCGGCCTGCCGCCGCGCGGGGCCGAGACCCGCCCGCCCGCGGTGCACCAGGAGCCGAGCGCCGGGCCGGCCGCGCCGCCGGCCCACGGCGTCGCCGCGGTGGCGGCGGCCGAGCCGGGCTTCGAGGCGAACGCCTTCCTCGATGGCGCCAAGAGCGCCTACGAGATGATCGTCACCGCCTTCGCCAAGGGCGACCGCCGGGCGCTGCGCGACCTCGTGAGCCGCGAGGTGTTCGACGGCTTTTCCGAGACCATCTCCCAGCGCGAAGCCGACGGCCACACGGTGGACGTAACCTTCGTCTCGATCGACAAGGCCGAGATCGCCGACGCCGACGTCCAGGGCCGGACCGCCCACGTCACCGTGCGCTTCGTCTCGCAGATGGTGAGCGCGGTGCACGACCGCGATGGCAAGCTGATCGAGGGCAGCCCCGACAAGGTGGTCGAGGTGACCGACCTGTGGACCTTCGCCCGCGAGGTCGGCGCGCGCGATCCCAACTGGACGCTCGTCGCCACCCAGAGCGGATGAGCCGCGCCCGCGCCGGCTGGGCGGCGCTGGTCGGCATCATCCTCGCCCTCCTCGGCACGACCGCCGCCCGCGCCTGGCCGGACCCCGCCACGCGCCTGATGCCGCTCCGCTACGGTCAGCTCGCCGGCTGGGGCGGGACCGACCTCCGGCCGGCCTTCGCAGCCTTTCGCGCCGTCTGCGCGCGCGGCACGGCGGGCGGGCCCGGACCCTCGCTCGCGGCGGCCTGCGCTGCCGCGAGGGCGTTGCCGCGAGCGCCGTCTGCCGCCGCGGCGCGGCGCTTCTTCGAGGCGGCGTTCGCCCCGGCCGAAGTGGTGCCGGCCGGCGGCGGCCAAGGCTTCTTCACCGGATATTACGAGCCCGAGGCGCCGGGCGCGCTGCGCCGCACGGCGCGCTTTTCCGCGCCGCTCCTGAAGGCGCCGCCGGGACTCGTCGCGGTCCCCGACGGGATGCGGCTGCCGGGCGTGCCGGTGGCGCTGACCGCGGTGGTGAAGGGACCGTCCGGCCGGGTCGCGGCGCTGCCCGATCGCGCCGCCATCGAGGCCGGCGCGCTCGCCGGGCGCGGCCTCGAGCTGGTGTGGCTCGACCCGGTCGACGCCTTCTTCATCCAGGTTCAGGGCTCGGGGCGGGTGCGGCTCGCGGACGGCCGGGTGCTGCGCGTCGGCTTCGCCGGGCGGAACGGCTGGCCCTACACCGCGATCGCGCGCCTCCTGGTCGAGCGCGGCGTGATGACGCGCGCGGAGGCGACCGCGCCGGCGCTGCGCGCCTGGCTGGTGGCCCATCCCGCCGATGCGCCGGGGCTGATGCGCGAGAACCGCTCCTACATCTTCTTCCGCGAGACCGCGCCCGGCGCCGCAATCGCACCCGAAGGCGGCGCCCACGTGCCGCTGATGCCCGGCACCGGCATCGCCATCGACCGCCGCATCTGGCCCTACGGCCTCCCGGTCTGGATCGACGCCGATCTCGCGACCGGCCCCGGCGGGGCGCTCCGGCGCTTCCGCCATCTCGCGGTCGCCGAGGATGCCGGCGACGCGATCAAGGGGCCGGCCCGCGCCGACATCTTCTTCGGCACCGGCGAGAGGGCCGGGGCGATTGCCGGCCTGGTCAAGCAGCCGGGCCGCTTCGTCGTGCTCGTGCCGCGCGGCGCCGCCCGATGAGTCGGAGCCGCGGCCTTCGCCCGGACGAGGCGGCGCTGTGGGCGCAGATCGTCGCGGGGATCGCCCGGCTCGACGGCCGCCCGCCGCCGGCATCCCTGCGCGAGATGCCGGCGCCGCCGCCCATCGTCGAGCCGCCTTCCGGCGCGCCGCCGCGGCGGATGGCGCAAAAGCCCGCGGTCTTGGCGCCGCAGACGATCGACCCGCGCCTCGCCCGTCGCCTGGCGCGCGGCACCGCCGCGGTCGAAGGGCGGCTCGACCTCCACGGCCTGACCCAGGCGGCGGCCCATCGCCGGCTCAACGCCTTTCTCCTCGCCGCGCAGGGCCGCGGCGAGCGCCTCGTCCTGGTCGTCACCGGCAAGGGCCGCGATGTCGCCGATGCCGACCCGCTGGCCCAGCGCCGCGGCGTCCTGCGCCGCCTCGTGCCGCTCTGGCTCGCCGACCCGGCGCTCCGCGCCGTCGTCCTCGGCTTCGGCGAAGCCGTTCCCGCCCACGGCGGCTCTGGCGCGCTCTACGTCCGGCTGAAACGGAAGCGTCCGTAGGGTGGGCATCGCTTGCGATGCCCACGTCCGGCGCCTGACGTGGGCAAGCCGGGCTTGCCCACCCACGAGGTAGGTGTGCCTACAGCACGAAGCGGCTGAGGTCGGCGTTCCTGGCGAGGTCGCCGACGTGGTCGCGGACGTAGCCGCCGTCGATCACCACCGACTCGCCGTTGCGGTCGGGCGCGCTGAAGCTGATGTCGTCGAGGACGCGCTCGATCACGGTCTGGAGTCGCCGCGCGCCGATGTTCTCGACCGCGGTGTTGACCTCGACCGCGATGTCGGCGAGCGCGTCGATGGCGTCGTCCGTGAAGGTCAGCGTCACGCCCTCCGTCGCCATCAGCGCGACCGACTGGCGGATCAGGCTGGCCTCGGTCTCGGTGAGGATGCGGCGAAAATCCTCGCGGGTCAGCGCGTCCAGTTCGACCCGGATCGGCAGGCGGCCCTGGAGCTCGGGCAAAAGGTCGGACGGCTTCGAGACATGGAACGCGCCCGAGGCGATGAACAGGATGTGGTCGGTCTTCACCGGCCCGTATTTGGTCGAGACCGTCGTCCCTTCGATCAGCGGCAGGAGGTCGCGCTGCACGCCCTCACGGCTGACGTCGCCCATGCGGCCCTCGCGGCTCGTGATCTTGTCGATCTCGTCGAGGAAGACGATGCCGTTGTTCTGTACCGTCTGGATCGCCTCCTGCACGAGCTGGTCATGGTCGAGCAGCTTGTCCGACTCCTCGGTGACCAGCGGCTCGAAGCTCGACGACACCGAGAGCCGGCGCGTCTTCTTCTGCCCGCCGAAGGCCTTTCCGAACATGTCGCCGAGCGAGATCATCCCGACCTGGCCGCTGCCGCCGGGCAGCTCGAACATCGGCATGTTCTGCTGCTGGACGAGGTCGAGCTCGATCTCCTTGTCGTCGAGCTCGCCGGCACGGAGCTTCCGGCGAAAGCTGTCCCGCGTCGCCGGCCCGGCGCCGGGGCCGACCAGGGCGTCGAGCACGCGCTCCTCGGCGGCGTGGTGGGCCTTGGCACGCACCTCCTTGCGCCGTGCCTCGCGGGTCAGCGACAGGCCGATCTCCATGAGGTCGCGCACGATCTGCTCGACGTCGCGGCCGACATAGCCGACCTCGGTGAACTTGGTCGCCTCGACCTTGAGGAACGGGGCGTTGGCGAGCTTCGCCAGGCGGCGCGAGATCTCGGTCTTGCCGACGCCGGTCGGCCCGATCATCAGGATGTTCTTCGGCAGCACCTCGTCGCGCATCGTCTCGTCGAGCTGGAGGCGGCGCCAGCGGTTGCGGAGCGCGACGGCGACCGCGCGCTTGGCGGCGCCCTGGCCGACGATGAAGCGGTCGAGCTCGGAGACGATCTCGCGGGGGGAAAATTCGCTCATGGGGCGGACACTCCGGCCTGCCACTGCCGGATCGATTCGACGGGATGGAGCAGCATGAGGACGTTCAGGGTGAGGTTGTCGCGGATGACATAGCCGGCCAGGAGCTCGAAGAACACCGCCAGCGCCACCACGCTCCATGTGGGGAGCCGCGCGGCGAGGAAAAAGCCCAGCGTCGCGACCAGCGTGTCCGACACCGAGTTGAGGATGCTGTCGCCGAAATAGTGCAGCGAGATGGTGGCGGCGCGGTAGCGCTCGATGATCCACGGCGAGTTCTCGACGATCTCCCAGAGGGTCTCGAGGC